>QHSO01000269.1 GCA_003220475.1 Candidatus Rokuibacteriota bacterium | reverse complement strand
TTGTGTAGCGGAATGCCTTTCGCTCGCCGGCGCTGCGTCTCCTCGAACTCCGACAGCCCGGGATAGAGGACGCGCTCTTGGCCCGGCGCCGGCGGCGCCGTACGCAGCGCTTGGAGCATCTGGTCCATCGTGTCCTTGAAGTGATCGACGTCGGTGAAGGCAGCGATGTCGTACGCGGCGAAGTGGTTCTTGCTGCCGTTACCGGGCGCCAGCATCATCGGCAGCGCGCCGGCGAGCACCGTCGACAGCACCTCGGCCATCAGCGCGAGGCCGTAGCCCTTGTGCGAGCCCTGCTCGCGCGTGCCGCCCAGCGGTAGCTGGTAATACTCGTCGCGGTCGAAGACCGGCTTCTCCTCGGTGATCGGATTGCCGTCCTTGTCGGAGACCCAGCCGGGGAGCAGGGGCGAGCCGAGACGAATGGCCAGGCGGATCTTGTTGCCCGCGATCGCGGAGGTCGCGGCGTCGAAGAGCATCGGCGCCTCGCGCCGGGCGGGGGCGGCGATCGCGATCGGATTGGTGCCGAGCATCGGCTTGGCCGCGAACGTCGGCACCACACTGACGCTCGCCCCGGTGAAGCAGACGCCGATCATGTCCTGCTCGGCCGCTTGCATCGCGAAGTGCCCGATGGCGCCGAAGTGGCCGCTGTTGTACACGGTCACGATGCCGACGCCGACCGCGCGCGCCTTGTCGATGGCCAGGCGCATGGCCTTGGGCCCGACGATGATGCCGAGCCGCCGCTCGGCGTCGATCACCGCGGTGCCGAGCGACTCGCGCACGAGCCGCCAGCCGGGCCGCGGATCCAGCTTGCCGGCGCGGTAGTCGCGCACGTAGGCGCGCAGCATGTTCGACACGCCGTGCGTTTCGACGCCACGCAGATCGGTCATCGTCAGCGCGTCCGCCGCGTCGGCGGCGTCCTCCGCGCTCACGCCGAGCTTCTCGAAGATCTGCGTCACCGTACGGCGCAAATCCGTTTCGGAGACGAGCATCTGGTCCTTGGCCGGCACCTTGAACCGATCGAGGATCATGATCGGAACGCGTTGACGGCCGTGACCAGCGCGGGCGTGCCGCCGAAGAGATAGGCGACCTCGACAGCCTCCTGGATCTCCGCTTCGGAGGCGCCCGCGGCGCGGGCGCGATTGGCGATGGTGGCCACGCCGTCCGGGTGCGACAGCAGCGCGTCCACGATCATCGTCATCAGGTGCTTGTACTTCGCGGGAATCGCGCCGTCGCGCAGGATGCGCTCGCGTTGCGCCATGTAGCCGTCGGCGAACTCGGGAGCGCGTTGACGCAGCGTCTGGATCCACGCCGGCAGGGTCGCCTGAGCCATAGGGTGGTCCTCCTTGTCGGCGCGCACGATACACCGAGTCGCCGACGGCGACCAGCCGCCGGTGTGCTACGCTTCGCGCTCGCCGGGCGACGACATCCACAACCGCGAGGTGCGACGATGCGACCGAACAAGATGAAGCAGATCTGGCGCGAGGGACGCTGCGTCACAATGGGCTGGCTCTCGATCTCCAACGGCTTCACCGCCGAGGTGATGGCGCGGCAGGGTTTCGACGCCCTCGTCGTCGACATGCAGCACGGCCTCACCGACATGGCGAATCTCTGGCCGATGCTGCAGGCGATCTCACAGACCGACACCGTGCCCGTGGTGCGCGTGGCGTGGAACGACCCGGCGGCGATCATGAAGGCGCTGGACTTCGGCGCGTACGGCATTCTCGTGCCGCTCATCAACACCGCGGAGGACGCGGCGAAGGCCGTCGGCGCGTGTCGCTATCCGCCAGTGGGCATCCGGTCGTCGGGGCCGGTGCGTGCGGTGCATTATGGCGGCGCCGACTACGTGGCCAAGGCCAACGACGAAATCGTCGTGATGGGCATGGTCGAGACCAAGGAAGGGCTCGCCAACCTCGACGCGATCTGTGCCACGCCGGGCCTCGACGCGATTTACATCGGGCCCTCGGACCTGGCGTTCGCGCTCGACATGACCCCGCGCCCCGACAACCCGGATCCCAAGCACATGGCCACCTGCGACAAGATCCGCGACACCGCGCACAAGCACGGCAAGAAGGCGTGCATGCACTGCGCGAGTGCCGCGTTCGCCGCGGGCGCCATCAAGCGCGGTTTCGATCTGGTGATGCTCACGTCCGATCTGGCGTCGATGGTGGCGGGCGTACGGCGACAGCTCGACGAGCTGAAGGCCGGGACCCCGAGCTGAGCGGGTCCGTCAGCGCGCGCGCCAGAGCGCGGCGCGCCAGACGAGCCCGATCATGATCGTGACGGTGAGGCCGAGCGTCGTGTACAGCGTAAGGGCGCTTCGGTAACCGACGCGCGGAATCAGCAGCCCTGCCGCCAGCAGGCCCAGCGGCAGGCCGTACACTGCGAGCATCCGCACACCGATGACGCGCGCGCGGAAGCCCGGAGCGGCATCGGCCAGCATGGTGGCCGACATCGAGATCATCGCGATGCTCTGCACGAACCCCGCCGCGAGCAACGTCGCCATGCCCACGCCGACGCGCCCGACATGCGCGAACACCAGCAGCAGCGCGTACCACAGCGCCGTGTGCACGAGCGTGGCGCGCGCGGGCCGCTCGGGGCCGCCGGTGACGACCATCGTCATCGAGCCCGCGAGCGCGCCGAGCGAGAAGCTGGCGGCGAGCAGGCCGAGGCCCCGCGCGTCGACGTGGTAGACGCGCTCGGCGGCATAGGGCAGCAGGCCGCCCGAGATCGGGTAGGCGGTGAGGTTGATCGCGAACGCGAGCAGCATGATGCCGAGCAGCGCGGGCGTCGTGACCGCATACGTGAGCCCGTTCAAGAGATCTCGCCACCCGGACGCGGACACGACCGAGGCGCGGGGGGCGCTGGCGGGATCGGGCAGCGGCGCGCGCCACGAGACGCCGAACGTGAGCGCCAGGCTCGCCACGTACACGAGGCTCACCACAGCATACGTGCGGCCCAAGCCGAGGGCCGTGGACAGGCCGGCTCCCGCGAGCGCGCCGCCGATCCGTGCCGAATCCTGGGTCACGCGCGACAACGCGAGCGCGCCCATGAGGTGCGCGGGCGGAATGGTGTCGCCGATCAGCGCGTTGCGCATGACGATGTCGTTCGGCCGGACGAGCCCGCCCACCGTCGCGAGCACGAGCACCCAGACCGGTGTGACGAGATCGGCCATCGCCAGCGCCATCAGCACCGTGGCCAGCGCGGCGTAGCTCGCTCGCATCGCAGCGAGCATCGCGCCGGCGCCGAGCCGATCCGCCAGCACGCCGAAGCCCGGCGCGGCGAGAGTACCGAGGAACTGCAGCGAGCCGAACACCGTCAGCATGAGAACGGACCCCGTCTGCGTCATGGCGTACCAGCCGAGCGTGAGCGTCTCCATCTCGAAGGCCCACGACGTCAGCAGGTCGGCCGGCCACTGGAACCGGAAGCTCTTGACGCGGAACGCGGCGAAGATCACCCGAAGCCGTTCACCCGCATTGCGCGCCGGTACGCGACGGCCACCGCGTCGAAGGTCAGGTGAAGCTCCGCGGCGAGATCGAACGGCACGCAATCGGGCCGCTGCGACTCGACCACACGCTGGTCCTGCCCGAAAATCGTCCGCTCGAATGCCTGGATGACGTGGTCGGGCTGCTCGAGGTTGTAGTTGCGCGCGACCAGGCAGTAGCCGATGCAGCGATCGTCGGCGACCGGCTGGGAGGCGAAGAGGTATACGAGACCATCGTGGCCGCCCCAGTCGATGTGCTCGACGATCGTGTAGGGCAGGTGCAGCGCGACCACCGGCTGCGCAGGATCGCCGAGCAGCCCCGGATGCACGAACGCGAAGTGGCCGAAGTCGGTGAAGTTCTCGACCTGCCGCGAGGCGTCGCACGCCCAGGCGAACGGACCGGTTCGCACGACGCGCCAGGCGGCATTCTCCAGCTCCGGCACGTCGGGGATCGGCCACGCCGGCTCGGCAAGCGCGACCCAGACGATGCCGTATCGCTCGCACACGGCATACACGACCGCGCGCGCGCGAGCCGGCACGCGCGTGGGCTCCGCCAGCTGCGGGATCGCGGTGCACGCGCCGTCTGCGCCATAGCGCCAACCGTGATACGCGCAGACGATCTCGTTGCCGTCGACGCGGCCCAGTGACAGGGCGGTCCCGCGGTGCACGCAGACATCACGAAACGCATGGACGGCACCGCGCGCGTCGCGCCAGAGCACGAGTGGCTCGCCCAGCAGCGTCGTCGCGTGCGGCGCGGTGATCACGTCCGCGTAGGCGACGGGATGCCAGCACGCCCGCAAAGCGGCCAAGCGGTCGGTGGACACGGCGCTCAGTACGGTACAACATCTCGCCATGCGGATCGTCTTCCCCGACGGCGCCGGCTGCGTGCAGGACCCGTCCGAGCTCGAGCCGCTGCGCAAGCTCGGCGAGGTGGACTTCTACGACGGGCCGCCGTCGGACCGCGCGACGCTGATCGAGCGGCTGCAGCCGGCCGAGGTCGTCGTCCTCGATTACTCCGAGATGGACGCCGAGGTGCTGCGCGCGTGCCCGCGCCTGCGGTTCATCAGCTTTCTCGGCATCGGCTACAACAGCTGCATCGACGTGGCCGAGGCCACGCGTCGCGGCATCGCCGTCGCCTACACGCCGGACTATGGCGCGACGTCCGTCGCCGAGCACACGCTGGCGATGATGCTCGCACTCACGCGCCACATCGGGCCCGCGTTCGTCAGCGTGCGCGAGCGCCGCTGGGAGCCCGGCCGCTTCGTGGGCATGGAGCTGCGCGGCAAGACGCTGGGCATCGTGGGCCTGGGCCCGATCGGCACGGAGATGGCGCGGCTGGGCGCGGGAATCGGCATGCGGCTGATCGGTTGGACGCGGCGAGCGTCGCGCGAGCGCGCCGTGCACGGATTGACATTGGTTTCGCTCGAGGATCTCTTCGCGGGAGCCGATGTGGTTTCACTGCATCTCTCGTACACGCCGGAGTCGGAGGGAATCATCACGCGCGCGCTACTCCAGCGGATGAAGCCGGGCGCGTGGTTCGTCAACACGGCGCGCGCGCGGCTGGTCGACAACGCTGCGCTCGTGGAGCTGCTGCGCGCCGGCCGGATCCGCGGGGCCGCGCTCGACGTGCACGAGACGGAGCCGATCCCGCCGGGCGACTACGTCTTGCGCACGCTGCCGAACGTGCTGCTCACGCCGCACATCGGGTACAACACCCGCGAGGCGTCGGCGAACATGCTGCGCATCGCGATCGAGACGGTGGCGGCGTTCGCGCGGGGGGAGCGGCTACA
>QHSO01000082.1 GCA_003220475.1 Candidatus Rokuibacteriota bacterium | reverse complement strand
GATTCACCGCGAGTTTCAGGTCGCCGCGTGCGGTTGACAGCGTGTAGACGCCGACCTCGTCGGTATCGGTGAACGAGACGACGCCGCGCGTGACCAGCGCCTTCACCGCGCGCCCGCTCGGCGTGTTCACGGTGGCGGAGGAAATGCCGTGCGCGACGGGCAGCAGCATCGGCTGACCGGCCGCCAGCTGCAGGCTCGACTGCTCGAGCGCGGCGGGGTGCAACCAGCGCAGCGTGTTGGATAGGATCAGCGGAAACGCGACGCGCAGCGGGAAGTCCGTCTTGAACAGGTCGAAGCCGATGAAGACGGCCTTGCGGTCCGGCTCCTCGAGCGCGTAGAGCAGTGGACCACCCACCGCCTCCACGAGCGCACGCCCGGCCGCGAGCGGCCGCACGCGCATGGCGTCCTGGATGGCGACCTTCGCGAACTCGACGTGGCGCATGACGGGATGCGTGCGATCCCAGTCCATGACCGTCGGGCCCTCGATCCGGCCGAGCACCTCCAGCGGCACGTCGGGCGGCACGGTGTTGACGAAGACGAAGCGGCCTGGTCCCACCTTCGGCGGCGTCGAGGAATCGAGCACCACGACGTCGGCGTCGCCCATGCCGCCCTGGTACTGCTCGGGCGTCTTCACCTCGAGCGCCACCGTGGGATCCGTGCGCAGAACCTTCTCGAGGAAGAGGTTGCCCGGACTCACCAGCGTCACGGCGATCTTCTTCGGCGGCGGGATCACCGCGTACGCGACGTTGTCCGTAGCGAGGTCGTCGCTGACGTTGATCTTCGCGGTCACCGTGCCGCCACCCTGGTGCGCGAAGGGCAGCACGATCGAGCGGCGGACGTTGGGCTCGAGCGTCAGCGACTTCTCGGCGATCGCCTGTCCGTCGATGGCCAGCGCGAAGTCGAACGTCTGCGCCTCGGGCGAGTGGTTGACCAGCGAGACGAACGCCTGATAGCCGAACGTGCCGTAGTACGTCTTGCGGATGGCGAGGCTCACGATGCCGACGTTGTAGCCGCGCCGTCCGACGCCGACCCAGCGGATGCGCGGGTCGCTCGTCTCCGGCGCCTCACCCAGCGTGAACGCGCCGTCGGTGAAGACGTGGATCTCGGCACGCGGATCGGCGCCGACCAGCGCGCGCGCCGTGCGCAGCGCTTCCGGCAGGCGCTGCGGCAGGTCGCGCGCGCGCGCGGCGTGGATGGCCGACAGCGCGCGGTCGCGGTCGCGTCCGAGCGCGGCGGTGACGTGCGGCTGCACGCCCGACTCGATCACCATGATCTCGGCGCCCTCGCCCAGACGACGCACGAACGACAGCGCGTCGGCACGCGCGGCTTCGAAGCGCGACGGCGACACGTCGCGCGCCTTCATCGACGCCGAGGTGTCGAGAACGACGACGACTTTGCGCGCCCCCTCCCCGGTGACGGTGACGATGGGCCGCGCCAGGGCGACGGCCAGGGCGACGAGCGCGAGCAGCTGCAGGATCAGCAGCGGATCGCGCTGCAGGCGCTGGAAGAATGCCGAGGCCTCGCGGTCGCGCAGCTCGGCGCCCCAGAGCATGAGGCTCGACACGCGGTGTTCGCGCCGGCGCACCTTGAGGAAGTACAGGAGCACGAGCGGCGCGGCGATGCCGAGGACGGCGAAGGCGAGCGGAGACAGGAAGCTCACGCGACGACCCGTCCGCGCAGCTGCGCGACGACGAATTCTTCGACCGGCGTCTCGGTGCTCACACGATGGTAGCCGACCTCGTGGCCGCGGCAGAACGTCTCCACGCGCTCGAGGAACTGCGCGAGCCGATCGCGATAGCCACGCAGCGCCTCGCCGTCCATCGTCACGTCGCGCGCCTCACCGCTCTCGGCGTCATGGAGGCGGAGGTCGCCGACGAGATCCGGGTTGAGCTCGGCGGGGTCGAGGATCTGGATGACGTGGACGTCGAAGCGGCGCTCGAGCAGCGCCCGGATCCCCGACTCGAACCCCTGCGGATCGAGGAGGTCGGACATGACCACCGCGAGCCCGGGCTCGCGCGCGCGCAACGCGTACTCGCCGAGTGCCGCGTTGAGCCGCGTCGGACCTCGCGGCGTCACGTGGGCGAGGAAGTCGAGCAGCGCGACGACCTGATTGCGCCCGCGTGCGGGCGGCCAGCCTTCCGTCGCCCGATCGCGCAGGATACCGACACCCACGCGCTCGTGGCTAACCAGACCCACGAAGCCCAGGGCGGCGGCCACGCGCAGCGCGTAGTCGAGCTTGGACGGCGCGCCGAACTCCATCGAGGCGGACGCGTCGGCGAGCACGTGCAGGCAAAGGTCTTCTTCGTCGACGAAGAGCTTGACGTGCAGACGATCGAGCCGACCGTAGATGTTCCAGTCGACGTATCGCAGGTCGTCGCCGACGCCGTAGGCGCGATAGTCGGCGAACTCCACGGAATGTCCGCGACGCGGGCTGCGGCGCTCGCCCTTCACGCTGCCACGGAAGGCACGGCGCGACAGCAACGACAGCCGCTCGAGCTGCGCCAGGAACTCGGGAGAGAAGAACGTCTGCCGCGAGTCGCTGACCGCGATCCTATCTTTCATCCAGTGCCTGGAAGTAGTCCTTGATCTGGGAGTGATAGTCGCGCGGCACGGCCTCGCGCGTGATGGCGTCCTCCATGAGCTTGCGGTACTGGCCGATCACGCCCAGATAGTTCAGGCGCGACGCCATCGGCCCGCCACGACCCGTCATGTTCGTGTCGTAGCCTTCCTTGCGCCCGCGGCGCGACTCCCCCTCGACGCCGACGTCGTAGGGCGTTGCGGACAAACGCCGGCTCGCCTCGCCCTTCGGCGACGCGCTCTTGCCCTTGCCCGGCAGCAGCCCTTCGCCTTCGCCGAAGTCCTCGCCCTCGCCGCCGCCCTCACCGCCGCCACGACGATCGCGCGAGCCGCCGCCACGCTCGTTGTCGCGGCCGCCGCGCAGCCCCTTGCCGGAACGCTGCGCCTCTTCCTGCGCGCGCATCTTGTCGAGCGCCTTCTGCATCGCCTCCATGGCCTTGTCCGTCTGACCGCCCTCGAGCGCCTCCATGCCCTCGCCGACGTCGCCGCTCCAGTTGCCGCCCTTGCGCCCGAGGCGCTCCATCTCCTCGAGCAGCTCCTTGAGCTTCTGCGGCGAGATCTGATCGGGTCGCAGCCCGCCCGTGAGCGCCTTCGACTTGCGGAACACCATCTTGTACTGGCTCGCCGTGAAGTCCGAGGCCAGGTCCGGCAGCCGGTCCACCTGCTCGAGCAGCTTCAGACGCTCGTCACCCCGCTTGAGGAAGCTGTTGAAGTCGGGGCGCTGCGACGAGAGCGAGGTGTCCTTGAACACCGCCGAGAGATCGCCCCCCGTGCTCGCCGTCGACGCGCCGCTGCGCGCCTGGAACTCGCGCTCCTCGAAGGCCGGTGGCCGCAGGCGCTCGCGCGCCTCGGGTCGCGAGCGCTCCTCGAGCAGGCCCGAGCCCGTGCGCTGTTCCTTCTCGTCCTCTTGCGAGCCCGGCGTGAAGTCCGGCAGCCGCCCGGACGGCAGCGGCAACGCCGGCGCGAGCATGAGCGCAAGCGCGATCACGACCGGCACCGGCAGGAAGCGCGCCTCGCGCGGCACGATGCGCCGGATGATGTGGCGCGACTGCAACGCTTCGACCCGCGCAGTCGCGTCGGCAACGAGCGGGTCGACCAGCGCCGTGCGATCGGGACGCTCCGCCCACTCGAGCGCGGTAGCCACGCGATCCTCCAGCCCGAACGCACGATCCGCGAGCCGGGCCGCATCGGCGCGGCTCGTCCGCTGCAGTGCACCCCAGGCGGCGCCGAGGACGACGCCCAGCACGAGCAGCGCGCCCGCCGCGGGCAGCGCCAGGGGGCCGACGGCGCCCTTGAGCGCGAGCAGCGCGACGGCGAGCAACGACGCCCAGAACAGGCCGCGCAGCGCGTAATGCTCGACGCGCCGCCATCGCACCTGCGCGCTGACCTGTCGGACCAGTTGCTCGAGCGCCGCGTTCGGCGTCATCGGACGAACGGCTCGCGCGCCTGCGTTGTCGCCGATTCGACGCTGTCCACGATCTGACCGAGCAGCGTGTCGATGTCGATGCCCTCGGCCTCACCCTCGAAGTTGAGGATCACGCGATGACGCAGGGCCGGCGCCACCAGCGCCTTGAGATCGTCGGCGCTGACGTTGTAGCGCCCCTCGGCGAGTGCGCGCACCTTGGCGCCGAGGATCAGGGCCTGCGCGCCGCGCGGACTGGCGCCGTAGCGCACGAAGCGGCGCGTCACCTCCGGCGCGTCCGCCCACTGCGGATGCGTGGCCATCACGATGCCCGAGGCGAGGTCGCGCACGTGCGCGGCCACCGGGACCTCGCGGATCAGCTCGCGGAAGGCGAGGACCTTGGCGCCGCTCATCACACGGTCGACGGAGATCGGCCGCGATTGCGTGGTGCGATCGATGATGGCGTTGAGCTCCTCGATGGCCGGATACCGTACGCGCAGCTTCCAGAGAAAACGATCGAGCTGCGCCTCCGGCAGCGGATAGGTCCCTTCCATCTCGATCGGGTTCTGCGTCGCCAGCACGAAGAACGGCGCCGGGAGCGGACGCGAGACGCCGCCGACGGTGACGGACGCCTCCTGCATGCCTTCCAGCAGCGCCGACTGCGTCTTGGGCGTCGCGCGATTGATCTCGTCGGCCAGCACGACGTGCGCGAAGAGCGGACCCTGCTGGAACTGGAAGTGCTTCCGGCCATCCGCATCCTCGACGATGATGTTCGTTCCGATGATGTCGGCGGGCATCAAGTCGGGCGTGAACTGGACTCGCGAGAATGATAGCTCGAGACTCTCCGACAGCGTTTTGACCAGCAGCGTCTTGCCGAGGCCGGGCACACCTTCGAGCAGCACGTGGCCGCCCGCGAACATGCCGATAAGAACGTGATTGATGATCTCGCGGTGGCCGACGATCACCTTCTCGACCTCCGCGCGCAATTCCTCGAACGCCGTGACGAATTCCCGGACGCGGCCGTCGTCGGTCATCGCATCTCCTCTCCCTGGATGACGTCGCCCGGCCATTCGGTCCCCGGGGACATTATATGGTGCAAGCGATACGCCAAACCTCGACTCCGGAGGTGCGGCCCGCAAGCAGGCATCCGCGTGCTCGTCGGATGGCCCCGTTCGGCGCTGTCGCGCCGGCGCTGCCCATCGAGGGAGCGGGCGTGCTCAGATTTGCCCGGATCCGCGTCATCGGACGGCGAGAACGAATCGACCGTAACGGCCCCCTGCCCGCGAGCATGCCCGAGGTTGGCGCCATCCTCAAGCACGGACTGGAATTTCTCGCCGGTAGACGGACAGGTAGCCGTCGATCTCACGCGCGGGCGGGTAGCGTTCGGCGACGCGCGCGCGTCCGGCCGCGCCGAGGCGCGCGCGCAGCGCCGGGTCGCGTGCGAGGCGGAGCACGGCGGCCTGCAGCTCCGCGTCGCTGTCGAACAACAGCCCGGTCACTCCCGGCTCGACGAGGGCGCGGTTGCCTGGAATATCGGTGGCGAGGACGGCGCGGCCGAGCGCCAGCGCCTCCAGCACCGAGTTGGCCATCCCACCCTCGGAGATCGAGCAATTCAGCACGACGTCGGCTCGCGCAAGCAGCGCCGGCATCGCCGCGTGACTGATCGCACCAAGATGACGCGCCCACGGCCGGCCGGCGAGCGCCTTCGCAAGGGCTTCACCCTCGGCCGCATTCAGCACAGGCCCGACGTAGAGCAGCCGCACGCGAGGCTCGGCGCGCACGACGTCGTCAAAGGTGACCAGCGGCCGCTGAGGCGCCTTCACCGGCCGAATGCCCGCCGGCAGCACGAACAGAACGCGGTCCGCCGGCAGGGGCCAACGCGACTCGAGCTCGAACGGCTCCGCCGGCGGAAAGCGCGCGGCCTGCGGAACCACGACGAGTCGAGCGCGCACGTCGGGCAGGACGCCGCCGACGCGCTCGGCGATCGAGGCGTCGAACGCCGTCACCACGGCGGCGCCCTCGAGAACGCGGCGGACCATCGGCGCGTGCTCGGCGTCGAACAGCTCGTGGTTGGCGTCGGTACCGGTCAGCGTCACGACCAGCGGGATCTCGAGCCGGCGGGCCAGCCGGAGCGCGAGCGGCCCCGAACGGAACGCATGGAAGGCATGGATGATGGCGGGGCGCCAGTCTTCGACGCCGGCCGCGATGTCAGGCTCGGCGACGGCGGAGAGATCCCAGACCGCGACCTCTGCCCCGCGCTCGCGCAGACCGGCGACGATCCGCTCCGTCGTGATGGCGTTGCCGCGCACGGAAGGCAGGCCGAAGGGCGTCAGTACCGCGACCCTGGGCACACGGGCAGCATACCGCGCGCGTCCCGTCCGCCCGTCAAGGTGTATCCTGGCTGGCGCGTCAGCGAGGCTGAATCCCGGGCAACGCGTGCGGCATCTATCTATAATGGTGGGCGATGGGTGAGTGCGGTTCCGGCGGCCCGTCCGAGATGGAGTGTCGGCAGATCGCCGAGCTCCTTGGTGATTACTTCGATGGTTCGCTTCCGAGCCATCTCCGCGACCTGCTCGAGTGGCACATCGAGGGCTGTCAACCCTGCGTGGCCTTCATCAATACCTACCGCGGGACGATCGCCGCGACTCGCCGCCTCCCCGATGCCCCGATGCCCGTCGAATTGAAGAAACGCCTCATCGCCTTCGTGAAGTCGGCTCGAGATCCCAAGCAGGCCCACTAGCTCCGCAGCCGCAGTACCGGCTCCGCCAGCACCTCCCCGATTTCCCACACGTCTTCGCCCGCGGCGCGGAATGTCTCACGTACAGCGTCCGCTCGCTCGGAGCGCACGGAGAAGAGCAGACCGCCCGACGTCTCGGACTCCATAAGCAGGGATACGATCAGCGCGGGAACGTCCGCCGCGACTTCGAGGCGAGTCGTGAAGAGTCCCTCGAGGTATCGGCGATTGCGCTTCATGCCCCCGCTGAAGTGGCCGGCCTCCGCCAGCGCGCGCGCGTGCGGAAGGAAGGGTACGCATGAGGTATCGACCGCGACGCCCGCCCCGGACGCGATGACCATCTCGCCCGCGTGGCCCAGGAAACCGAAGCCGGTGATGTCCGTCGCACCCGCCGCGCCGGTATCCCGCGCGACGCGCGCCGCGACGCGATTGAGCCGCAGCATGCTCTCGATCGCGGCCGTCACGGCCTTGTCTGGTGCGGCGCCGTCCTTCGCGGCCGTGGTGATGACGCCGGTGCCGAGCGGCTTGGAGAGGAACAGCCGATCGCCGGCGCGCAGACCGCCCTTGATGAGCACGCGGTCGGGATGGACGCGGCCGGTGACGCATAGCCCGTACTTCGGCTCGTTGTCGATGACGGTGTGGCCGCCCGCGATGACGCCGCCGGCCTCTGCGACCTTCTCGGCACCGCCACGAAAGACCTCGGCGACGATGCTCTTGTCCATCTCACGCGGAAAGCCGGCGACCGCGAGCGCGAACAGCACCTCGCCGCCCATCGCGTACACGTCGGACATGGCGTTGGCGGCGGCCACGGCGCCCCACGTCCACGCATCGTCCACGACCGGTGGAAAGAAGTCGACGGTCTCGACGAGCGCGAGCTCGTCGCTGATCCGGTAGACCGCCGCATCGTCGGCGGCACCGAGCCCGACGAGCAGGTTGCGCGCGGTCTCCGGCGACAGCGCGGGACGTCGCAACACGCTCAACACCTCCTGGAGATCTCCAGGAGCCATCTTCGACGCTCAGCCGGCGCAGGACGCGTACGAGGTCAGCCGCACCTGCTTGCCCGAGCGCGCGTCGTCACTCATACCGCTTGGGAGGCGCGGTCGAGCGGCTGGGATTCGAGGAAGTCGACGAAGGCTTGGGCCAGCGGCGAGCGGGTGCGGTCGCGGTGCGTGAGCAGGTGAAAGCTGCGCGCGACCTTCAAATCCTTCACCTTCACGCAGGCGACGAGCCCGGCACGGCACTCGTCTTCGACGGCGCGTCGCGAGATCAGGGCGATGCCGACGCCGGCGCGCACGGCCTGCTTGATCGCCTGCGTCGAGCCCATCTCGCCCACGATCCGGAACGCGCTGAGCGAGAGGCTGGCCTCCTCGAGCACATGCTCGATCGCCTGACGCGAGCCCGAACCGCGCTCGCGCACGACCATCGGCTCGCGTCGCAGCTCGTCGAGCGTCACCGTCTTGCGCGTCGCCCACGGGTGGCCCGCCGGCACGACGATCACGAGCTCGTCGGGCATCAGCTCGCGCGACTGCAACGCGCGCGAGGCCGGGCGCGCGCCGACGACGGCGATTTCCACGCGTCCCTGCTCCACCCACTCGCTGACCTGTCGCGAGTCGCCGATGAGCAGCGACACCGAGATGTCGGGATACTTCGCCTTGAACGCGCCGAGCAGCGCTGGCAGCACGTACTCGCCGGGGATGGTGCTACCGCCGATGACCAGCTCGCCGCTCATGCGCCCCTGAAACTGGTCGAGCGCCTGCTGCGCCTCACGCGCGAGCGCCAGCATGCGGTGCGCGTAGCCGAGCAGCAGCTGGCCCGCGCGCGTGGCCGTCGCGCCGCGCCCGAGCCGATCGAGCAGCTGCACGCCCAGCTCGTCCTCGAGCGCGCGCACGTGCTCGGACACGGTGGGCTGGGTGAGATAGAGCGCCTCGGCGGCGCGCGAGAAGCTGCCGAGCTCGGCGACCTTGGCGAAGACCTCGAGCCGGCGCAGGTCCATTAACAACGAAGGGCCCTGACGGGCCCTTCGTGGAGCTGACGCGCGATCACGAACGTACTAGTGACAGCCGCAGCCGCCACCGCCGCAGCATCCGCCGCCGCCGGTGGTGGGCGCGGTCATGACGCCACCATCGCTCCTGAGACCGAAGACGGAAAGCTTGCGTGTGATGTCCCCGCTCTGGCACGTCGGGCAGGCGACCTTGCTCGCGGGGCCGTGCACGTACTTCTCGAAATCGTGCCCGCAGCCGCGACAGCGATACTCGTAGATCGGCACCGCTTACTCGCCGCCTCGCTGAACGTAGCTCTTCACGAACTCTTCGGCGTTTTCCTCGAGGATGTCGTCGATCTCGTCAAGGAGCTTGTCGATGTCCTCCTTGATCTTCTTGCCCTTCTTCGCGATCTCGGGACTCGCGGTCGCGGCGTCACCACCGCCTTCGTTGGGCTTGGTCGGCCGTGTTTCCTTCTTCTTCTGTTCTGCCATGGGACCCTCCATGGGGTCTCAACCGTTCGCGCGCAGCCCCTCACCTCGCCACACCTTCATTCTAACCGAGGGACCCCGCCCCGCAAGAAGCGACAAACGCGGGCCCGACCGGCGTCAGCGCCTGAACTGCTTGCTCAGGCTCAGCGTCTGGTGCTGGTAGGAGGACGCCAGGCCGACGCCATAGACCCGCGCGGGCCGGCCGCGCAGCCGTTCGAACCACACCTTGAAGGACGTCTGGCCGTCGTACACCATGAACGGTACCTCCCGCGCCCGGACTTCCATGACGACCTTCGTCCCCAGCACCGTCCCGTCGCCGAAGCCGAACCCCGGGTCGAAGAACCCCGCGTAATGGGTCCGGATTTCGCCGGCGCCGGCGTCGTAAACGACCATCTCCGCAGCGAACTCCGGCGGCACGCGGATCCGCTCCTTGGAGACGAGGATGTAGAAGCGATTGGCTTCCAGGATGTAGCCGTCGCGCGCGGGCGCCTTGATGGGCTCCCAGAACTCGCTCGGGTCGTAGTGCCCAACACGCGCGAGGTCCACCGCGGGCGGATTGGGATGGGCGCGATAGCCGATGACGCCGCCCGTCGCGCGGCCCGAGAGGTCGATACCCATGCAGAGGCCATCGTTGAAGGCGACGCGCTCGAGCGGCAGTACCCGATCGTCGTCGTCGTAGAGCAGCGGGGTCTCGCGGTAGAGACTCGCGAGCGCGGCGTCGGACATCGACGTCGGCCCCGCCAGCAGGCGCAGCTGATTGAGTGATAGGCCGGCGTACACGCGCACGGGGAACGACTGCGGCGAGACCTCGAGGTAGAGCGCGCCGCGATAGCCCGCCTTGATCTCGTCGAAGCGCGGCGTCCCGTCGGTGATGACGCGCGTGAAGACGTCCAGCCGGCCCGTCGTGGACTTCGGGTTCGACCGCCCGCGCACGTCGGGCGGCAGCGCGAGCGATTCCAGCAGCGGCACGAGATAGACGGAACCGCGCTGCAGCGTGGCGCCGCCCTCGAGCGGCACACGATCGATGACGAGATCGTTGTTCGCCGTGCCCTCGAGCCGCTCGCGCACGCTCTCGCGGTACGGCAGGAAACTCGCGCGTAGCTGATACGCGACGGGGCCGAGGCGCAAGTCGAGGCTCGCGGGCTGGAATTGCTCGTCGGCCGGCGGCGCCGACGGCGCGATCCAGCCCTCGCGCACGGCGTCGCGCAGATCGCGATCGGTCAGGACACCCGGCGCGGTGGTCACCCGTGAACCCGAAGCACGGTGGCGCCGGAGGTGTCGACGGTGTACGTCTGCGCGCGCCCCTCGACGCCGGCCACGCGTAGCGCGGCCTCCATCGCACGCGCCACCGCGTGGCCATCGCCGGACACCAGCGCCAGCAGCGACGGTCCCGCGCCGCTCAAGACGCAGCCGAGCGCACCGGCGCGGCGCGCGCACTCGGCCACCGACGGCATCCACGGAAACACCGCGCGACGGTAGGGCTGATGCAGTCGGTCCTCGAGTGCCGCGACGAGCGCGTCGGGGCGCCGCGCCTGCAGGCCCGCGAGCAGCAGCGCCACGCGCTGCACGTTGAAGACCGCGTCACGGAGCGGCACCGAGCGCGGCAGCACCGCGCGTGCCTCCGCGGTGGACGCGGTCGTCGCCGGCACGAGCACCACCCAGGCGAGACCGTCGGGTACCGGCAACGACACGGCCGCGATGCGGCCATCGTCGTCCACGCACGAGACGGTGAGGCCGCCGAGCAGCGCGGCGCAGACGTTGTCGGGGTGGCCCTCGGCGCGCGCGGCCAACGCGAGGAGCTCGTCGCGCATCAATACGCCGCCGAGCAATGCATCGCCGGCCACGAGACCGCCGACCCACGCCGCCGCGCTCGAGCCTAGCCCGCGCGCCGTCGGCACGCGATTCACGCAGCGCAGCGCCACGCCCTTGAACGGCTGTCCAGCGGCCTCGAACGCCAGCCGCACGCCGCGGGCGACGATGTTTTCGGCTCCGCTCGACAGCTGGCCCTCGCCCTCCCCCTGCACCGTCACCGTCACGCCGTCCGCCTCGCGCGCCTCCACCTCGTTGTAGAGCGCCAGCGCCAGGCCGAGCGCGTCGAAGCCGGGACCGAGATTGGCGGAGGTTGCCGGGACGCGAACGTGGACACGCATCAGTCGGAGGGGGCTTCGACGGCCCCGGGCCGAACGGGTGCGGCCTCCACTACAAGCGCTTCAACAACCACTCCGGGGTGATGGAGTTCGCCCAGGAGTTCAGGACGAGATAGTAGTTGGTGAAGACGAGCACGCCCACGATCACTAGCAACACGCCGGCCGCGCGCTCGACGGTCGGAATGAACGGGCGGTAGCGCTTGAAGAACTTCAGAAATGGGCCGAGGGCGAGCGCGGACAGCAGGAACGGCACGCCGAGTCCCGCCGAGTACGCCATGAGCAGCCCCACGCCGCGTGCCACCGTCTCCGCGGTGCCGGCCAGCGAGAGGATCGCGCCGAGGATCGGGCCGACACACGGCGTCCAGCCCACGGCGAAGGTCACTCCGACGATGAACGACCCGAGATAGCCCGCCGGCTTCTCGCGGATCTGGACGGATGCCGTGCGTCCGAAGATGCCGATGCGCAGCACGCCGGCGATGTAGAGGCCGAAGACGATGATGAGCGCCCCGCCGATCATGCGGATGACGTCGCGATATTTGAACAGCGCCTGGCTGGCCGCGCTGAGCGAGGCGCCGAGCGCCACGAACACCAGCGAGAAGCCGACGACGAACGCCACGGCGTGCAGCAGCACGCGGCGGCGCGCATCGGCCCCGAGGTCGCCGGTGAGATCGCCGACCGACATGCCGGTGATGAACGAAATATAGGAGGGAAACAGCGGCAGGACACACGGCGACAGGAACGAGAACAGCCCCGCGCTGAACGCGACGGCCACGCCGAGCGAGGAGCCCATCAGCGCAGCATCGCCTGCACGAGGCCGTGCGCCGCCGTGTCGTCCCACGCGCGCGGACCGAGCGCGACGCCCGTCATCGTCCCCGTGCGATCGATCACGAAGCTCGACGGCAGCGCGCGCACGCCATATTTTTCGGCGACGGTCATCTTCGGATCGAGCGCGACCGGGAAGCTGAATTTGTGCGAGCTCACGAACGGCGGCACCTTCTTGGGATCGCCGTCGAGCGAGATGGCGACCAGCACGAACCCCGCGTCCTTGTGGCGACGCCACAGCCGCTCCATCGCCGGCATCTCCTCGAGGCACGGCGGGCACCACGTGGCCCAGAAATTCACGAGCACGACCTTGCCCCGCTGCGCCGAGAGCGTGAAATCACCGCCCGCGTGCGACGGCAGCGTGAAGTCCTCGGCGAGCCGCGCCCGCGTCGGCTTGATCAGGTCGAGCTGCTTGAGGGCGACGTCGATGCTCGGTCCGGCGGCGGGCGACGGGCTCGCCGGAGCCGTTGAGCCGGCCGCGGCGGCAGGCTCGGACTCGCTGCGCGGGCCGACGGCGGACGGCGCCGCGGCCTCGGGGGTCGGTGCGATCGCAGCGGCATAGAGCGCTACGCCGATGGCGCCGAGCACGAGGAACAGCGCGAAGACAAGCGGGGCCTTCCGTGGCATTGAAATCCTCGCAAGTATACCTCTATAGTGTGAGCCCCCGATGACTCCCGCCGCACAGCTGCCGCTCACGATCGTGGCCGACGCCGTCGACGCCGCCCGCCGCGTGGCCGGCGTCGCGCGCAACGTCGCACGCAGCCGCTTCTTCAAGAAGATCGATTCCACGCTGCGCGGCCAGATCGGCGCCGAGCTCGATGCGCTGCTGCGCGCGACGTCGTCCACGACCGCGCTCGTGTGCCCCGCCCTGCCCTCCGAGCATCGTGTGGTCGTCGAGCGCGTGCTGACCGTGGGCGCCGTGCCGGTCGCCGAGACGGCGATCGCCGAGGATCCGACGTTCCCGCGCGCGTCCGGCTCGTCGAACGTCGTGGACCTGCTGCGGCCGCAGCTCGATCGCCCGCTCGCCTGGATCCCGCTCGGCCGCGTGCGCGAGGGCGGCTCGGCGTTGACCGCTCGGCTGGTGCGCCTCGCGGGCATGGTGATCGTCGCCGACGCCGAGACCGACGCCGATCTCGACGCCCTCATCGAGGCCGTGCTCGAGCTCGACGCGCCGCCGCTCCTAGTGGGCGCGGCGGGGCTGGCGCTGGCGTTCGCGCGTCGCCTCGGCCTGGCCGCGGCGCGCGTCGATCCGCCGGCCGGCGAGCGCTGGCTGATCGTCGCCGGCAGCCGACATCCGGCCACGCGACGTCAGATCGAGGCCGCGCGCGAGGCCGGCTTGACGTTGCTCGCCACGCCCGACGCGCCGCAGGCCGATCGCGCGGGCGCGGTCACCGAGCTCGCGGCACAGGCGCGCGCGCGGCTCGAGGCGGAGCGCTTCGACGTCGTGCTCGTCACCGGCGGCGAGACGTTGGTCGCGCTCTATCACACGCTGGGCGCGGAGCGCCTCGATCTGGACGGTGCGCCGCGGCCCGGGCTGGCGCTGGGGCATCTGCGCGTGCCGGGCCGCGAGCCGCTGACGGTGGTGACGAAGGCGGGCGGATTCGGCGAGCCGGACCTGTTCGTCAACCTCGTGCGCGAGGCCGTGGCGTGAAGCAGCCGATCCTCGGCGTGACGATGGGCGATCCGGCCGGCGTCGGTCCGGAGATCGTCGCGCGCGCGGCCGCCGAGCCGGCAGTGCGCCGCGACAGCCGTCCCGTCGTGATCGGCGCCGCCGCGACGATGCACGCGGCGCTCACGCTCGTCTCCTCGCCGCTGAGCGTCCACGCCGTGAAGCGCGTGGCCGACTGCCGCTGGGCCGACGGCACGCTCGAGGTGCTGGACCTCGCCAACGTCGACATGCAGACGCTGCCGCGCGCGGCGGTGAGCGCGGCGGCCGGGCGTGCCGCGTACGACTACGTCGAGCGCGCGGTCGCGCTCGCGCAGGCCCGCGAGATCCACGGCATCGTCACCGCGCCCATCAACAAGGAAGCGCTGGCGGCGGCCGGGATGCAGCACACCGGCCACACGGAGATCCTGGCGCGCCTGTCCGACACCGCCGACTTCGCGATGCTGTTGATGGGCCACGAGCTGCGCGTGATCCACGTCACCACGCACGTGGCCCTGCGCCGCGTGCCGGACCTCGTCACGCGCGAGCGCGTGCTGAAGACGATTCGCCTCGCGCAGCGCACGATGGAGGGCCTCGGTCGTCGCGACGCTCGCATCGCGGTGGCGGGACTGAACCCGCACGCCGGCGAGGACGGGCTCTTCGGCGACGAGGAGAAGACGGCGATCGTGCCGGCGATCGAGGCGGCACGCGCCGAGGGCATGCGCGTCGTGGGGCCGTTACCCGCGGACACCCTGTTCTCCCGGGCGCGCGGCGGTGAGTTTGATATCGTCGTCGCGATGTATCACGACCAGGGTCACATTCCCGTGAAGACCGTCGGCTTTACGTACGACGAGGCGAGCAAGCGGTGGACCGGTCTCTCGGGTGTCAACGTCACCGTCGGCCTGCCGTTCCTACGCGTGTCCGTCGACCACGGGACCGCGTTCGACCGCGCGTGGAAGGGCATCGCGAACCCCGAGAGCATGATCGAGGCGATCGACGTCGCGGTACGCATGCTCGCCGCCACGTGAGCGACGCAGAGATCCGGGCGCTTCTCGATCGGGTGCGACGCGGTCGCGTGTCGCGGCGCTACTTCCTACGTCTCATGGCCGCCGCGGGTGTCGCGGGGCCGCTCGCCGCGCGTCTGCTTCCCCCGGCGTCGGCCGAGGCGCAGACGCGTCCGGCGTTCACGCCGACACGACGCGGCGGCGGCGGTCCGCTCAAGGTGCTCTGGTGGCAGGCGCCGACGCTGCTGAACCCGCACTTCGCGACGGGCACCAAGGATCAGGACGCGTCGCGCATTTTTTACGAGCCGCTCGCCGCCTTCGATGCCGACGGCAACGTGGTGCCGATCCTGGCCGCGCAGGTGCCGAGCATCGACAACGGCGGCGTGGCGCGCGACGGCACGTGGGTGATCTGGAATCTCAAGAAGGGCGTCGTCTGGCACGACGGCAAGCCGTTCACCGCCGACGACGTCGTGTTCAACTGGGAGTACGCGGCCGATCCCGCGACGTCCGCGTGGACGATGGCGTCGTACCGCGAGATCGATCGCGTCGAGCGCCTGGACAGCCACGCCGTCAAGGTGGTCTTCAAGCGGCCCACGCCGTTCTGGGCGGACGCGTTCTGCGGAGCGCGCGGCATGCTCATTCCGCGGCACGTATTCGAGCCGTTCAAGGGCGCGAACTCGCGCGACGCGCCGGCCAACCTGCGGCCCGTCGGCACCGGTCCCTACCGCTTCGTCGATTTCAAGCCCGGCGACATCGTGCGCGGTGAGCTCAATACCGCGTACCACGTGGCCAACCGGCCGTTCTTCGACACGCTCGAGATGAAGGGCGGCGGCGACGCGGCCTCGGCCGCGCGCGCCGTGCTGCAGACCGGCGAGTTCGACTACGCGTGGAACATGCAGGTGGAGGACGACATCCTTCGCCGCCTGGAGCAGGGCGGCAAGGGCCGCATCGTCGTCTGGCCCACCGGCAACCCGGAGCACATCCAGCTCAACACCACCGATCCCTTCCGCGAGGTCGACGGCGAGCGCTCGAGCACCAAGACGACGCATCCGACGCTGTCGGACGCGGCCGTGCGGGCCGCACTCAATATGCTCGTCGATCGCGGCGCCATCCAGGAAGAGATCTACGGGCGCGGCGGGCAGACGACGGCGAACTTCCTCAATTCGCCGTCGCGCTTTTACTCGCGCAACACGCGCTGGGAGTTCAGCGTCGAGCGCGCCAACCAGGTCCTCGACGCGGCCGGCTGGCGCCGCGGCGCCGACGGCATCCGCGCCAAGGACGGCAGGCGCCTGCGATTTGTCTTCCAGACGTCGACGAACGCCCCGCGCCAGAAGACGCAGGCCATCGTCAAGCAGGCCTGCGCGCGCGCCGGCATCGAGCTCGAGCTCAAGTCGGTGGTCGCCTCGGTGTTCTTCTCGTCCGATCCCGCCAATCCCGACACCTACGGCCATTTCTACGCCGATCTGCAGATGTACAACGTCGGCATGAATGCGCCGGACCCGCAGGTGTTCATGGCGCAGTTCGCCTCATGGGAGATCGCCTCGCGCGAGAACAAGTGGACGGGGCGCAATATCACCCGCTTCCGCAGCGACGAGTACGATCGGCTCTGGCGAGCCGCGGAGACCGAGATGGATCCGGTGAAGCGGGCGGCGCTGTTCATCCGGATGAACGATCTCGTGATCGGCAACGTCGCCGTCATCCCGATGCTCTGGCGCAACGGCGTGGGCGCCGCCACCACGCGCCT
>QHSO01000081.1 GCA_003220475.1 Candidatus Rokuibacteriota bacterium | reverse complement strand
TTCGGCCAGCGCCACGGTAGCGACGAACACCAAGATGAGGCACGTAATGCGGAGGGAGCTCATCGGAGAGAGCGTCATCACCGCCTCCTCGATCGCGATGTGCGAGGGCATTCGAGCGTTGAAGACGGATTACGCCGCGGTCGCGACACGCACATTCGGTGCCCATCCTGAGAACCCAAGGCCAACGCGTACATAGGGTGAGTCGGAATACGAGAGCGGTGGAAATCGTAAGATTTGCCGACAGGCCGAGCCGCGCGGTTACTTCGCCCGCGCCGGCCACACAGGCGCGTGGTAGCCGAGCGGCACGGACGGGCGGGACCACCGCGGCGGTGTTTCGGACAGGCGCAGCACGGGGCCCAGATGGTGCAGCCGCCCCGCCGGCGTCTCGCTCGCGATCGTCCAGCGCTCGAGCTCCGCCGGCGTGAACTCCGACGGCACGTCCTTCAGCTGAGCCTCCGGCACCTCGCCGCGGCCGACGAGCCAGCGGCCCGTCTGCGCGAGCGAGATGCGCACGAGCCAGCTCCCGCCTTCGCGTGTGCGGCGGGCGAGCGCCACCATCGCGCCGAACGCCATCAGATAGCCGGTCAAATAATCGATCGCCGACACCGGATAGAACTGCGGGCCTGGTGCTGAGCCCGGGAAGAGCTCGCCCTGGCGGCTGGTGATACCGCTGACCGTCTGCACGACCGTGTCGAACCCGCGCCGCGACGCCCATGGCCCGACGTGGCCGAACGCGCTCAGCGACACGACAACGATGCCCGGCCGCAGCCGCGCGAGCGCCTCGGGTGAGAAGCCGCGATTACCCAGCGTGCCCGGCCGGTAGCCTTGCGAGAACACGTCCGCCTCGCGGACGAGGTCGCGCAGGGTCTCGACGTCGCGCGGCTCGCGCAGATCCAGATGCGCGGACAGCTTGCCGTGGCCGGTGTCGTACTCCTGGTAGCCGAGATTCGGCAGGTGCGCCGCGGTGATCTTCAACACATCGGCGCCGTGCTCGGCGAGCGTGCGTGCGCACGTGGGCCCGGCGAGCACGCGCGTGAGATCGAGCACGCGGGTCCCTGCCAACGGACGGTCGCCGTCGGGCAGCTTCTCCGGCGCGCTGTCGCCGATCTTGATGATCTCCATCAGAGGCAGCGACGCGATCGCGGCGGCGTGCGGGTGTTTGGCCCACTCGTCCATCGCGCGAACCATGCCGCCGGCACCGTTGGCGGCGATGATCGCCTCCTCGAGTGCAAGCGCGTCCCACTTCGCGACGGCGCGACGCACCGCCTCGCGATCCTCGGGCACGCCGAGCACGCTGAGCGCTGCGGCGCGATGGTTCGGAAAATTACAATGCAGATAGCTCCACCGGCCGTTCTGCGCCGGGTAGACGCCCATCACCGCATTGCGCTCGGTCGACACGGACGCCCCATTCATCTTCATGTAGTGCCCGCTGCGCAGCGATGCCGTGGCCTGGCGGGCATCGACCGCGACCTCCTGGGGACGCCCGGTGCGCAACGCCCACAAGTCCGAGACGGCAAGACCGACGGCGGCGAGCGCGGCGGCACTGGTCTCGCCGACGCGAAACGGCGTGGGCAAGATCGGATCGGTGCCACCGGAGATGTCGAGCGAGCGGAGGCGTTCGTCGCCCCATCCGGCGATCGGAAGGATCGTGCGCAGCGCGTTCATGGCGGGCTGCATTATATCCGCGCAGCGCGAGGAGGCGCTCAGGTCGGCGGCCGGCGCAACCACGCGATGAGCGCCGCGAGTCCGAGCGCGAGCATGCCCGCCGCCAGCACGGTCCCCACGACCACAAGTGTGCGCACAATGTGAGGCTGACGAGGCGCTTGCGTCGGCTATTCAGTTGGAAAACTTGCCAACGCGCAGCGCGAAGCCCGACGGGTGCTGCCGCGTGATACGGTATCGGCCTCGATTCGAGCGGGCCGCGCGGGACGGAGGCGAGGATTGGCCTACGAGCTCACGTCGCTGTTCACGCCGATCACAGTCGGTGGTGTCACGCTGAAGAACCGGATCTTCTCCTCCGGTCACGCCGAGGCGATGGCGGAGGGCGGTCGGCCGAGCGGGCGCCTTGTCCACTACCACGAAGCGAAGGCCCGCGGAGGCTGCGCGCTCACGATCTTCGGCGGGTCCTCGAGCGTCCACCCGTCGTCGCCGGCCGCCGCCTGGAAGCAGATCGCCAACCACGACGACTCGATCATCCCGGGCTACCGTGCACTTGCCGACGCCGTGCACGCGCACGACTGTCTCGTGTTCACGCAGCTCACGCACCTGGGCCGGCGCGCGCAGTCCGATCCCGAGGGTTCCGGCGTGCTCTGGGCACCCTCGCAGATCCCCGAGCGTGTGCATCGCGAGGTGCCACACGAGCTGGAGCCCGAGCAGATCGCCGAGCTCGTTTCAGCGTTCGGCGAGGCGGCGCGGCGCTGTCGCGAGGGCGGGCTGGACGGCGTCGAGATCTCGATGGCCCACAACCATCTCGTCGATCAGTTCTGGTCGCCGCTCTTCAATGAGCGCCGCGACGAGTACGGCGGCAGCCTGGACAACCGCATGCGCTTCGGCTTCGAGGTGCTCGCGGAGATCCGACGGCGAGCCGGCCGCGACTTCGTCGTGGGCGCCCGCATCTCGGGTGACGAGCACACTCCAGGCGGCCTCGGCGCGGAGGACATGGCGGCCATCGCGCGCCGGCTCGCCGCCTCCGGTCTCATCGACTTCCTCTCGATCATCGGCGGCGGCACCCACACCTACACGCTGCAGGCCGCGTCCGTGCCCAACATGAGCTTCGCGCCGGCCGTCTTCGTGCCGCTTGCCGCCGCCATCAAGAACGCCGCGCCCGGGATGCCGATCCTTCACGCCAGCCGCATCGTGGATCCGGTGCACGCCGACCGACTCGTCGCCGGCGGCGAGATCGACGTCGTCGGGATGACGCGCGCGCTGATCGCGGATCCCGAGCTGCCGCGCAAGGCGCGCGAGGGCAGGCTGGACGACATTCGGCGATGTGTGGGCGCCAACGAGGGGTGCATCGATCGCATTTATCAGGGCAAGGCCGTCACCTGCGTGCAGAATCCGGTGACCGGACGCGAGAGCGAGCTCGGCGATCTACGGCGGACGGCGACGCCCAAGCGCGTCGTCATCGTCGGTGGCGGCGTGGCCGGGTTGGAAGCGGCGCGCGTCGCCGCGCTGCGTGGCTGCGACGTTGTCCTCATGGAGAAGACGGCCGAGCTCGGCGGACAGGTGCTGCTCGCCGCGCGCGCGCCGGCCCGCGCCGAATACGCCGGCATCGCGCGGTTCCTCGCCGGCCAGGTGCGCAAGCTCGGTGTCCACGTGCGGATGGGCGTCGAGGCGACGGCGGAGCTGGTGCTCGACGCGCGGCCGGACGCGGTCGTCATCGCCACCGGCTCGCATCCTTATATTCCGTCGGTCCCCGGCAGCGACGGCAAGCACGTCGTGACCGACCGCGGGGTGTTGGGCGGCGAGGCGAAGGTCGGCGCCAATGTGGTCGTGATCGACGACGTCCACACCGAGCAGGCGCTCTCGACCGTGGAGCTACTACTGGACGAGGGCAAGCGGGTGGAGGTCATCTCGCCGCTCTTCTATGTCGGGCAAGACATCGGCATGACGTCGATTGCGCCGCTCTACACGCGCCTCTACACGAAGGGCGCGGTGCTCACGCCGTGCAGCGAGCTGCGAGCCGTCGAGGGCTCGACGGTGATCGTGCGCAACGTCTTCTCGGGCGCCGAACGCCGCATCGAATCGGTCGACACCGTCGTGCTTGCGACGGGCAGCCGCTCCACCGACGCACTGTATCGCGCGCTCAAAGGCCACGTACGGGCGCTCTACGCGGCCGGCGACTGCGTCGCGCCACGCGGCGTGCACCAGGCCATTCTCGACGGCACCCGCGCCGCGCGCGCGATCTGAGAGCACGCCTTTGACAACGACGGGGTCGGGCGTTACGGTCCGGCGCACGGAGGTGACCCATGGCCCACGGTGCCTTCAAGGTCCTGGACAGCGACATCCACATCATCGAGCCCCCCGATCTCTGGCCGCGCTACATCGATCCCGCGTTCCGTGATCAGGCGCCCGTCGGCCTCACCGAGGACGAGGGTGACCTGCGCCTGGCCCTCCACGGCAAGCCCTGGGGGCGGATCGCCATCGACGCTGACCGAAGCAAGCGTCGTCAGGGCCGCAACTACGCGCTGAACCAGAAGCGCTGGCGGCCGTTCGCCGAGCGCGGCTGGACGTCCAAGGTGCAGCTCGAGGCGATGGACATCGAGGGCATCGACGTGGCGGTCGTGTATCCCTCGCGCGGACTCTTCGCGCTGACGATCCCGGACATGGACCCGCGGCTGGCCGCGGCCATGGCGCGTGCGTACAACGACTGGCTCTACGAGTTCTGTCAGGAGAATCCCGAGCGCCTGCTCGGCGCCGGCATGATCTCGCCGTTCGACGTGAACGACGCCGTCGCCGAAACCCGGCGCTGCGTGCGCGAGTTCGGCTTCCGCGCGATGTTCCTGCGGCCCAACGAGGTGAACGGCCGCAACTGGCACGATCCGTACTACGAGCCGCTCTGGGCCGCGCTCGAGGAGCTCGAGGTTCCGCTGGGATTCCACGAGGGCTCGGGCTCGCAGCTGCGGCAGGTCGGCGAGCAGTTCGGCGCCAACACGATGCTGAAGCACATCTATTCGCATCCGGTCGAGCAGATGCTCACCGCCGGCGCGTTCTGCGCGGGCGGGATTCTGGAACGGCATCCACGGCTGCGCGTCGCGTTCCTCGAGGGCAATTGTGGCTGGGTCCCGTTCCTGCTCTGGCGCATGGACGAGCACTGGGAATGGCTCGGCGACATCTACGCGCGCGAGCTCACGATGGCGCCCAGCGCGTACTTCAAGCGCCAGTGTTTCGTCTCGGTGGAGTGCGACGAGGAGCCGGTGAAACACGTCATCGACGCGATCGGTGACGACCGGATCGTCTTCTCGACGGACTTCCCCCACGGCGACTCGAAATTCCCGCGCGCAGTCGAGTCGTTCCTGAGCCTGCCGATCTCCGAGGAGAGCAAGCGCAAGATTCTCTGGGACAACTGCGCGGCGTACTACGGGCTGCCGTCCTGAGGCGAGGGGAGGCCTGCATGCCGACACTGGTCATCGGCGGCACGGGATTCATCGGTCCGCGGCTCATCAAACGCCTGCTCGCCGCGGGCGAAACCGTCACCTGCATGGACGTCAACCTCGGCACGGGGCCGTTCACGAGCTTGAGCGACAAGGTCAGGGTGATCCGCGGCGACGTGACGCACTTCGAGGACGTCATGCGCGCCGTGCTCGAAGTCAAACCGGATCGGCTCATCAACCTCGCGTACGGCATCGGGGCGGGCGAGGGGAATCCCCATCAGGTCTTCCGCCTCGACGTGCTGGGAATGGACAACTGTTTCGAGGCGGCGCGCCTGGGCGGCGTCACGCGTGTCGTGTATGCGAGCTCGCTCGCCGTGAGCGGTCAGCAGAGTCACTTCGGCGAGCGGCTGGTGACCGAGGACGATCCGCTGCACGGCACGAGTCAGTATGCGGTCCACAAGATCTTCAACGAGTTCCAGGCCCGCAAGTACGTCAAGAACTACGGGATGTCGATCATCGGCGTCCGCCCCGCGAACGTCACGGGCCCTGACAAGATGCGTGGCTCGACGGACCACGTGCAGCTGATCACCGGCGCCGCGCGCGGCGAGGCCGTCCATCTGCCCAAGAAAGGGCAGATGCGGCTGCTCATCCACGTCGACGACATCGCCGGGGTCTTCGCGCGCGTGTTGCTCGCCGACGCGCCCCGTCACGACATCTACAACTCGGGCGGCGTCGCGGTCAGCCTCGGCGAGCTGGCCGACCTCGTTCGCGAATTCCTGCCGGACGCCAAGATCACGTTCGAGCAGGAGGGCGGCCGCGAGGAATCCGGCAACTATCTGGTCGACAACAGTCGGCTGCGCAAAGAGTTCGGGATCGAGTACCCGCCGCTGCGCGCGCGCGTGCGCGAGATCATCAACGACGTGCGACGTCAGGAAGGACTTCCGCTATGCTGACGCACAAGCTCATCTCGGCGGATTCTCACATCGTCGAGCCGCCCGACCTGTACACGACGCGCATCGAGCCCAGGTTCCGCGAGCGGTCCCCGCGTCTGGAGCGGTTGGAGACGCCCACGGGACGCAAGTTCGACTCGTGGGTGATCGACGGCCAGCCGGTCGGCACGCTCGGCGCGGTGATGCAGGCCGGACAGCGATTCGAGGATCCGTCGCAGATCGATTTTCTCGGTGTGTGGGAGGACGTGCGGCTCGGTGCCTACGATTCGCAGGCGATGGTGAAAGAGAACGAGATGGACGGCGTGTGGGGCTCGTGCCTGCAGCCGAGCCAGGGGCTGTTCTGGTACCGCATCCCCGACAGCGCCATGCTCACGGCGATCTGCCGCGTCTACAACGACTGGATCGCAGAGTTCTGCAAGCCGTTCCCGGACCGGCTCAAGGGCATCGCGATGCTCAACGTGGACGACGTCGAGGAGGCGTGCCACGAGCTCGAGCGTTGCGCGAAGCTCGGCCTGGTCGGCGCGTTCATTCCCGTCGCTCCGCTGGCCGATCGCCCATATCGGCACCCGATCTACGAGCGCCTGTGGTGGACGGCGCAGGATCTGGGCCTGCCGCTCCTCCTGCACATCGGCACGCCGCGCGGCGGCGTCCCCGGCTGCGAATTCACGATGAACCTCGGCGAGCTCACCGGCGCCGGCCGCTCCACGACGGACTACTGGGTGCGCTACTCGCTGGGCGCGATGATCTTCGCCGGCGTCTTCGACCGGCATCCGAAGCTGAAGGTCGGCTCGGTCGAGCACGAGGCCGCCTGGATCCCGCACTGGCTCAAGCAGATGGACTTCACGTATCGCGAGCGGCCGGTATTCACGAAGGGCTGGCGGTCGAAGGAAGGGTTGCTGCCGAGCGAGTACTGGCGCCGCAACATGTTCGTGGAGTTCATGGAGGACGACCTCGGCGTTCAGCTCCGCGACGCGATCGGCGTGGACACGATGCTCTGGGGCAGCGACTTCCCGCACGCCGAGTCGACGTGGCCGAAGTCGCGCGAGTTTCTGGATCGGATGTTCGCCGGCGTTCCCGCGCCGGACACGCGCAAGATCACCGCGGAGAACGCGGCGCGCCTGTTCGGCTTCGAGCTCAACTGAACATTTGGACGACTTCGTGCCGGTCGCGACGGTGTCCGCGCTGGCACCGGGGACGATGAAGTGGGTCGTCGTCGAGCGTGAGCGGGTGCTGATCGCGAACGTCGATGGCGCGTTCTATGCGCTCCGCGACGCCTGCGGTCATCGCCAGGAGCCGCTCTCGAAGGGAAGGCTCGAGGGCCACGTCGTCGAGTGTCCGCTGCACTTCGCGACCTTCGACGTGCGGACCGGCAAGCTGCTGAGTGGGCCGGTGGCTGAAGACGTGCGGACGTACGCGGTCCAGGTGAAGGACGACACGGTCTATGTGAAGCGAGCGCCATCGCCGTGAGGAGCAGGCAATGACCATGCACCGCTCTCCTTATATATACGTGGGTCTGGCCGGGGAGACCGCTCCCGGCCGTCCGGTCCAATCCGGCCTCTATCGCATGGCTCCGGGCGACGACCGGTGGGAGCTGCTGAGCGGTGGCCTGCCAGAGGCGCCCGCCATCCGCGGCATTGTCGCGCACCCGGATGACCCCGACACCCTCTATGTCGGGACGCAGCACGGCCCCTACCGCAGCACGGACCACGGAGAGCACTGGGAAAAGCTCGACGTTCCCGATCACGGCTCGCCGGTGTGGTCGCTGACATTCGATCCTCGCGATCCGGACCGGCTCTACGCCGGCTACGAGAACTGCGAGATCTTCCGCAGCGACGACGGCGGCGAGCACTGGGAACAGGTTCCGGTGAGCGTTCGCTTCCCGGAAGTCACCGTGGCTCCCGGGGCCAACCCCGCCAAGCGTGTGCTGAAGCTCGCGGTCAATCCCGCCGATTCCAACGAGCTCTACGGCGCCATCGAAGTCGGCGGTGTCATCCGGAGCCTCGACGGCGGCGAGCACTGGGACAACATGAGCCACGGGCAATACGTGAACGACGACACCGTGGACATGCACGGCGTGCTCGTCGGGCGCTGGCGTCCGGGCACGGTGCTGGCCATCGGCCGCGCCGGGCTCTTCACCAGCAGCGATCAGGGCGCGCACTGGGCCACCGCGAGGCTCGACCCGCTGAACCCGAAGGGCCAAACGTATTGCCGTGATATCCGCGAAGTCCCCGGTGATCCGAAGACCATCTGGGTGGCCGCGGGCGCGGGTTTCCAGAGCGACCTCGGCGTGCTGTTCCGCAGCAAGGACGGCGGCGCGAGCTTCACGCGCGTGAACATGGGCGTGAAGCCCAAGAGCACGATGTTCACCCTCGCCTTCGACGAGCGCCAGCCCAAGCGCATGTTCTGCGCGACCAGCGGCGGCGAGGTGTTCGCCAGTGACGATGGCGGTGAGAACTGGACGGAACGACCTCTGCCGGCAGGCGCCACTCAGGTCTACGCGATGGCGTGTGCGTAGTGGCGGGCCCGTCCGTACTCGCGGAGGCGCCCGCGTTGCGGTAGGATGCGGGGCCTGGAGGGACTGGGATGTCCGACGTCGCCGCGCTGCTCGACACCGGGGCCTGGACGCTGTCCGCCAGCCGCCGTGCCGTGACCGACGCGCGGCGACTCGAAGTCGACGTGCGCGAGTTGATGCTGACATACCGCGCTCACCGGTTCCGCTCGATCTCGGGTGGCGGCGCCGAGCCGGCGCTCCCTAGCGGAGACGGCGCCCCGGACCACCTGCGCGCCCGCCTCAGACTGCTGGTGACCCGGCACGAGGTCCCGAGGATCTACGCCGGCTACAACGCGGCGCGAAGGGCCTGCGACGTCTGCGGCCGAGAGATCGTAAAAGGCGCGCACGAGTACGAGATCGCGTTCTCCGCGCTCACGTTCACGCTCGATCGGGATTGCTTCGGCTTCTGGCAGGCCGAGCTGCTGGCCCTGAGCCGGAGATGAATCTCCCCGCCCACTACGCGATCGACGGAATGTGCGCCGCCTGCCGTGGCGCCATCAAGAGCGGCGATGACCGTTATCGCGTCGGCAATCGCGAGTACCACGCCGATTGCTTCGACATCTCGCTCTTTGGAGCGTCGCCGCCGTCCGTCGTCCGCCTGAAGTAAAAGCGCGGATTCCGGGCGCGGTGATCTCCGCCCCGATACGCTGCTGTCAGATGCGCTGAATGTCCGGACGGCTATCGCCGAAGACGTGCGCAAGCTCGGCGTCGGTTGCCAGATCGTGCATCGCGCGGGCGAGCGCGGCATCCATCACGTCGCGCGCGGCATGCGTGGCGTCCCGGTCGGCATTCTGGCGCTTGATACCGACATAGCGACGCGTGAACACTATTTTGCCGCTCTGCCGGTCGGTGACGGTGAGGGCCAGCGCGACTTTGCCGACGTACTGGGCGCTGGAGCGCGCGGCGACCGCGTCGAAGGCGAATTCGTCGACGTCCGCGGCGATCATGAGATCGGAACGATCGGGGACGACCACGTGTCCGTTCCGCTGCAGCTCCGCCACGAGCGCGTCGCGCACGATGTCGGTCACGGGACGACTCGTCACGACCAGTTTTTTCTTCTCATCCGGCTGGACGCCGATACCCGCCGTGTCCGTACGCCGGTCGGTAACGGGGCGGATCTCGACACGCCGCGAGCGCACCGAGGCGAGCGTCGCACGGTTCACGCCGGCTTCCGGATAACCGACGTCGACGGCGACGGTGTTCGAGCAGCCCACGAGCGACACCGCCATTGCGATCCACAGCAGCATCGCCGGCCACCGGCGCGCGCTCATCGGCCGGCGCTCCGCGCATACAACAGCTCGCTGCCGAGCCGATGTCCGGCACGCTGCAGCACGTCGATGAGCCGCTGGCGCGTGAACTGCCGATCGCCGGTGAACGACTTCAGCGGAAGCCGCTCGGGATCCGTCACGTCCTCGTCGTTCTTCCACAGCACGGTGCCCGTTTCCAGCGCCACCAGCTCGGCCCGCACATCGGCAAACGCCGAGAGCAGATCGGGGTCGCCTTCCCGGACGCGCACGAGGCCCCACGCCGGCACGGTGAGCCGCAAGACGACGTCATCGCGCCGTCGGTCCTGACCGGCCGGCTCGCGTCGGGCGGTGCGGACCTCATCGAAGCGCCCGCTCGCCCTGAGTGTCTCTTCGAATGCGGTGGCGACCACGAGCGGTGGCGAGATGTCGCGGAGATCGCCGGCGGCATCGGCCTTGCGGTCCGACGCCACCAGCCAGTTGATCGCCTGGTGAACGAGATCGGCGATGGGCTTGAGCAGCGTGCCGTAGGGGCTCCACTTCAAGAGCGCGTCGAACGTCCGCCCGGGCTCGGCGCTGTGCTCGAGAACGGCGAACTGGCTCTCACCGGACACGACCACGGTCAACCGCCGCACATCGTCGAACGGACGGCTGGCCTGGCGCGCAGGCGCGGAAGAGGCGCATCCCGACAGCGCGGCGAGGATGGCCACTAAGAGGACGGCAACCGCATGCTTCATTCGCCGTTCCGATATAGCGCGATGCCACGGTCGCCGTCAAGCGACGTGGAGGAGGCCCGACGATTACAGCAGGTCGCGACCCGGGGCGACGAACAGCTCGAAGAGGCGGGCCGTGAGCCCCCGGTGCTGCCACTCCTCGTAGGTGATCGGCCGCGCGTGACCGCGGTCGGCGGCGAAGATCTCTTCGAAACGCGCGCCGACTCCGCGATCGTAGACGATGACGTTGACCTCTTCGTTCATCGCGAACGAGCGGTTGTCCAGATTGGTGCTGCCCACGGTCGCCCAGACGCCGTCGATGACGATGGTCTTGGCGTGCAGCAGGGCGGGGCGGTACTCGTACATCTTCACGCCGGCCTTCAGCAGCGGTCCCCACGTGGCGCGGCTCGCCTGGCGGACGAATTTGTGATCGATCGTCCCCGGCACGAGCACCTCGACGCTGACACCGCGCTGCAGGCGGTTGAGGATCGCCTCCGTCATCGCATCGTCGAGGAGAAAGTAGGGATTGGTGATCCGGATGGATCGCCGGGCCGAGTTGAGCGCGATCAGGATGGTGCTGTACAGCGCGAAGCTGCCACCCGACGGCGAGCTGCGAACGACCTGGGTGCGCACAGAGCCCTTTGACTCCGTCGGGCGGGGAAAGTACGCCTCCCCTCCGAGCGCCTCCTTGGTCGTTTCGAGCCAGTTGTCGACGAATGCGGCCTGCAGCCACGCGACGGCCGGGCCCTCGATGCGCACGTCGGTGTCGCGCCAGTGGTCCTGGATGCGGCCGTTCCCCATCCATTTGCGGCTGACGCCCGAGCCGCCCGTGATGCCGACGCGGCCGTCGACCACGAGGACACGGCGATGATTTCGGTTGTTGGCACGGCGTAAGGCCCACGGACGGAGCGCCCGGAACGTCCTCACGTCGCAGGCGGCCGCCTTGAGCTCGTCCAGATGGCGGCCCGGCATCGACGTCGTGCCGACGCCGTCCAGCAGGACATGCGTGCGGACGCCCGCCCGACACCGCTCGGCCAGCGCCGCCACCACGTCGTCGGCAACGGGCCCGTCCTCGAAGAAGTACTGCGCATACGTGATGGACTTCTTTGCCGAGCGGACGGCGTCGACGATGGCGGGGAAGATCTCGTCACCGTTCAGGAGGATCCGCAGGTCGTTGCCGCCGACGATCGGAGCTCCACCGTACGCTTCGAGCGTCGGGTAGAACGACGGCTCACCGAGCTCGACGTCGGGAAGTGTCTGGTGAGCGTTGACGTTGGTGCACGCGACGCTCAGCGTGGCGACCAGCAGCCAGAGGACCGCACGGATTGTAAAAGACCGCATGCCCATGAATGGGGCAAGTTCCGCGCCAGCTACCGCTCTGAGCGTTCCGGCGGGCTAGTCTCCCGCGAGGGGCTCGAACAAAATCCCCGGTCCGCCGGCCGATTCGACGGTGTGATACCTCATCCACTGCGCTTGCGGACCGGTCATCTGGCGCGCCACGCTTCGGAGCAGGGGGGAGAACTGAGGCGCGAGCAGAACGAGCCTCGGCTGAAGGGAAAAGTTGATGCCCTGCTCGCGGTACATGCGCCGGACGTTCGGCAAATGCCGCACGACCCAGTGAACGTGAGCGATCCCGCGAACCGCGAGGGCATCGTTCACGCTGGTCTCGACGTCGATGATGGTGAGCTGGCTTCCACGACTCACGGCGAGCAGGTCGATCTCGCCACACGGATGACACGGAACGCTCGCGTCGATCGCTCTGAGGCCGTCTTCCAGCGCGCCGGCGAACTCCATCAGCAGCGAGGTCAGCCGATCCCGGGTGACCGAGGCCGGGCGCAGCAGCGCCATGCCGCCGCGCGGGGCGAGCGGCGGCGACGGAGGCTCGGTTGGTCGAGCGGCGGGCGGAACGCTTGCCGGCGGTTCGCTCGCTCTGTGCGACAAGAACAGATGGGAGATGTCTTCGAGGCCCCGACCGAGTGGCTTGTCCGGACGGCGTGCGCCGTCCGGCCCGCCAGCGTCGTCAGGCGTGCCGTCCTCCAGACCGTCGGGAGGACTCACCGGCCCTAGCCAGCAACCACGAGGATGGAGTCGTGTCCGCCGTACGCGCTCGGCTCGACGACGGTGTTGAGCGGATCGCTCTGCCATTGCCCATCGATGACGTAGCGATAGCGGTAACGCCCGGGCGGCAACTTGACGACCTTCGTCCAGATTCCGTCGATCAGCTCCATCTCGCTTCCGTCCAGCGTCCAATCGTTGAAGTCGCCGGCCAGGTGCACTTGCTCGGCGTCCGACGCTTCGACGGTGAACATGACGCCTTCGGGCGTCGACGCCGGCGCGGAGA
>QHSO01000080.1 GCA_003220475.1 Candidatus Rokuibacteriota bacterium | reverse complement strand
CCACGTCCGCGCTCACGTGCTCAGCGCGCTCGTCGGGCCGTCGGTGTCGGTGCCAGTGCGCGATGGCCGAGTCGCTCTGGGTCGGTTCCAGCGCATCGTGCTGGTCGAGTTTGAAGGCCCGCGCGAGCGCACGATCGAGGTCTGGGGCTGACCCTCAAGCTGGGAGAAAGCGGCTCTCTATCGCGGCCAAGACCAGCCGGGGTGAGGAAAGGATTCGGGGCCCCGGAACCGGAATCTCGATATCAGGCGCCCGCATCACCACGCGCGTATCCCGTTCTAGTCCACCCGTCTGAAGGCGCGGCCAGCCAGCCGAAAATTGAGATGTCCCACCAGCGCACCAATCTGGAGGGACGCGGTCGCTCAGCATAAGTCGGTCGTTTGCAGAATTTTAGTTTCGGTGCCATCGCTGTTAACTAAATGCTGCCCAAGCTGGCGCTCGGGTTACGAAAGCGCGTGGCGGACCGCAAACACGGGTTCGAATCTCGGGCAACGATGAGCGTTGTACTGCGAAGCGGCCGAATACCGGGCAGAGCGGCTCACGCCTAAGCTCCTTTGGATGAGCAGAAGTTCGGGGAGCACTCCAGGACGGCCTTGCCCGCGACGACGATCAGCAAAGCGCCGGCTGGCCAGCCGCTGTTTCCATGATCAAAGCGGACCCGTTTCAGGTCGCGGTCTACGTGCATGGCACAATGATGCGTAGCCAGGAGTATTCTGGGTGCTGGTATGCGCGACCCTATCGGTTTCATGGAGCCCGGTAAGAAGCACTCTCAGGTGCACCTCGATGGTCCGGGCCTCTGCCCGCTGTGTCTGGAACGCGATATCGATGGACGAGAGGGTGGGGCCAAGACGCAGTTGGTCGAGGAGATGGTGGACGGCGTGAAGACGGGCAAATGGATTTGCCCGGATGGCGGGCGCTCATATGTCGAGCAGGGCGGTGGGGGCGCATGGAGGGCACCAATCTTCCCTCCCATCTGAGGCAGTTCCGAATCACGTTGGCACTTGTGTTACTGGCCTGTCCTGCCAGCGTGCTCTCGCAGGGTCACGGTCGCACGGCGGAGCCTGGGCCTTCGTGAATCGCGGAACCCGTCGGCGCCGCTGGCCACGGATAAGGTCGTCGATAATCCGTGCGGCATCTATAGCTGGCCCTATTGTGCTCGATCAGTAGTAACGCTAAACTCGCCACTCCCGCACGCTGGGGCACAGGAGCCGCGATGCCAGTGCTAAATCGCGGCCGCTTGCCGCCAATTCGACAGACGTGTCTCGCTCTTCGGTCGGCATCACGACGTAAGTGAGGAGGGCCTGCGATGAAGCGACAGTCGCTCCCTATCGTAGCGTTCCTCTTCGCCGTTGGTCTGCTCACCACTGCCCTCATCGTCGCCGCCCCCGCGTTCGCCGAGACGGAGCTGACGATCGTGATGCACTCAGACTTGAAGCTGCTCGACCCGATCTGGAGCGGCGGCTACATCACTCGCAACCACGGTTACATGATCTACGACACTCTCTTCGCTACCGACGCCGCCGGACAGATTCGGCCGCAAATGGTGGAACGGTACGACGTCAGCGCCGACAAGCTGACCTATACGCTCACGTTGCGTGAGGGGCTGCTGTGGCATGACGGCAAACCGGTCGCGGCGGAGGATTGCGTGGCGTCGCTCAAGCGTTGGGGCAGCCGCGACACCATGGGCCAGAAGCTCATGACGTTCGTCAAGGACATGCCGGTCATCGACACCCGCACGTTTCGTATCGTCCTGAAGGAGCCGACCGGCCTCGTGCTGCCAGCGCTCGGCAAGCCGAGCGTGTACGTGCCGTTCATGATGCCCAAGCGCGTGGCGGACACCTCGCCGAATGAGCAGATCACTGACACCACCGGCTCCGGCCCATTCGTGTTCAAGCGTGAGAATTGGAAGCCGGGCGACAAAGTTGTCTACACGCGGTTCGCGCAGTACAGGCCGCGCCCCGAGCCGCCCTCCAGTCTGGCCGGTGGCAAGGTGGCGAAGGTAGACCGTGTGGTGTGGAAGGCCCTCAGCGATCATCAGACGGCCATCAACGCCCTGCTCAACGGCGAGGTCGACATGATCGAGTCGCCGCCGCATGATCTACTGCCGGTGCTCCGGAAGGACGCCAACGTCAAGCTGCTCAACCGCGATCAGCTCGGTTTCCAGTACGCGTTTCGCTTCAACACGCTCCACCGACCGTTCGACAACGTCAAGATCCGCCAGGCCCTCTGGTATGCGTTCAACCAGGAGGACTTTCTGCGGGCGACGATCGGCGATCCGACATACTACAGGCTGTGCAAGGCGCTCCGCGCTGCTACATCCTACCGACGTCGCGGTCCTGGCCAACCTGGCTCCGGTGGCGAAGTCGCTCATGGAGCGAGCGGGCCTGAAGGTCGACATGCAGTCCATGGACTGGCAGACGCTGGTGACCCGTGTGGCTAAGAAGGAGCCGCCCGCGCAGGGTGGCTGGAGCGCCTTCGTCACCGCCTGGGCGGCGGCCGACATTCTCAATCCCGTGATGACGGGTTTCCTCAACGCCAGCTGCGACACGGCGATGCGCGGCTGGCCATGCGACGCCGAGATCGAACGGCTCCGCGATCAGTTCGCGCACGAGACCAATCCCGCGCGGCTGAAGGGTATCGCTGAGGCGGTCCAGATCCGCATCACCCAATATCCGACGCACATTCACCTGGGGCAGTGGACTCAGCCGATGGCGGTGCGCCGCAACATTGACGGCATCGTCTCCGCGCCGGTGACTGTCCTGTGGAACGTCGAGAAGAAACCGCGGTGAGTTTCCGTCGCGCGCCAGCGATTGGGCTTCGACAAGATCCCGCAGGCTGTCGGGCCGGGGTCTGTGCGCAACAAGAGGCGCCTCGCGTATGAGGACGACAGCGACGGGGCTCGCGAATCGTCTCGTCCTCCTTGTCGGGCTCGTCATCTTCACATTGGGAGCGGTCCGGGAGGCGGCCAGCCAGCCGACGCCTGCGGGAGAGGCGGTGATGGCATGGCCCATCACGATTGCCCCGACCTGGTTCGATCCTTCGACGGTCCCGCCGCAGATCACGCCGTTCGGAATCCTCTATGCGCTCCACGACGCCCTGGTGCGCCCGCTGCCCGGACAGAAAATGGGCAACAGCCTCGCTGAGTCGTGGACGGAGAGCGCGGATGGCCTCATCTACGAGTTCAAGCTGCGCCGCGGGCTCAAATTTCACAACGGCGCAGGGAGCCGTGGCCCGATTTCATGATGTTCTACGGGACGACCGCCACCGCCGCTGGGATCGTCGTGCCCAAGAAATATGTCAGCCGCGTCGGTGATGATGGATTCCGGAGACACCCGATAGGTGCGGGCCCCTACAAGTTCGTGAGTCATACGCCAGGCGTGGATCTTGTTCTGGAGGCGGATCCCGGATACTGGCGGCGTGTGCCGAGTGTCAAGCGGCTCGTCATGAAGAGCGTTCCGGAGGGCACCACGCGGGTGGCGATGCTCAAGAAGGGCGAAGCCGACATGGCGTTCCTTCTGGAGGGCCCCGACGCCGAGAACGTGACGCGGGACGCGCGCCTCTCGCTCGTCGCGACACGGCATGCGTCGGCCATGTGGATCGAGTTCGCCGAGCAGTGGGACGCTAAATCGCCGTGGCATGACCGCCGCGTGAGGCTGGCCGTCAATCACGCGCTGGATCGCCGGGCGATCAGTGAGACGGCCTGCCTGGGATATTGTCCGTCGATCGGCGTCATCGTGCCGCCGATCATGGACTATGCCCTGAAGGCGGAGCCGTCAGACTACGATCCTCGCAAGGCGAAGCAGCTGCTCGCCGAAGCCGGGTATCCGCACGGATTCGATGCCGGGGATTTCACGCCACTGCCGGGCTTTTCGATCGTCGGCGAGGCCGCGGTGAACTATCTGAAGGCTGTTGGGATCCGGGCGAGGATGCGGGTGATGGAGCGCGCGGCGTTCTACGCCGCGTGGCAGGAGAAGAAGCTCCGCGGGCTCTTCCTCACGGCGGCAGGGAATTCGGGAAATGCGGCCACGAGAGTCGAGGCATTCATCTACTCCAAGGGAAGCTATGCCTATGGTGGCTATCCCGACATCGACGAATTGTTTCTGCAACAGGCGCGGGAGCGGGATGCCGCGAAGCGCGAGATCCTACTTCACCGGATCCAGCAGCTGACGCTCGACCGCGTGATGTTCGCGCCAGTCTGGAGCACGCGGGTGCTGATCGGGGTGGGACCACGGGTCGCCGATCACACGATCAACTTGATACCGATGTCGATTTGGCCCTCCTATGAGGACATGAAGCTGAAGAACCCGTAGAGCTCGATGCCCTCGAGATGAGCCGGCCCGATGGACCGCGTTACCGCGGCGCTCCGACCGACGCGCCTGCCTTGCGTTGTCGCCGCTCGCGTTGCGCCTCGTCATGCATCCGGTCGCCGTTGGCGAGGATGTCGATGATGGCTTCGTGGTCGAGGACGCGGGCGAAGCCCCGGCGCATGGTGCGGATCGTCGCCTCGTGGGCGAGGGCGTTGTCGCTCGCATTGATGTCGCTGCCGAAGACGACGTGGTAATTGAGAAAGTACGCGGTGCGAGCGGTGGACTCGCAGCAAAAGTTCGTCAGCGTCCCGCAGATGATCACGGTCTTGATGTCACGATCGCGCAGGACGTAGTCGAGGTCGGTCCCGGCGAAGGAATCGTACGCGTGCTTGACCCGGATCACCCGCTCATCGGGGCGCGGGTAGATCTCGTGGTAGATGTCGGCGCCGGCCGTCCCTTCTTTGATGGCGCCGGCGGCGATGGGCTCCCAGAACTCGTAGAAGTCGGCGCAGCAGTCGCTGGCGATGTTGTGGGCGCTGTAGATCACCGGCACACCGAGCGAACGGCAGGCCTCGATCGTCCGCTTGACCCGCGGGATCTGTCGGTACGCTTCCGGCACGCACATGGGGTTCTTCGGGTTGACGAAGTCTTCCTGGAGGTCGACGACGATGAGCGCGCATTGCTCGCGCTTGATCTCGAAGGCCCAGTGCCGGTCCACGTCATAGTCGCGATCGGCGAACTGAATGAATTGCCGCTCGCCCTCGAACACCCCGGGGGCGCTGAGGACCTTGGCGCCCAGCAAGTCGTCGGTCGCTCTGCCGTACACATCGACGAACGCCTCGACGGGATCCGTGAAGTCCTTGCTCGTCATCGTGACCTCCTTCGCGGAGAATCGGCGCTGCGGACACATAGCGCCAGGCCTCGCGTGAAGTCAAGCGGAGCACGCCCACCGAGAACCTCTGGGGCTTGACACTCGTGGAGAAGACTTGTTAAAGGTTCGCAACTCAACCTCTAACCCGGACAGCTGATTGGGGGCACGCGATGAGGAGACCACTGAACCGACGTGAGTTCCTGCGCACAGCGGCGGCGGTCGGGGGCACGGCGGTCGTCCCGACGCTGCTCAAACTGCGGCCCGCCTGGGCGCAGGGGAAGAAGGTCCCCGTCGGAAGCCTGCTCGACAAGACGGGCGGCATCAACATCTACGGCCTCCCGGCCATCGCCGGCACCGAGTACGCGGTGGCGGAGATCAATGCCAAGGGCGGGCTCCTGGGCAAGCAGCTGGAACTGATCCAGTACGACACCCAGTCGGACATCGCCAATTTCCCGAAGTTCGCGAAGAAACTCATCCTCGAAGACCAGGTCGCGGTCATCCATGGCGGCATCACATCGGCATCGCGCGAGAGCTTCCGGCCGGTCATCGACGAGTACAAGCAACTCTACTTCTACAACATCATTTACGAGGGAGGCGTCTGCGACAAGTACGTCTTCGTGACCGGGGAGACGCCGACACAGCAAATGGGACCGATCGCAAAGTACGCGCTGAAGAAGTACGGGACCAAAGCGTACACGGTCGCGGCCGACTACAACTTCGGTCACATCTCCTGGAAGTGGTGGGACATCTTCTGGCGCAACGGGGGCGGCCTGGAGCCGGTGGCCGGTGGAAAGAAAGGCCAGCACGTCGGCAAGGTCGAGTTCATCCCGCTCGACGTGACGGACTTCAATGCGACCATCAACCGCATCCAGGAAGCCAAGCCGGACGTGCTGATGTCGTTCCTGGTCGGTGGCGCCCACATCAACTTCTATCGCCAGTTCGCGGCGGCGGGACTCAAGAACAAGATCCCGATCGTCTCGACCACGTTCGGCTTTGGTAACGAGCACATCGTGCTCGATGCCAAGGAGGTCGAGGGACTGGTGGCGTGCTACCCGTACTTCGACGAGCTCGACAACGCGCAAAATCGGACGTTCAAAGCCGCGATGAAGAAGAAGATGGGCGACCCGAATTACTACATCGGCGATGCCGGGGCCGAGAGCTACAACGGCTGGCACTTCTGGGCGAAAGGCGTTCAGAAGGCTGGGAGCTTCGAGCGGGAAGCCGTGACCAAGGCCCTGGAGAGCGGGATCGAGTGGGACTCGCCGATGGGCCGGGTGAAGATGGACCCCGCGAGCCACCACACGATCTTCACCATGCACCTGGCGGCCGTGAACAACAAGCGCGGCTGGAACGTGATCGAGAGTTTCCCAAATATCCCGCCCACCGAGACGATGCAGCTGTGCGACCTGATCAAGAATCCGAACCAGCACACCCAGTTCCAGCCGAAGTAGGGGGACCATTCACGAGCGAGCCGGGGCGGCGCCGTCGCCGCCCGGCTCGCTCGACGCATCGGCCGCAGGCATGAGCCTCGACACCGCGGCCATCGTCGTCCTCGAGATCCTGAACTCCATCACGATCCTCGTCCTGCTGGCGCTCGGTCTCGCCCTCATCTTCGGCATGATGCGCATCGTCAACCTCGCCCAGGGTGAGTTCTTCACGGCCGGTGCCTTCACGGTGCTGACGGCGGTCCGGTTCGCGCATCTGCCACTCTGGGTCGGGATGTTGCTGGCTCCGCTCGTCGTCGCCGGCATCGGCATCGCCATCGAGCGGCTCATCATCCGCCGGCTCTACGGGCGACCGCTCGATGTCATGCTCGCGACGTGGGGGGTGAGCCTCCTCCTCATCGGCCTCATCACGGTGATCTTCGGCGCGGTGACACAGGGCATCCCGTTCGCTCTCGGGAATTTCCAAGTCGGGCGGTACTCCTATCCGGAGTATCGAATCGTCATGACGACGGTGGCGGCCGGCCTCATGCTCGGGGTCTACGTCTTGTTTCGCTACACCGCCTTCGGACGGCGTGCGCGTGCCACCATCGCCAATCCGGAGATGGCCTCAGCCGCCGGGATCAATACGCCGCGCATGTTCATGCTGACCTTCGGCCTCGGCGCCGGCCTGGCCGGCGCGGCCGGAGCCATCATGGCCCCCATCGTCGGTGTCGTTCCCACGATGGGCGTCCTCTACATCGCCCGGGCGTTCATCACGGTCGTGGTGGGCGGTCCGGTGGTCCTCGTGGGGACGCTGTCCTCGGCCTCGGCGTTGGGATTCATCGAGGCGCTGATCTCCCGCTTCTCGCTCTTTCAGATCGAGACCGCCGGACATTGCGCGCCTCCGCCCTGCGCGATCAACATCGGCGGCTCCGCCTTCTTCGGGCAGATCGCGCTGCTGATCTTCGCGATCCTGCTCCTCCGACTGCTGCCCCAGGGCATCTCGGGATTCTGGAGGCAGCGGCGGTGAAACGAATCGCGTCGACCGAAACGTTGGCGGCGCTCCTTCTGCTCGTTCCCCTGCTGGCGGTCCCGTGGGCGTTCAAGCCATACACCGCCAACGTGCTCGCCGTGTACATGATCTACGGGATCCTGGCGTTATCGCTGACGCTGATCTGGGGCTACGCCGGGATCATGAGCTTCGGGCAAACGGCTTTTTTTGGCATCGGCGCCTACGCCTATGGCGCCATCGGTCTCAACTTGATCAACCGCACACAGCAGACGCACGCGGCCGTTCTCGGCGGGCTCGTGGTCGCCGCGTTTCTCGCCGCCGTCGTCGGCTACTTCATGTTTTATGGGCGCATCTCCGACGTGTACGCGTCGATCATCACGCTGGCGCTGACGCTCGTCCTCTTCGCCTTCGCCGTGTCGACCGGGGGCGACGAGTGGGTGATCGGGGTGGCGCGATTCGGCGGGTTCAACGGCATGTTCGGCCAGGGCGAGAGCAGTCAGAACATCGCCAACTTCCAGATCCCGCCGGTGACGGTGTGGCTGCCGGGGATGGCGCAGCCATTCGAGTTCAAGATCAACCGCGAGAGTGCGGCCGGCTACTTTCTCGTGCTCGGGATGAGCGTCGTCATGTATCTCACGGCCCGATGGCTCTTGCGGGCACGGCTGGGACGCGTGGCCGTCGGCATTCGCGAGAACGAGGCCCGCGTGGCGAGCCTCGGCTACGACACGCGGTTCTACAAGTTCGCGCTCTTCACCATCGCCGGCGCGATCGCCGGCCTGGCCGGCATTCTCTTCGCGGCCTGGGGTCGCTTCGTGAATCCCGACCGCTTCGGCCTGGGCTTCGCGTCCAGCACGGTCGTGTACGTCCTGTTGGGCGGACGCACCAGCTTGCTCGGCGGCTTCGTCGGCGCCGCCATCGTTGGATACCTCACGAGCTATCTCGCCGAGATCGCCCCGTTCGGGACCATCCCCGGCGACGCGACGCCCTGGGCGAGGTTCCTCATGGAGGCCGGGCGGCGGATCGTGCGCGAGGCGCCGCTGCTCGTGCAGGGCGCCGTCCTGGTGGGCATCGTGCTGGCGCTCGAGGATGGCGTCACGCCGCCGCTGTCGAGACTGCTGACGCGATACCGGCGTTGGGCGTGGTGGCTACTCCTGCCCGCTGTCGTGTTCTATTTCGGTCAGCGCGTGGCCTGCCTGCAGGCCGACGTGTGCCTCTTCTGAGGAAGCCGGAACGCATGCCCGAGCGCATTCTGGAAGTCGCGTCGCTCACGAAACACTTCGGCGGATTGCGAGCCGTTCATCTCGATTTGACCGTCGATGCCCGTGAGCTCCGTTGTTTGATCGGCCCGAACGGGGCCGGCAAGTCGACCTTCTTTCGAATGCTGAGCGGCGCGATGCGTCCCAGCTCCGGCACCGTCCGCTTCCAGGGCCGTGACATCACCGGCTGGGATGCTTTCCGGATCGCCCGGCTCGGGATGAGTATCAAGTTCCAGGTGGCCAGCGTTCTCGAGGAGCTCAGCGTGCGGGACAACCTTCACCTCGCCGCCGAGTTCCGGTTCGGGAACCGTGAAGGCCGGCGGCGGGCGGCCGAGATGCTGGAGGTCGTCGGGCTCGCCGAGCGGGCCGAGCATCCCGCGACGTGGCTCTCGCACGGGGAGAAGCAGTGGCTGGAGATCGGCATGGCGAGCGTCGGCGAGCCGGCCCTGATCCTGCTCGACGAGCCGACGGCGGGCATGACGGCGGAAGAGATGAAGAAGACGGTCCGCCTGCTCAAGCGGCTCAACGAGGTCGCCACCGTGATCGTCGTCGAGCACGACATGAACTTCATCCGGATGATCGCCGGCCGGGTGACGGTCATGCATCAGGGCGAGGTCTTTGCCGAGGGGTCGATGGAGGACATCGAGCGTAATGAGGGCGTGCGCGCCATCTATCTAGGCAAGGGAAGCCAGTATGTTGTCCGTCGCTGAGATTCACGTCGCCTACGGACGTACGCCGGCCCTGACGGGCCCGAGTCTGGCGGTGGGCCCCGGAGAGATCGTCTCCATCATCGGTCGCAACGGCGTCGGAAAGACGACGCTCCTCAAGGCGATCATCGGGCTCCTGCGCGTCACGTCGGGGACGATCCACCTCGACGGGCAGGACGTGACGCGCCTGCCCGCCTACGAGCGGGCGCGGCGCGGCTTGGGCTATGTGCCGCAGGGGCGAATGATCTTTGCCGGGCTCACCGTCGAAGAGAACCTGCTCATCGGCGCCGATCTGAGCCCCGCCATCGGCCGCGCACTCGTGGAGGAGGTCCTGACCGAGTTTCCTCATCTCCGGCAGCGCTACCGGCAACGCGGGGACACGCTCTCCGGCGGCGAGCAACAGATGCTCGCCCTGGGCCGCGCGCTCGCCGGCGGTCCCAAGGTGCTTCTGCTCGACGAGCCGTCGGAAGGAATCCAGCCGAGCATCGTCGAGGAAATCGGGACCAGAATCGCCTCGATCAGCCGGGCGCGAGGCCTCGCGATCGTCCTGGTCGAGCAGAACATCGAGTTCGCCGCCGCCCTCGCTCAGCGCATCTACGTCATGGAGAAGGGGCGCATCGCCCGCGAAATCCCCCCCGAGCGCGTCATGGACGAAGACATCGTCCGCGACTACCTGGCGGTGTGAGCTCGCTCACAGGCTGGGAGCCCGCGTGTGCCAGTCAGTGGCGTGCTGATAGGCGTGACCGAGCCGGAACAGCGTGGCCTCGTCGAATGGCCGTCCGATGACCTGCATACCAACCGGGAGTCCCGCGGCGTCGAAACCTACCGGGACCGACAGGGCCGGCAGGCCGGCCAGACTGGGAACGCCGGTGAACTGCATGATGGCCGAGAGCATGTCCTCTTCCCGGTTGTTTTCGATCACGACCTTGGTCGCGCCGCACGGCGTGGCGGTGAAGGGCAGGGTGGGGGTCACGAAGACGTCGACGCGCTTGAAGCCGTCGACGAATTCCTTGCGCAGCACGCTCCGATAGCGCTGAGCCTGGAGGTAGTGCGTCGCCAGGTACATTTCGCCGAGCTCGAGCAGCGTGCGGACGTCGTCACCATAGTCCGTTGCCCGCGTGCGGAGCCATTCCTGATGATACGTGCTCGGCTCGCACGATTCGATCGTGAGCTGGGCCGAGATATTGCCTTGAATGGACGACATGGCGACCTCTTCGATTTCGACGCCGAGAGACTCGAGCGTCTTGAGCGCCGCCCGTATCGTGTCGCCCACCGCCGGCTGCACGTGAGACAGCGAGTAGTCGCGAATGAGACCCACGCGTAGTCCCCGGAGGCCGCGCCCCAGCTCACCGCGATAGTCCGGCACGGGAGCGAGGGCCGAGTGGTCATCCAGCGGATCGTGACCGGCGATGATCTCGAACATGAGCACGCAGTCCTCGACCGTTCGGGCCATCGGCGAGACCGTGTCCATCGTCCACGCCAGAGGCACCACGTTGTGATTGCTGACCCGCCCGATGGTGGGTCGGATCCCCACGATGCCGTTGACCGACGAGGGCAACCGAATGGAGCCCCCGGTGTCGGTGCCGAGCGCGCCGAGGCAAGTGCGGGCGGCCACGGCGGCCCCCGATCCGCCACTCGATCCGGCGGGGAAGCGCTCGGGGTTCCACGGATTGCGGCACGTGCCGTAGTGAGGGTTGTCGGTGGTCGCTCGGCGAGAATCTTCGACCCCGCGGTCGTCCTGACGCCGCGCGTATAGATGTTGTCTTTGATGGCGATCGGAATGCCGTGCAGGGGGCCCAGATGATATCCGGCCCTGATCATCTTCTCGGCCGCCAACGCGACCTCTCGGGCCTGCTCGCCACACACCGTGATGTACGCATTCAGCGTCTTGTCGACGTGAGCGATCCGCTGGAGCATCGCGTCGGTGAGCTCGACGGGAGACAACGCCGACCGCTCGATCTGAGCCGCGGCCTCACGAATCGTCAGGTTGACCAGATTGGTGTCCGTCATGTCCGCGCCCTTCTAGCGTTCGGGGAAGCGCACGATCGGTACGATCGCCCGATGCCGGGCGTCCGCCATCTTGCGACTGAGCTCGTTGGCCGCCGCCACCAGGTCCGCGAACATCAGCGCGAGTCCTCGACGGCGCTCCGCGGGGACCGGCAGCGCCGCCAGCGCGCACAGGCGATCGATCGACT
>QHSO01000079.1 GCA_003220475.1 Candidatus Rokuibacteriota bacterium | reverse complement strand
GCGCGCGAGCGTCGGCCTGGGCCTTGGCGATACGAGCACGCTGCTGCACGTTGGCGTACAGCGGCACGGCGATCGCGGCGAGAATGCCGATGATCGCCACGACGATCAGGAGTTCGATCAGCGTGAAGCCGCGCTGACCGCCCAGCGTGAGGCGCTTCCGGAACATGGTCATCATGTCTGCCCCCTTCAAGATGGTTCACGCAATTTGCGTGTTTCCAGTCGCGTTCTCAGTTGTGCACCATGGATGCCATGCTTCGAGTCCGCTAATTCAGGTACTTGCTGATCGACAGGGCCTACGCTCGGTCATGGAATGCGCCAGAGCCGACGAAAAATGTCAGTGAGCATGGTGACGGCGACCTTCCCGACCAAGCCACGGACTCTTCGTCGAGGCGCTGGCGACGTCGTCACCGAGGAACCGGAACTATCGCTGCGTCGTCGGACTCACCAACTGCCGAGCTGGCAGGGCGTTGCACATGGCCCAACAGTCGCGCTACAAGGGATCAGCCGCGCCATGAGGCGCTGGGGAGGTCGTCGATGGCGATCGATCGGTTCAGCCGGCCGGCCTTGGTGATCGTGGACATGCAGAACGACTTCGTGAGAGTCGGCGCGCCGCTCGAGGTGCCGCAAGCGCGGCCGACGATCGCCGTGCACCAGGCGTTGCTCGCCGTCTGCCGGCCGCGCGGCATTCCGGTCATCTATACCAAGTTCCTGGCGGGGCCCGAGCGCACGCTGATCTGGGACTGGTCGCCACAGGTGGCGCCGCCCGTGTGCTGCTGCTGGAAGGGCTTCCTGAGATTCTATGAGGACGTCGGCAAGGAGCTCGACTGCGCGGACATCATCGACGAGATCTATCCCGAGCCAGGAGATCCGATCGTCGACAAGTTTGGCTATGGTGCCTTTCACAACACGAACCTCGACGATCTCCTGAAGGCCCGCCACGTCGAGTCCGTGCTGATCACCGGCACCGTCACGCAGATCTGCGTCGAGGAGACCGCTCGGGAGAGCTTCAAGCGCGGCTACCCGACCACGCTGGTCTCCGACGCCGTGTCGACGTATGCGCCGGATCTACAAACAGCCGTGCTGAAGAACTTCGCGCACAAGTTCGGCTGGGTGTCGACGGCGAAAGAAGTCATCGCCGCCCTCGAATCCCTCGCCATCCGCTGAATCGTCCCGTCGCGGGGTGCATCGAGCCGACGCCCGATGCACCCCGTGCTCACGCTACGGGCGCAGGCTCTTCCAGTCGCCCGCCTTCTCGAACGCCGAGGCGGCGCGGTAGATCGCGACCTCGTCGAAGTGCTTCGCGGTCAGCATCATGCCCACCGGCAGGCCGTCGCTCATCCCGCAGGGCACGCTCATCGACGGGTGTCCGGTCACGTCGATGGGCGCGGTGTTCGGCAGCATCTCGAACGCCCGCTGGATCGTCTCCATGCGCGGCGCGCCCGGCTTGGGGATGGGCGTCGCCTTCAGCGGAAGCGTCGGCATCAACAGCAGATCGTAGTCCTTCAACACCGCATCGTAGGCGGCCCGCAGCGAGCGCCCGAGGTTCTGGGCCTTCGCATAGTAGTGGCCGCGATACTTGTTGAGCGCGTACTGTCCGAACAGGATCGTCGTCTTCAGCGTGTCCGAGAACTCGTCGGCGCGCTGCCGCCACGCCGAGTGCGCGTCGATGAGGCTCGTCACGTAGAGTCCCTTCCAGTTGAAGCCGAAGCCGTTGCCGTTCATCATCTGCCACGTCGCGCCTTCCACGGCGATGGGCGTCCAGATGGCTGGCCCGGCCAGATGCAGCGGGATGGAGACCTCGTCCACCTGCGCGCCCAGCTGGCGGAACAACGCGGCCCCCTTGCGCACCACGGCGTCGACGTCGGTCTCGGAGTTGGCGTGGCCGAACCCTTCCTTCACGATGGCGATTTTCATGCCGCGGGCATCACCGGTCAGCGCGTTGGTGTACTGCGCGGTCTTCACGTTCACCTGACGCGGATCCAGGCCGTCGGGCCCGGCCAGCACTTCCAGCAGCAACGCGTTGTCGGCGACGTTCGCCGTCATGGGCCCCGTGTGGTCGAGCGTGTTCTCGATGGGGAAGACGCCGGTATACGGCACGAGGCCGTGCGTCGGCTTGAGGCCATACACGCCGCAGTAGGCGGCCGGGATGCGGATGGAGCCGCCTTGATCGCCGCCGATCGCCATCTCGACCTCACCGGCCGCCACCACCGCCGCGCTCCCCGAGGACGAACCGCCCGCGGAATACCCCATCTTCCTCGGGTTGTGCACGGGCCCCGCGGCGCTCGTGTGGCTGCCGCCCGAGAAGCAGAAGTACTCGCAGTGCACCTTACCGAGGATGGTGCCGCCGGCGTCGAGCATGCGCGTGACGATCGTGGCGTCGACGTCCGGGACGTAGCCCTCCAGCGAGGACGCGCCGTTCATCATCGGCACGCCGGCCAGGCAGATGTTGTCCTTGAGCGCGATGCGCTTGCCCTTCAGCTTGCCGCCGGGCGCGCCGTGCACCTCGCTCTTGTAGTACCAGGCGTTGTACTTGTTCTCCGCGCCCTCGGGACGATAGCCGGGCGTGCGCGCATACTTCACCGCCGGCATCGGATCCGCCATGGCCTCGATGGCGTGGTAGGCGGCGACGCTACCACTCATCGTCTCGAGGAAGAACGCGACGTCGGCGTCGGACAGGCTCATGCCGAGCTGCCGACCGACCGCCTTGAGCTCGTCTGGAGTAGGAAGCTTTGCACTGGCCACAGACTCCTCCTTCTTTTCGGGTGCTACGTTGCTCGCCGATCGTTCATCACTTCACGTCGATGACGTACTGTTGGTTGTCATTCGGGTTCTTCTTGAGATTGCAGACGGCGGCAGTGTCCGCAGGCGGCTGCTGCAGGTAGCTCTGCAGCACCTTGAACGTCCGGTTCTGTGCCTCGGCGATGTAGACGTCGAGGCTGCAGTGGTGCGTCTGCGGATCGATCGCGGTCTTGCCGGCCGGGCCGCTGAAGCTCACGTTGCTCTCGAGCGCCTCGATCACCTTCATGCGATCGATGCTGTTGGCCTTCTTCACGCCCAGCGCCCAGAGATGCATGCCGTGATAGGTCTGGATCGCCAGCGACGTGACGTACTTGCTGGTCGCGCCATACTTCGGCAGGAACTTCTTCAGGAATGCCTGGTTCGCCTCGGTGTTGATCTCCTGGAAGTAGCTCTGCGCCGCGATGTACCCCTTGTGCTCCTCGGGCGTCGTCACCTGCTGCTCGAGCCCGTTGCCGAACGTCGTGGAGGCGACCGGCGTGCTCTTGTTCATGCCGGCGGCCGCCCACTGGCGATAGAACGAGATGTGGTTGCCGCCGACCAGCACCGACATGACGAAGTCCGGCTTGGCCGCCTGGATCTTCGTGATGGCGGGGCCGAAGTCGCTCACCTCGAGCGGGAAGTAGTCGATGTTCAGGACCTCGCCGCCGTTGTCCTGCGTGAACTTCTTGACCCACTTGGACGTGATCTGGCCGTAGTTGTAGTCCGCCGCGACGACGTAGACCTTCTTGCCGAACCGCTTCAGCGTGAACGGCACGAGCTTGTCGACGTTCTGGGTCGGTGTGGATCCTGTGCAGAAGCAGTTGCGGTCACACACGCCGCCCTCGTACTGCGTGTTGTAGAAGTAGAGCGTGTTGAACCGCTTCAGCACCGGGCGGATGGCCTCGCGCGAGGCCGACGTGATGCCGGCGTGCACGACCGCGACCTTTTCCTTCGTGGCCGCCTCGGTCGCGAACTGCGTGTAGAGCTGGATGTTCGACTGCGCGTCGTAGCTGATGAGCTTGAGCTGCTTGCCGAGCAGTCCGCCCGAGGCGTTGATCTCCTCGACGGCGTAGGTGAGGCAGTCGACCATCGGCCGCCCGTAGATGTCGAGGCCGCCCGACAGGTCGTGGATGCTCGCCACCTTGATGACGTTGCCCTGCGCGAACGCCTCCCGCACGATGGTGGGGGCCAGAGACACTGCGCCGAGTGTTGCGCCCGCTGCCTTGAGAAATCTCCGACGGTCGGCCCGCATGCTTGCCTCCGGGCGAGTGGTTTTAGAGCAGTTCGCGCGCGTCTGCGAGGGCCGGAGGCATCGCCAGCCTCGTGCTCATCAGCGTCGGGCTCGCGATCGTCTTCGGCATGATGCGCGTGATCAACCTGGCCCACGGCGAGTTCCTCATGCTCGGCGGCTACGCCGCCATCGTGGCCACCAACCACGGCGTCAACATCTGGATCGCGATGCTGCTGGTAGCGCCGATCGTGGTCGGCATCATCGGCGTCATCGCCGAGCGCCTGATCATCCGTGTGCTCTACGGCCGAATGATCGACACGCTGCTCGCCACGTGGGGTCTCAGCCTGTTCTTCATCGGGCTGGTCACGACAATCTTTGGCAACACGGTGAACGGCATCGGCGCGCCGCTGGGCGGCATCGCGGTCGGACGCTACAGCATCAGCCTCTATCGCCTCGTGCTCGTCGGCATCGCGGCGGCCATTCTCGTGGCGATCTACGTGGTGCTGCGCACAACGCGCCTGGGCCTCCTGGCGCGTGGGACGATGGAGAATCCCAACATGGCCGCCGCGCTCGGCGTGAGCCCGCCGCGCGTGTACGCCGCCACGTTCGGTGTCGGCGCCGCGCTGACGGGCCTGGCCGGCGGCCTGCTGGCGCCGATCTCCGGCGTGCTGCCGACGGTGGGCGCCGCCTACGTGGCCAAGGCGTTCATCACCGTCATCAGCGGCGGCACCGCGATCATGGCCGGGACGGCCAGCGCGGCCTCGCTCTTCGGCACGGTGAATCAGCTGCTGACCTACCTGACCACGCCGGTCATCGGCGAGGCCGGGCTCCTGGCCGCCGCGATCTTGCTGCTGCGCGTGCTCCCGCACGGCATCACCGGCAAGCTCTTCCGTGGGAGCCTGTGAAGCTTCGTCGCGTCAGCCCGGGCATCGTCGCGACGGCGGCGGTGATGGTCGCGGTCGGCCTGGGCGTGCCACTCGTCGTCGATCAGTTCCAGCTGCTGCAGCTCACGGTGTTCGCGAGCATGTGCATCCTCGCGCTCAGTCTGGGAGTGGTCTGGGGCTACGGCGGCATCCTGTGCTTCGGCCAGTCGGCGTTCTTCGGCCTGGGCGCCTACACCTACGCCGTCACCGCGGTCAATCTCGCCGAATCCACGCTGGCCATCCTGCTGTCCATCGTGGTGCCGGCCGTGTTCGCCGCGCTGCTCGGCTACTTCATGTTCTATGGACGGCTGAGCGATGTGTACCTCGGCGTCATCACGCTCAGCGTGACACTCATCTTCTTCAACCTCATGAACAGCACGGCGGGCGATGCCTATCGCATCGGCACCGCGCGCCTGAACGGCTTCAACGGCATGCCGTCGCTACCGACCTTCAACGTGCCGGGCAATCCGGGCCGGCTCCTGGATCCCACCGAGACCTTCTATCTCGTCATGGCGCTGTTGCTGAGCGTCTACGTGGGGCTGCACGCGCTGCTGGCCAGTCACTTCGGTCGCGTGGTGGTGGCGGTCCGCGAGAACGAGACGCGTTGCGAGCTACTCGGCTACGACGTACGCCTGCACAAGCTGCTCGTCTTCACCCTGGGCGGCGCCATCGCGGGCCTCGCCGGCAGCCTGTTCGCCAACTGGGGCGCCTTCGTCAGTCCCAACGTCTTCAGCCTCAGCACGACCTCGCAGATCATCATCTGGGTCATCGTGGGCGGCCTCGGCACGCTCGTGGGACCGATCATCGGCTGCGTGCTCATGCAGTACCTGGCCACCGAGTTGGGGACCCAGCAGCTGGCCAACACCAGCCTGATGTTCGGGATCATCTTCCTCGCTTTCGTGCTGCTCGTGCCGCGCGGCATCGTGCCGTCCCTCGGCGTCGTGCGCGCGCGACTCTCCGCGGTCCGGGCGCGTCCCCCCGCATGACGGAACCGATCCTCCAGACGGTCGGGCTGTCGATCCGGTTCGGCGGCGTGGAAGCCGTGCGCGGCGTGAACCTCTGCCTCGCCGAGCGCGAGCTGCGCTGTCTCATCGGTCCCAACGGCGCGGGCAAGAGCACGCTCTTCAAGCTGCTCACGGGTCAGTTGCAGCCCACCGCCGGGCGCATCCTTTTTCACGGCGAGGACATCACCGGCGATCACACGCACGCCATCGCGCGGCGGGGCATCGGCATCAAAACGCAGGTGCCGAACCTCTTCGACAGCCTCACCGTGCGCGATCATCTGTGGCTCGCGGCGCGCCGCACGAACTCGCGGCCGCGCGCCGACGCCATCACCGATGAGATCATCGAGCGCGTGGGGCTCGGCGCGATCGCCGGCGGCATGGTGGGCCGCCTTTCGCACGGCCTGCGCCAGTGGGTGGAGCTGGGCACGGTGCTCGCCGGCAATCCGGAGTTGATCCTGCTCGACGAACCGGCCGCCGGCATGACGCACGACGAGGTGGCCCGCACCGCCGAGCTGGTGCGGGAGATCAACCGCACGCATGCGCTCATCGTGGTCGAGCACGACATGCAGTTCGTGCGGATGATCGCGCGCACGGTGACGGTGATGCACCAGGGCGCGGTGCTGGTGGAGGACACGATGGACCAGATCCTCAAGAACAGCGCGGTCCGCGACATCTATCTCGGCAAGCACGGGGGCGCCTGAGATGTTCCTGCACGTGACCGAGCTGAGCGCCCGCTACGGGCGCATCCCCGTGCTCAACGGCATCGAGCTGCAGGTGGCGGCCGGCGAGTTCGTGGGCGTGCTCGGTCACAACGGGATGGGCAAGACGACGCTGCTGCGCACGCTCATGGGCTTCGTGCCCGCCCAGCGCGGCCGAATCGCCTTCGACGACGTCGACGTCACTCGCGAGCCGCCGTACGCGCGCGCTCGGCGCGGGCTCGGCTACGTGCCGCAGGGTCGCGAGATCTTCCCGGGCCTGAGCGTCCGCGACAATCTCCGGATGGGCTTCGCCGGCCGCGGCGTCGACGAGCGCATCGACGCGATCCTTGAAACCTTCCCGCGTCTCACGCCCCTGCTCAATCGCCGCGGCGGCGCCCTCAGCGGCGGCGAGCAGCAGCTGCTGGCCATCGCGCGCTGCCTGGCCGGCCAGCCCAAGATGATCCTCTTCGACGAGCCGACGGAGGGCATTCAGCCCTCGATCATCGAGGAGCTGGTCGTCGTGCTCCGGCAGCTGCACCAGCGCCAGGGGCTCACGATTCTTCTCGTGGAGCAGAATCTGGAGTTCATCGCCGAGCTGGCCCAGCGCGTGCTGCTCATCCAGAAGGGCACCATCCTGCGCGAGCTGCGGCCGAAGGAGCTGCGCCAGGCGGACGTGCTGAACGAGTTCGTCGGCGTGGGGACCGATGCCGGGTAGCGCTACTTCGCGGCCTTCGACAGCGCGGACGCGTCCCAACCGCCGCCGACGGCCTTCACCAGCAACACGCTGGCGTCCATGCGCCGTCTGAGGATGTCGATGTCGGTTCGCTGGTTCGCGAGGGTCACGGCCTGTGCGGTGATGACTTGCAGGTAGTTGTCGACGCCGCCTCGGTAGCGGTTGGTGAAGAGCTGCAGCGAGAGCTGTGCTGACTCCACCGCGCGCCGCTGCTGTTGAGCTTCCTGCTCGAGGATGCGCAGCGCCGCCAGGTTGTCTTCGACCTGCTGAAAGGCGCTCAGGGTCGTCTGACGATAGGCCGCCACCGTCGCGTCGTAGTTGGCGCGAGTCGCTTCGGACGTTGCGCGCCGGCGGCCGCCGTCGAAGATCAGTTGCGTGATCGACGCGCCGACGGACCAGAACAGGCTCGACGCGTTCAGGAGATTGCCGAACGAGCTTCCCTCGAATCCGATCGAGGCGTTCAGCACGACTGTTGGATAGTATGCGGCCTTCGCGATGCCGATTTGCTCGTTTGCCTCGGCGACCCGTCGCTCGGCGGCTGCGATATCCGGCCGCCGCTCGAGAAGCTCGGACGGAAGCCCCGTCGGGACGCCCGGCGGCAGGGTAGTGAGCGGGCGAGCGGGAAGACTGAACGCCGCGGGCGGCTTGCCGATCAACGTGGCGATGGCGTGCTCGAACTGTGTGCGTTGCACCGCGACGTCGGTGGCCTGCGCGCGCGTCGTGTCCAGCTGTGTCTGCGCCTGAGCGACGTCGGACTTCGGGGCCGCGCCGCCCTCGAACCGATTCGTCGTGAGCTTGAGTGCCGCTTCGAAGGCTCGGACCGTCTCGTCGAGCAGCTGTTGTTGCGCATCGGCGGCCCTCAGCTCGACGTAATCCATGGCGAGCTCGGCTTGCAGACTCAGCCGTGCGGTTTCGAGGTCGGCGGCGGTGGCTTCGGCCTCGCGTCGCGCCGATGCGACCGTCCGTCGCACCCGACCCCAGAGATCGATCTCGTACGACATGTCGAGCCCGAGCAGGATGTCGCCGGTGCTGCCATGCCCGATGCCCGGTATGGTGCTCGAGTTCGGTGTCAGGAAGGGACGGTTTCCGGAGTCGCGAATAGAGCTGGCGCCGGCGTTGGCCGAAATCGTCGGGAAGAGCGCGGCCCGATTGAACCGGACCTGTGCCCGCGCTTCCCGGAGCCTCGCCTCCGCGATCCTCAAATTCTGGTTGGCCGGTTCGATCTGCGCTTCGAGCGCATTGAGGTCCGGATCGCCGAAGATCGTCCACCATTGACCGCGCGGCAAGTGATCGCTCGGGTTCGCCAGCTTCCAGCCTTCCGCCTCCTTGTATGACGGCGTCATCGGCGCGGACGGTTTTTTGTACTCGGGGCCGACCATGCAGCCGCCGAGGAGGAGTGTGACGAGCGCACCGGCCAGGACGCGGTTCTGCCTCATCACCGCGCGGCGGGCTGAGCGTTCGTGATCCGCACGCGGGTGCCGCTCGTGAGCGAGTCCGACGGCGACACGATCACCTGATCCGTTGGCTCGAGCCCGGAGCGGATCTCGACGGTCGCGCCATAGTCACGCCCGATCGTGACCGGAACAAGCTGTGCTTGGCCGTTGCGGACGACGGCGACCTGGAGTCCTTCGGCCCTGAAGAGCAGCGTGGTGGCCGGAACCGTGACCGTCGCGACCTGCGCCGGAAGCCCGAGGTGGACGAAGGCGTACGCCCCGGGCAGGAGCTCGCCACGTAGATTGTCGACGTCCACTTCGACGTTCAGCGTCCGGGACGTGAGGTCGATCGCGTTCGCCGTCCTCGCCAGCGTGCCGTGGAAGGACCGCCCGGGAAATTCATCGAGCGTGATCGTCGCCGAGGTGCCGGGCAGCGCCGCGCGTGAGTAGATCTCGGGGACGGCCACGAAGACGCGGAGGGTGTGAATGGCCGCCATGTGAAAGAGCTCCCGGCCCGAAGTCGTCGTTGACCCGGCATTGATCAGGACGCCGATGTCGACGTTGCGGGCGGTGATGACTCCGTCGAACGGCGCATAGATCTTTTCGAAGCCCTGCAGCTGCTCGAGTCGACGCACGTTCGCCACATTCGAATCCACGGTAGCCTTCATTGCGCTGAGCGCGCTCATCGCCTGGTCGGTCTCCTGCTTGGAGACCGAGTCGGACTGCAAGAGCGCCCACCAGCGATCCGCGGTGATCTGCGCCTGCCGAAGGTTGGCTTGCGCCGTCGCAAGGTCGGCGCGGGCCTGCTGCAGCTGCTGATCGACCTCGGGCGTCTCGATCTCGGCGAGGAGTGTGCCCTGCTTCACGTGGGCGCCGATGTCGAAGTGCCATGCCTTCACGTAGCCGCTCGTGCGCGCGAAGATCGGCGCATCCGTGAACGCCTGGGTCGTGCCGGGGAGTCGGATCTCCAGCGTGGGCGCGCCCTTCTGCGGCGACACGACATTGACCGGCGCGATGGCGGCGGCGGCGGTGGTCTGCCTAAGCGTCGTGCTGGCCGCGCTGCGCGCTCGGATCCCCCACAAGATGCCGAGCGCCAGCGCGCCCGCCAGGACCCCGATGGCGAGGACGACCAGATGACGGCGGTTCGATCGTGGGTGGCGCTCCTCGACGGTGACCGGCGCCCGCTCCACGAATTCGCTCGTTGGGTCCGTCATCGCGCCGCACCGTTCGCGCGCCGGCCGTGCAGCAGGGCGAAGACCGACGGCACGAACATCAGGGTGGCGACGGTCGCGCACAGCAGGCCGCCGATGACCGCGCGTCCGAGCGGCGCGTTTTGCTCGCCGCCTTCACCGAGCCCCAGCGCCATCGGCACCATGCCGATGATCATGGCCAGCGCCGTCATCAAGACGGGACGGAAGCGCGTGAAGCCCGCCTCGACCGAGGCCCGCACCACGTCGCCATGCTCGGCGAGCCGCTCCTTGGCGAAGGACACGATGAGGATGCTGTTCGCGGTGGCGACGCCGATGCTCATGATGGCACCCATCAACGCGGGCACGCTGAGCGTGGTCCCGGTCAGGAACAGGAAGATCACGATGCCCGCCAGCGCCGCCGGCAGCGCCGTGACGATGATGAACGGATCGAGCCAGGACTGGAAATTCACGACGATCAGCAGATAGACGAGCACGATCGAGAAGGCGAGCCCGGCGAGCAGCCCGACGTACGCCGTTCGCATCGTGGCCAGCTGCCCGCGCACGGTGATGTAACTGCCCCGCGGCAGATGGGACCGCGTCGCGTCGATGATCCGCCCGATGTCGCGGCCGACCGCGCCGAGGTCGCGGTCCTGGACGGCGCCATGGATGTCGACGACGCGGCGGATGTTGTAGTGCGACAGCACGGCCATCTCACTCCCGCGCGTGATCGACGCGACGTCGGCGAGGATGGCGGGCCGCGCCGTGCTGGGCGCCGTGACGGGAATGTTCTCGAGGTCGTGCAGCGTCTGGATCCGATACTGCGGAGTCTGCGTCGCGAGGTTGTAGCTCACGCCGTTCTGCCAATTCAGGAAGAAGGTTGGCGTCGTCTGAAAACTTCCGCTGAGCGAGATGAGCAGACTGCTGGCGAGGTCTCGCTCGCTGAGGCCTCCCTGGCCGGCCTTCGTGCGGTCGACGGTGATGTCGAACTTCGGATAGTCGAACCGCTGCTGGATCCGAAGGTCGACCAGGCCCGGCACCTGGCGCAGGTCATTCAACATCTGGTCTGCCACGTGGCGATTGCCCTGGACGTCGGCCCCTTCGATCTGGATGTCGATCGGGGCCGGCTGACCGAAGTTGAGGATCTGCGTCACGATGTCGGCCGGCAAGAAGTAGAAGGTCATGCCGGGGAATTCGATCGGTAGGTTCTCGCGGAGCGCGCGGACGTAGTCGGCGGTCGGCCGATGCTTCTCCTTCAGGGAGACGAGGATATCCGCGTCGGCGGCTCCGATCACGCCCGACGAGCTGTGCATCCAGTTGATGGCGCTGTAGGGGAGCCCGATGTTGTCGAGGATCACGTCCAGCTCGGCGGCCGGGATTGCTCGACGGATGGCGGCTTCCACCTGATCGGTCAGCCGCGCGGTCTCCTCGATTCGGGTCCCGGTCGCGGCGCGCAGATGAAGCGTGAGCTGGCCGCTATCCGTGTCCGGGAAGAAGTTTTCACCGAGCTGCGGGATCAGCAGGGCGACGGCGAGACAGGCGCCGAGGAACACCGGGATGAAGACAGCGCGCCGGGCGATCAGTCTCGTGAGCAGCGCCTGGTACGCGTGCCGCAGCTGCTCGAATCGTCGTTCGAACGCCGCTTGCGCACGGGCCAGCGGATTCCTCGACGGCGGAGCGCCTTCCACCGGCGGCTTGAGCAGGTAGCGGGCGATGGTGGGCACGAGCGTCCGTGACAGAAGATACGACGCGAGCATGGCGAACGTCACCGCCTCCGCGAGCGGGACGAAGAGATAACGGGCCACGCCGCCCAGGAAGAACATCGGCAGGAACACGATGCAGATGCACAGCGTCGAGACGAGCGCCGGCACGGCGATCTGCTGGGCCCCGTCGAGGATGGCCTGGATGATGGGCTTGCCCATATCCAGGTTGCGGTTGATGTTCTCGACCTCCACGGTGGCGTCGTCCACGAGGATGCCGACGGCGAGCGCGAGCCCGCCGAGCGTCATCACGTTGAGCGTCTGACCGATCGCGCTCAGGATCGCCAGCGAGGTGAGGATCGAGAGCGGGATCGACGTGATCACGACGAGCGTGCTTCGCCAGCTCCCGAGGAAGAGCAGGATCATCAGGCCGGTGAGGCAGGCGGCGATGACCGCCTCGCGGATCACGCCGCTCACCGCCGCCCGCACGAAGATGGACTGGTCGGCCAGCGGCTGGACCTTGAGCTGCGGCGGGAGCGTCGTAATCACGCGGGGCAGCAGCGTGCGGATGCCGGCCACGACGTCGAGCGTGGACGCGCTGCCGCTCTTCAGAATCGTGACGAGCGTTCCGCGGCTGCCGTCCCGGCGCACGATGTTCGTCTGCGGCGAGAATCCGTCGCGCACATGGGCGACGTCGCGGAGGTAGATCGTCGAGTTGCCGACCACCTTGACCGGGAGGTCGTTCAGCTCGGCCACCGTCCGCGGGCTGGCGTTCATGGCCACGTCGTACTCGAACGGCCCGATCTTGGCGGTCCCGGACGGCAGCACGATGTTCTGCTGGCCGATTGCGGTAACGATGTCGGCCGGCGAAAGCCCTTTCGACTGGAGCAGACGCTGATCGAGATCGACCATGACCTGGCGCTGCTTGCCGCCGTACGGGTAGGGGATCGACGCGCCCGGCACCGTGACGAGCTGGGTCCTCAAGAAGTTGAGGCCGACATCGTTGAGCTCCGCCTCCGACATGCCAGACAGCGCGAGCTGAAGGATCGGCACCGTCGACGCGCTGTAGTTGATGATCAACGGAGGCTGAGTGCCGGCGGGCAGCTGGCGCAGAATCGTCTGCGAGACCGCCGTCACCTGCGCGTTCGCGGTATCGAGGCGGGCGTTCGGCTGCAAGAATATCTTGATCATCGACTGGCCGTTGACGGTCGTCGACTCGATGTGCTCGATGTTGTCCACGGTCGTGGTGAGGACCCGCTCGTACTGGGTGGTGATCCGCCCTTCCATCTCTTCCGGATTCAGGCCGGTGAATTGCCAGGCGACCGCGATCACCGGGATGTTGATGCTCGGGAAGATGTCGGTCGGTGTGCGGAGAACGATCGCCGGGCTGGCGAGCAGGATCAGCAGCGCCACGACGACGAAGGTGTACGGTCGCTGCAGGGCGACTTTGACGATCCACATGCTCTGTCGACGTCCTACGGCGCAGTCAAGTTACTGTTCACACGGTTGTCTCCCATCTCTCTCGATGCTGGAGGGCATGCGTTCGTTTCCCTCGGATGAAACCACTGTCCCGAAGGTGGCGTCTGAAGGATATGGGCGCATTGATCTCGATCGTCGCGTTGCTCGTACTGCTCGCCGGCTGTGCCGGGCCAAGCTCACGGATCGGTGGCTCTGGAGGGGCCTCGGCGCTTCCCGGGGCGCGCGAGTTCAGCGGGACGTGGCACGGCAGCTACTGGCAACTCGGCATGGTGTACTACGACGACGATGCCGACTGCACGCTTCGGATCGAGGACGATGCAACGTTCACCGCGAAGTGCACGCGGGTTGCGTGGGGGACGAACAACCTTGCGCGGTCGTCGAGCTGGTCGGGCCGCGTGGTGACCAAAGGTAACCGCGTCATCCTGAAGGACGCCGGCGGACCGTGGCCGTCGATCGTGCTGACCCGTTCCGGCAACGACACCCTGTTCGGCGTGACCCTCGATCCTCTGGTGGGGGCGACCATCGAGATGGAGTTCGAGCGTGCGCCGAACACGGCTGCCGGTGCAGGCGCCAGATCACCTCATCGCGTTTGAACGACCGGCAGGCGCGGCCGGTTACGGCATGCCGGATTCTCGGGGGGCTGCACCCGACCAAGGTAGGGTAGATGTCTTGGGCCGCACCACCTAGGATGCCGGCAAGGGCGCAGCGAGATGAGGGTGCAACGTTACATCGCGGGGTTTGCCGTCGTTCGATACGGGGTGGCCGTGTCGTCCGTGGCCGTCGCGGTGCTGCTGGCGCTGTGGCTTCGGCCGGTCGTGCTGGCCGCCGCGCAGCTGTTGCTGGTGGCGGTTCTCGCCACGGGGTGGATCAGCGGTCTGGTGCCGGCGCTGGTGGCCTGGGTGTTGGCGAGCGTCGCCTTCGCGCACTATTTCACCCCGCCCTTCGATGCGTTCACGATCGAAGTCGCCGAGACCCCGCGCGTGCTCATCTTCAGCTTGTTGGCGGCGTTGTTGGCCGTCATGAGCGCGGCCCGACGCCGGAGTGAGGATGCGCTGAGGAGCGCCCGGGAGGAGCTGGAGACCCGGGTGCGCGAACGGACCACGGAGCTCGAGCGGAGTAACAACCGTTTGCAGGAGGCGGTCGCCGACGCGGTGGCGACGCAGCATCGGTTCAGAGACCTGGTCAACTCCGTCGACGGGATCGTGTGGGAAGCCGACGCGACGACCTTGCAGTTCTCATTCGTGAACAGCCAGGCCGAGCGCATTCTCGGATATCCCGTGGAGCGGTGGCTCTCCGGCCCGACATTCTGGAAGGATCACCTTCACCCGGAAGATCGCGAGTGGGCCGTGCCAGTCCGCGAGACGGCGGTCGGCGAGAAGCGCGATCACGACTTCGAGTACCGGATGATCGCCGCGGACGGCCGTGTGGTCTGGCTGCGTGACCTGGTCACGCTGGTGCTGGAGAACGATCGCGTGGTCAGGCTGCGCGGCGTGATGGTCGATGTCACCGAGCGTAAGCGGGCCGAGGACGAGCGCCAGGCACGTCGGTGGGGCGTCGAGAGCATGGATCGGGTGCACCGCGCCATCCAGGGGGCGAACGATCTCGAGCCGATGATGAGCGACGTCCTCGACGCGACGCTGTCGATCTTCGACTGCGATCGCGCGTGGCTGCTCTATCCCTGCGATCCGGAGGCGCCCTCACACGGCGTGAAGATGCAGCGGACGCGTCCGGAGTTTCCCGGTCGCTACCGCGTGGGTATCGAGCTGCCCATGGATCGGCAGACGGCCGCGGTGCTCCGAACCGTGAGGGCATCGAGCGGTCCCGTGCGATTCGGGCCGGACGGAGACTATCCGCTGGCGCCCGACCTGGCGAAGAGTCTCGGCATCCAGTCCAGGATCGTCATGGCGCTCTACCCCAAGGGCGATCAGCCATACATGTTCGGTCTCAGCCAGTGTTCGTACCCTCGGATATGGACCACGCAGGAGGAGCTTCTGTTCCAGGCAATCGGGCGTCGGCTCGCCGACGCGCTGACGAGCCTGTCGATATTTCGGCGCCTGCGCGAGAGCGAGAAGCGATACCGCTATATCTTCGACTCAACCGGAGTTGCGATCCTCGAGGAAGATTTCTCCGACGTCAAGGCGACGATCGATGAGCTGAGAGCCGGTGGCGTGCGCGATTTCCGCGCATACTTCGCCGCGCACCCCGAGTTCGTCCGGCACGCCGCGCGGAGCGTGAGGATCGTCGACGTCAACGATGCCGCGGTCAAGCTCTTCGCGGCCGGCAGCAAGGTCGAGCTCCTCATCTCCCTGAACAAGATCTCCGTGCCCGAGACCCGAGCGGCGTTCGTCGAGGTGCTCGTGGGCCTCGCCGAGGGCCGCACGTCCTTCGAGGCCGAGGGGGTGGTTCAAGATCTGAAGGGGCAAAGGCTCACCATCCTCTTCACGCTCACGTTCGCGCCGTCGTCCGCTCGACTCGACAGCGTGCTCGTGACCGTCATGGACATCACCGAGCGCAAGCGAGCGGAATACCTGACGGGACACGTCTTCGACAGCTCACCCGACGCCGTCTACATCGTCGGGAGAGATTACCGATATCAGCGCGTCAACGCGGCCTTCGAGCGGCGCTGGAAACTGCCGGCCGAGAAGATCGTCGGGATGCGCGTCGACGCGCTCTCGGGTGTGGCGCCCTTCGAGGAGACGTACAAGCCAAATTTCGACCGATGCTTCGGGGGGCAGGAGGCCAGCTTCGTCGGCTGGTTTCCCACGCCGTCCGGCCGACGGTACCTGGCGGCGACGTATTCTCCATTGCGACCGGATTCGGGACGAGTCGACGCCGCGCTCGCGATCACCCGCGACCTCACCGAGCACGCGCGGGCGTCGGAGGCGTTGCAGCAGGCGCAGGCGGAGCTTGCGCACGTGACCCGCGTGACGACGCTGGGCGAGCTCACCGCGTCGATCGCCCACGAGGTCAATCAGCCGCTGGCCGCCATCGTGGCCGACGCCAACGCATCCCTCAACTGGCTGGCGGCGTCCCAGCCCGAGCTCGACAGCGTCCGCGAAGCGCTCGATGCGATCGTGAAGGACGGCCACCGCGCGGCCGACGTGATCCAGCGCATCCGCCAGCTCGCGACGCGGACGGTTCCGCAGAAAACCGCGTTGGCCATCAACGATGTCATCCGCGACATCGTGCCGCTCGTCGGCCCCGAAGTTCGCAGCCATGGAGTGTCGTTACGGCTCGACCTGACGCCCGGATTGCCGCCCGTTCTGGGCGATCGCGTCCAGCTGCAGCAGGTGCTCATCAACTTCGTGATGAATGGCATCGAAGCCATGACGTCGATCGACGACCGCTCGCGCGAGCTGCTGATTCGATCGCAGGCGCACGACGGTGATGCCGTGCTGGTAGCCGTGCAGGACGCCGGGGTCGGAATCGATCCGAGCAGCGCGGAGCAGATGTTCAGCGCTTTCTTCACCACCAAACCGGGTGGCATGGGCATGGGGCTGTCGATCAGCCGCTCGATCATCGACGCGCACGGGGGCCGGCTCTGGGCGACGTCGAATCCCGATCACGGCGCGACGTTTCACTTCGTCTTGCCGGGGGTCCGATGACCTCGGCCCAGGCGCTCACCGAGCTCGCGCTCAACCTGCGATGGTCGTGGAACCGCAGCGCCGACGAGCTGTGGGCTCAGCTCGATGCCGAGCTCTGGGCGTTGACCCACAACCCGTGGGCCGCCCTCCTCGCTCGACCAGACTACCGACAGCGGGTGGCAGACCTGCTCGATCGGCGACATCTATATATGAGCAGACCGGCCTGGTTCGAGCAGGCCCACGCGCAGTCGACTCTGATCCGGGTCGCCTACTTCAGCATGGAGTTCGCGCTCAGCGAGGCGCTGCCGATCTACTCGGGCGGCCTCGGCAACGTCGCAGGCGATCAGCTCAAGGCGGCCAGCGATCTCGGGGTGCCGGTCGTCGGTGTCGGCATCCTCTGAAGCC
>QHSO01000078.1 GCA_003220475.1 Candidatus Rokuibacteriota bacterium | reverse complement strand
CTGTTGCGATCGAGCGTCCGATCGGAGGACCAGCCATGAGAGTCTCACGGGTCATCACGCTCGCCGTCGTGCTCGTATCCCTCGTCGCCGCCGGCGGCAACGCCGCCGCGCAGCAGTCCTGTCCGAAGGGCAAGCTGCGACTGTACACGTCGTGGCCGATGCAAGGGGCGATGCTGCCCGAAGGCACCGGCATGAAGAACGGCGTCGATCTCGCGGTGTCCGAGGTCAACGGCGCGGTGGCCGGCTACTGCCTCGAGGTCGTGAACCTCGACGACGCGTCGCCGCAGACCGCGGCGCCGCCAAGGTCTCGATTCCGATCACCAACCGCGCCCACATGGCGCAGATGACGCCGGCCAACACGTATCCCGGCCTCACCAAGAAGCGGGGTGCCGCCCCCGGCGAGCCCGAGATCTACCGGCCCGGTGGGTTCGTGAACTACTTCCGCCCGATCCCCGCCGACGACATCCAGGGCGCAGTGGGCGCCAAGTGGGCCAAGCGCCTCGGCGTCAAGAAGGTCTACATCCTCAACGACCAGGAGCTCTACGGCAAGGGCATCGCGGACGTGTTCGAGGCCACCGCGAAGAAGATCGGCCTGCCCGTCGTCGCCAACGAGGGCATCGACTGGAAGCAGCCCGATCAGAAGCCCGTGCTGACGAAGGTCCGCGCCTCGGGCGCCGACCTCGTCTATCTGGGCGGCGTCATCGAGACGGGCGCACAGGTCATCATCCGGCAGATGAAAGAGGTCGGGCTGACCGCGCCGCGCACGCGCTTCATGGGTCCCGACGGCCTGCTGGAGGAGGAGCTGCTCAAGGGGGCGACCTGCGACGCCGCGCTGGGGACCGAGATGCGCATCACGTTCGCGGGCCTGCCGTTCGAGAAGATGCGCGGCGTGGGCGCCAAGACGTACGAGACGTACAAGGCGAAGTACGGCAAGGAGCCGACCTCCTACGCGCTGTACGCCGCCGAGGGCACGCGCGTGATCATCGACGCCATCAAACGCGCGGCGCCGACCATCGAGAAGGCCAAGGACGTCGCCGAGAAGCGCGAGGCCGTGCGTAAGGCCATCGCGTCGACGAAGAACTTCGAGGGCATCAACGGCAAGTGGAGCTTCGACGAGAACGGCGACGTCGATTACGACACGATGTCGGGCTTCAAGGCCGTCAAAACCGACACCCCCCTCGGCTGCAAGTTCCAGTTTGAAACCATTCTGGAGTAGCACCGCGGCGGGTGCTTAGCGGACCGCTAGGGGTGACCCGACGATCGAGGAGCGCCACGGCTTTGCCGGGGCGCTCCGAGCGCTGGGGGGTATGGGGGGCCATTTCGGGGCCCCCCATTTCCATATGACCTGGTGGGAGGTACTCGTCCAGCAGACGATCAACGGGCTCACCCGCGGCGCCGTCTTCGCCCTCATCGCGCTCGGCTACACGATGGTCTACGGCATCATCGAGCTCATCAACTTCGCGCACGGTGACGTGTTCATGCTCGGCCTCTTCATCTCGCTCGCGTGGTTCGGGCTGCTCGGCGTCACCGGCACGCTCGGCGGCTGGCAGCTGGTGACAGTGCTGCCGCTGGTGTTCGTGCTGACGATGCTCACCACGGCGGGGCTCAACGTCGCCATCGACCGCATCGCCTACCGGCCGCTGCGCCGCTCGCCGCGGCTGGCGCCATTGATCACGGCCATCGGCGTGTCCTTCATGCTCGAGAACGTCGCCCTGCTCTGGAAAGGGCCCGCGCCGATCGCCTACCCCGATGTCTTTCCGTCGGTCGATATCCTGCGCGAGTGGTTCGGCATCGACTCCGCGATTTTCCTCACCACGAAGGACGTGCTCGTCGTCGTCGCCACCATCCCGCTCATGATCGCGCTCACCTACTTCGTCAGGCGCACGCGCTGGGGCAAAGCGATGCGGGCGACCGCGCAGGACCGCGAGACCGCGCAGGCGATGGGGATCGACGTCGAGCGCACGATCCTCGTCACGTTCCTCGTCGGCGGCGCCCTGGCCGGCGCGGCGGGACTGATTCAGGGCATGTACTACAACATCGGTATGTGGTGGATGGGCTATCAGGCGGGCCTGCGTGCATTCACCGCCGCGGTGCTGGGCGGCATCGGCAGCATGGGCGGCGCCGCGCTGGGCGGCCTCGTCATCGGCTTCCTCTCCGCGTGGAGCGATCAGTACATCTCGGCGCGCTGGACCAACGCCATCGTCTTCTCCATTCTCATCATCGTGCTCGTCTTCCGCCCGCACGGGCTGCTCGGCGAGCGGACACCCGACAAAGCGTGAGCCCGTGAACAGCCGACTCGGCGCGGCGGTGCTCGCCGTCGTTCTGGTCGCCTACCCGTTCGTCGATCAGGCCGTTGGCCTGCACACGGTCCACGCGGTGTCCGACGGCATGATCTACATGCTGCTGGCGCTCGGACTGAACATCGTCGTCGGCTACGCGGGGCTCCTCGACCTCGGCTACGCCGCCTTTTTCGCGATCGGCGCGTACGCGATGGGGCTGCTCAACTCACCCGTGCTCGGCTCGCCGCTCTACGGCCACGCATGGAGCTTCTGGCTCTGCATCTGGGTGGCCGCCGCGGTCTCGGCGCTGCTCGGCCTCGTCATCGGCGCGCCCACGCTGCGCGTGCGTGGCGACTACCTGGCCATCATCACGCTCGGGTTCGGCGAGATCATTCCCGTGGCGATCAGAAACCTCGGCGACGTCACGATCGAGATCGGCGGCTGGCGGCCGATCGAGCGCCTCAACCTCACCGGTGGTGAGAACGGCGTGAACCCGGTGGGCCGGCCGTATCTGCCCGGTGTGCCGTTCGAGACGGATCCCGTGCCGTGGTACTTCCTGATTCTCATCATCGGCGCCGCGTCGGTGTGGGCGATGACCCGGCTGCGCGATTCGCGGCTGGGCCGCGCCTGGATGGCCATCCGCGAGGACGAGACCGCCGCCGACTGCACGGGCGTCAACCCGGTATCGACGAAGCTGCTCGCCTTCGCGCTCGGCGCCTCGTTTTCGGGCTTCGCCGGATCCGTGTACGCGGCAAAGCTGCAGGCCATCACGCCGGGCGCCTTCGAGTTCCAGGTGTCGATCATGCTGCTCTGCATGGTCGTCCTCGGCGGCGCCGGCAGCATTCGCGGCGTCGTGCTCGGCGCCATGCTGATCACGGTGTTCGATCGCGTCATCCTCTCGCAGACGACGTTCCTGGTGCGCGGCATCGGCCGCACGCTCGGCGTGCCCGCGCTCGTGTCGCTCGACCTCACGCTCTGGCGCTGGTTCTTCTTCGGCCTGGGCCTGGTGCTGGTGATGCTGCTGCGGCCTCAAGGACTGGCGGGCCGGCGCGTGCAACCGCTCGCCGGCGCGGATGTCGACGAGGCGGCCGCGCTCGACGCCGCACCGCCGCGCGTCGAGGCGATTCCGCGCTGGCTGCGCGAGCAAATCGCGACGGGTCCGGTCGCGCAGGCCGACGCGCTCCTCGACGTGCGCGGACTCACGAAGGCCTTCGGCGGCGTCGTGGCGCTGAATGCGGTCGATCTGGTGGTCCCGCGTGGCGGCATCATCGGCCTGATCGGCCCCAACGGCGCGGGCAAGACGACGTTCTTCAACGTGGTCACGGGCCTCATCCGGCCGGACGCCGGCCGCCTCACGTTCGCCGGCGCCAGTCTCGTCGGGCTGCGGCCCAACGCGATCGTCGCGCGCGGCATCGCGCGCACCTTCCAGTCCATCCGCCTGTTTCAGTACATGACCGTGCTCGACAACGTGCTGGTCGGCGAGCACTGCCGGCTCGAGGCGCGCGTGGCCGGCGCCGTGCTGCGGCCGCCGCGCGTGAGGGCCGAGGAGGCGCGCGCGCGCGAGCGGGCGCGCTCACTGCTGACGTTCGTCGGCCTGAGCGGCAAGGAAGACGAGCTCGCGCGCAATCTGCCGTACGGCGATCAGCGGCGGCTGGAGATCGCGCGCGCGCTCGCGACGGAGCCGCGGCTGCTCCTGCTCGACGAGCCGACCGCGGGCATGAACCCCCGCGAGTCGCACACGCTGACCGACCTGATCGGCCTGCTGCGTCGCGAGCTGTCGCTGTCGATCTTGCTGATCGAGCACGACATGCAGGTGGTCATGCGGATCTCCGATCGCATCACCGTGCTCGACTACGGCACGCGCATCGCCGAAGGCACGCCGACCGAGATCCAGCGGCATCCGCGCGTGATCGAGGCCTACCTTGGGACCGGCGCCCCGCAGGAGCCCGTCGTGCCCGGCGTGTAGCGCGATGCTCGAGCTCGCCGACCTCCACACCTACTACGGCAACATCCGGGCGCTGCGCGGGCTCTCATTGTCGGTCGAGCGCGGCGAGATCGTCACGCTCATCGGCGGCAACGGCGCCGGGAAGACGACGACCCTGCGCACGATCCTCGGCCTCGTCCGGCCCCGGCGTGGCAGCGTGACCTTCAACGGCACGCGCGTCGACACGCTGGCCACCGACCGCATCGTCCGGCTGGGCGTCGCACAGTCGCCGGAGGGCCGCCACATCTTCCCCCGCATGAGCGTGCTCGAGAACCTCGAGCTCGGCGCCTTCGCGCGTCGCGACCGCGACGGGATCGCGCCCGATCTCGAGCGCGTCCTCTCGCTGTTCCCGCGGCTGCGCGAGCGTCTCACCCAGAAAGGTGGCACGCTTTCGGGCGGCGAGCAGCAGATGCTCGCAATCAGTCGCGCGCTGATGGCGCGACCGGAGCTGCTCCTGCTCGACGAGCCCTCGATGGGCCTGTCGCCGATCCTCGTCGAGACGATCTTTCGGATCATCCAGGACATCAACCGCCAGGGAACGACGATCCTGCTCGTCGAGCAGAACGCGCGGATGGCGTTGCGCGTGGCGCACCGGGGCTACGTCATCCAGACGGGGCGCATCGTCCTGCACGACGCGGCCGCTGCGCTGCTGCGCTCGGACCTCGTGCGCAAGACCTACCTCGGCGAGAAGTAAACCGCCGCTCAGACGACCGCGGGCTTCACCTCGCCGGCCAGCCGCTCCATCGCGCGCAGCATCGCGGGCACGCCGGCGCGCGGCAGGTCGAAGGTCATCCACTCCGCGCCCAGCGAGCGCACGCGCCGAACGTCCGCGGCCACCTCGGCCACCGACCCCTGGAACGCCGCGCGGCCGCGGCCTTTGTCGCCGTCGGTGAGATCGAGGAGATTGCGCGGCGCCAGACCCGGGCGCTCGCGCCGCCCGTGGCGGACGGCGAGATCGCGCACGGTGGCATAGCCCTTCTCGATGTCGTCGAGGCTGAGCGCCAGCGGATGCCAGGCGTCGCCGAGCTCGGCGCACCGGCGCACGGCCGGGCTCGACACCGCGCCGGGCGCGCCGCCGACCCAGATCGGCGGATTCGGTCGCTGCACGGGTCGCGGCGAAAACGTCGCGCCGGAGAAGCTCACATACGTGCCCGTGTACTCCGGCACGTCCGCGGCCCACGCGGCCTTGATCGCACGGATGTAGTCGTCGCTCAGACGTCCGCGCTCGCGGAACGGCAGGCGCAGATCGGCGAACTCGGCCTCGTCCCAGCCGACGCCGACGCCGAAGATGAAGCGGCCGCGCGAGGCCTGATCCACGGTGGCCGCCGCCTTGGCCGCGACGACCGCGCTCCGGTACGGCAGGACGATTACGCTGGCGCCCAGACGCACGCGCTCGGTGCGCCCCGCGAGATAGGCGAGGAGCGCGAACGGATCGGGCCAGTGCCCGCCATAGTGCTGGGTCGTGGCGGGCTTGGCCAGGATGTGGTCCGGCACGAAGACGCCGTCGAGACCCAGCGCCTCCGCCCGCGTCGTCAGCGATTCCGCGTCGGCGACCGTGAGCTGCCAGATCGGAAGCACCACGCCGTAGTTCATCAGCGCCTCCTCGACCGCACGTCGATCAACGTCGGACGGTCAGGCCATCCAGGTCCAGGTCGGGCATCCGGCCGGTCATCAGGTCGGCGACGAGACGCGCGGTTCCGCACGCCATCGTCCAGCCCATGTGACCGTGGCCGCAGTTGAAGACGAGGTTGCGGTGGCGACCGAGGCCGAGAATCGGCGGGCCGTCAGGCGTCATCGGCCGCAGGCAGGCGCGATACTCGCCGCGCTCGTAGTCGGCGGCCTCGGGAAAGAGGTCGCGCGCGAGTCGCAGGATGTTGTTGAAGTCGCGCGGCGTCCAGCCCCAGTCGTAACCGGTGAACTCCGCGGTCGACGTCAGTCGCAGGCGATCGCCGAGGCGGGACCAGCCGACCAGCCACTGCTCGTCCACGCCCGAGATCGTCGGCGCGAGGCCACCGGGCTTCAGGGGGAATGTCGACGAATAGCCCTTCGCCGGGTAGATCGGCAGGCTCACGCCGGCCGTCCGCGCAAGGACCGGGGCGCCGACGCCGGCGGCCAGCACGTAATTGTCGGCCCCCAGCACACCGTCGGCTGTCACGACGCCGTCGATGCGGTCGCCGTCCGAACGCAGCGCAGTGACGCGCGTGTTCAACCGCACGGTGAGCCCGTGCTTGTCGCGCGCGACCCGCGCCAGCTCCTCCGAGAACACGCGCGAATCGCCGCTGGAGTCGCCGACATCGCGGATGGCCCCCGCGATCTTCGACTTCACCGGCTCGAATGCCGGCTCCAGACGCGCCAGCGCGCTCGCGTCGAGGATCTCCTGCTTCTGTCCGTGCTCGGCGAGCAGCGCCATCTTCTTGATCCCCGCCTCGAGCTCGACCGGATCGCGGTGCAGGTACAGCGCACCCTTGCTGATCGCCTGGTACTCGATGCCCTCGTTCGCGACCAGCTCCTTCATCACCGCCTGGCTGTACTGGCACAGGCGCAGCTTGATGAGCGTGTTGCGCCGGGCGCGCGCCGAGGTGCACTCGCGCAGGAAGCGCAGCCCCCACGCGTAGAGCCGGGGATCGCGCGTGAGTCGCACGCGGATCGCGGTCTCAGCGCCGCGCAGCGACTGCCACAGCATGCGCGGCGCGCGCGGCGACGCCCACGCGAAGGAATGGCCGGGCGCGATGATGCCCGCGTTGCCGGCGGTCGCCTCCAGTCCCAGCGCGCTCTTCTCTTCGACCAGCGTGACCTCGTGGCCGGCCTTGGCCAGGAAGTACGCGGTGGTCACGCCGACCACGCCGCCGCCAAGGACGAGGGTCTTCATCGCCTCACGTGTCGAGCAGGTAGCCGGCGCGGACCGGATCGGCCGGATCGAAGAGGAACTGGCTGAGGCCCGTGAGGTACGACGTGCCGGTGATCTCCGGCAGGATCGCCGGCTGACCCTCGACCGTGGTCTCACCGGCGATGCGCCCCGTGAAGTCGAGGCCGAGCAGTCCGCGGCTGACGAACGTCGCGCCGACGCGCATGAGGCCGCGCTGGTGGAACAGCGCCATGCGCGCGCACGTCCCGGAGCCGCACGGCGCGGCGTCGACCTGGCCCGGGCCCCACACCAGCGCGTTGGGCGACACCCCGTGGGCGTCGGGCAGCTCGTGGACGAGCACGTTGTCGACGCTCGTCTTGCCGATGCCCGGGACGTCGACCCGCAGCTGCGCGTTGACGGCGGCGCGGACGGCCATCCCCCGCTGGGCGATGCGTTTGACATGCTCGCGCCGGATGGCGACGCCGACGTGCGGGGCCTGGACGACGGCGAAGACGTTGCCGACGCCCACGGCGATGTCGAGGGGAACCTCGCCCACGCCCTCGACCTCGACCACCTGGTCGGCGAGCGCCACGAACGACGGCGTCCACTTGAGGGTGACCTCGCGCACGCGCTCGTCCTCCCAGCGCGCGATCGTCTCGACGGGCCCCGCCTCGGTGTCGACGAGGATCCGTGTCTCCGGACCCTGGCGCCGGACCATCCCGGTCTCGATCGCCACCGTCGCCGCGCCGATGGTGCCCTCGCCGCAGGAGACGTAGTAGCCACCCGGGTAGATGAAGAACAGGCCGAACTCCGCCCCGGGCGTCACGGCCTCCGTCATCACGGCGATCAGCAGGCCACGGTGACCGCGCGGCTCCAGGCACAGGCCCGTCCGAAGATCGTCGAGATGCTCCTGGAACCAGCGGCGCTTGTCCGCGATGGTCGCGCCGGGCACGCGGCCGAGACCGCTCGTGAGCAGCCGCATCCCGATGCCGGCGGTGTGGAAGTCGATGGTCGTCAACACGCGATCGGAACGCATGAGACCTCCCGGGTGGACGCCATGAAACTGCGTTGCGGCAACCAAGTCAAGCCGTCGGTGTGACCGTTGCATCGAGCCGTTCGATCGACACTGGGCTGACGCCCGACACATCAGCGTTCGACGCCTGACGCCGCTCGACGCGTGATTCGCGGCCGATGCGCGCGGCATTCGCTTTGCTGCGAAACAACGTTGTCATTGTCACTTCGGGTGAGAACGGTTTTCCTCAGGGGCCAGGGAGCCGGGGTCATGAACAGTTACGAGTTCGCCTGCTTCGGGCGAGACCTCCACGTGTTCAAGCACACCGTTGCGTCGTTCACCGCGTTCCTCGACGGGGCGCGGGCGCGCATCTCTGGTCGGGACGACACGATCCGTGAGGCGATTCGGATGGTTCGCGAATGGATGCGTCGTACCAACTGATCGATCGCTTCCTGCGACAGCATCCGGGCTTCATCTGCACGGACTGCCTGGCGACGGCCGTCGGCGTTCCGGCGAGCCAGGTGAGCATGGCGACCCAGCGCTTGCGGCAGGATCAACGATTCGCCTGGAAGATTGGCGTCTGCTCGCGATGCTCCGCCGAGCGGACCGTGATCCGCGCCGCATGACCGCACACGAAGCTCGTCGCGACGCGCGACAGCGGGCTGACGCCCGACACGTCAGCGTCGGACGCGTGACGGGCACGCGCGCGGCGTCGTCGCGATTTTCGCGGCTGCTCCGCGCGGCATTCGCCTTGCTGCGCCGTCACGACGTCAACGGCGCGTCGGGTAGGACCAATGTTCCGCACTTCGGCACGGGAGCGGCGGGAATGGACAGTTACGAGTTCGCCTACTTCGGGCGGGATCTCGAGTCACTCGAGAACGCGATCGCGACGTGGTGCTCGCAGCGCAAGTGCCGTCTGGAAACCACCGAGTTGCTCGAGGGCGCGACCTTCCGCATCTCCGGTCCCGAGGCGACCATCCAGGAAGCCATGAAGATGGTGCGCGTCTGGATGCAGCGGAGCCGCTGAGCGCTCAGTGCGGCTCGGGCGGCCTGCGCGCCTTCCACTCGCTCGCCTGCTCGTAGGTCCAGCCGATGCGCAGCGCCATGTCCTCGCGCCCGGCGTGGCAGAGGATCTGGAGTGAGGTCGGAAGCCCGTCCGTCGTGAAGCCGTTCGGCACCGCCAGCCCGCACAGCCCGAGATAGTTCCCCGCCCGGGTGAAGAACGCCGCCGTCCCCGACTGGTCGACCTTGGCGATCGGGATTGCCGCGGTCTGCGCAGTCGGTGTCAGCAGCGCGTCCACGTCGGCCAGCGCGCGGACGAAGGCGCGACGGTGCTCCTCGCGCTCGGCCAAGGCCAGCAGATAGTCGCGCGCGGACATGCCGCGGCCAACCTGGATGCGCGGCCGGATGTGGGGATCGACCGGCAGGCTCGCGTCGTCGACGAGGTGGCCGACGAAGCGATAGCCCTCCGCCCCGATGATGCGGCCGACGCCGGCGGCATAGTCGGCGAAGCGGTTGGGCAGGCTGACGCGGACGATCTCGGCGCCCAGGCCGGCGAACTTCTTCACCGACGCGTCGTAGGCCGCGAGCACCTCGGCGTCGACGCCGAGCCGCTCGTCCTCCGGCATGACGGCGAGCCGCAGCCCCTTCACGCCCCGACGCAGCGTCGGCATCGGATCGGACGGCGTCCACGCGAGCGTCGGCGGGTCTTGGGGGTCGGGTCCGTTGAGCGCGCGGAAGAGCAGCGCGGCGTCCTCCACCGAGCGCGCCATCGGTCCCGGCGTGTCGAGCGTGAACGACAGCGGCAGGACGCCATGCGTGCTGATGCGGCCCGCCGTCACCTTCAGACCGACGATGCCGCACCACGCGGCCGGCAGTCGAACGGAGCCGCCGGTGTCGGTGCCGATCGCGGCCGGCGCCAGACCCGCCGCGACGGCGACGGCAGAGCCGCTCGACGAGCCGCCGGGCGTTCGGTGCACAGCCAGATCCCAGGGATTCCATGGCGTGCCCAGGTGGGTGTTGGTCCCGAAGGAGCCCATCGCGAATTCGACGGTGTGCGTCTTGCCGAGCACGATCATGCCGGCGCCGATCAGCCGCTCCGCCAGCGTGGCGGTGACCGGAGAGACGCGGTCGATCCAGACTTTCGAGCCGCCCGTGGTGACGCGGCCCTGGAGATCGACGAGATCCTTCAGCGCGATCGGAATGCCGTGCAGCGGCCCGATCCGGTGGCCGCTCGTGATCGCGCGGTCGGCGGCCTCGGCGGCCAGCCGCGCCTCATATTCATATATAGCGATATATGCATGCAGCGCGTCGCGCGCCTTGATGCGCGCGAGCAGCGCGCCGACGACGTCGACCGGCGACAGCGCGCGGCTTTCGAACGCGGCAGACAGCTCGGCGAGGCCCGCCCAGACGGGATCCACGACGCTCATGACATCAGTCCTCCTGCCAGGTCTTCTTCGCCCGGGGCCGGCGCGGGCTCCGACCCGCGGAACGACACCGGACGCCGGCGCGTGCGGTCGACGGTGAGATCGAAAACGTCGAAGCGGTTGTAGTAGCCGACGACGTCGTGGAACTGCTTGGGCTCGACGCAGGCCCGCGTGTCGATCGCCGCGTAGAGCAGGCCCTCGCGGTCGGAGAGCCGCTCGCTCACCGGCTCGCCGGTGGGACCGATGACCATCGAGACGGCGCGCGGACTCTCGTCGAGCACGCGCGCGGCCTCCGGGCCCAGCGTCGCCAGTTCCTCGCGCATTGCGGCGTCCATGAAACCGGAGGCGACGATGTTGAAGGCCTTCGCCTCGAACGCGTGCGCGCCCGCGCGGATGCGGATGGCGGCGGCCAGATCGTAGTTACCCCCACCGCGCGGGTCGCGCGTGGGCCACACGGGGGGATAGGTCGAGACGTGGACCTGCTCGCCCTGCGCCATCAGCGTGAAGCGCGCGAGCGGGTTGGTGTTCTCGCCGCAGATCAGCACGCCGAGGCGACCCAGGCGCGTGTCGCACACGCGCAGACCGGCGCCGTCGCCGTTGGCCCACGTGAGCTTCTCCCAGAACGTGGGCACGAGCTTGCGGTGGTGGTTGAGGATCGCGCCGTCCTCGCCGATCAGCACGTTGCTGTTCCAGAGACAGCCGACGCTGTCCGCGGTGCCCTCGTTGAAGCCGAGCGACACGACGATGCCGGCGCGGCGCGCGGCGTCGGCGATGCGCTCCAGCTCCGGCCCCGGGCAGCGGATGCTGCTGGCCGCGAGGCGCTTGAACCACTCGTGATTGTGGATCGGCGCGACCACCGCCGACCAGAGCGGGAACGCCGGAATGTACGTCTCGGGGAACGCGATCAGCGCCGCACCCTGGCGTGCGGCCTCGGCGATGAGGCTGCACGCCTTGGCCACGGTCTTCTCCGCATCGAGGAAGACCGGCGCCACGTGCGCTGCCGCGGCCTTGAAGGCCGGATACTCGGTCGCCATCACGCGCCCGCTTTCTTCCACGTCGTCTTGATCCAGTTCACGGTGGCCGACGGATCGTTGTGACCACGGCCGGGCTTCGGCCAGCCCGGCGGCGCGGTCATCTGGCCGACCGGAATGGTCATGATCCGCTCCGGATCCCACACCGCGAACGGGTAGTCCGCCAGATTCTTGCTGAAGCCGACCTTCACGTCTTTGTAGGCGCGATGATCTTCCTTGCGGATCGTGACAAGGCCCGACGGCGCCTCGATGCTGAGGCCCTCCAGCTGCCGGATGACGGCGTCGTCCTCCGGCCAGCCGCCGCCCGCCTGCTTGTGCGCGCGCTCGACGGCGGTCTTGAAGAGATAGAGGCCGGTGTACGCGGCCTCGGCGGCATAGGACGGGTATTCGCTCCAGCGCTTCTGATATGCCTCGACGAAGCGTTTGTTCGCCGCGGACGCGCCGGCCGGCGCGTAGGTGAAGTGGTAGTTGGAATGCACGCCGGCGATGGCGCCCTCCGGGTGATCCTTGCCGATCGCCTGCGGCACGACGCCGAAGTTGATGTTGCCGGCCAGCCGCGCGCGGCGGAACAGTCCCTGGCCCAGCGCCTGCTTGTAGAAGGCCACGTACATGCCGCCCCACATCGACGTCACGACGACGTCGGGTTTGGCGGCGACGGTCTTCGTGATGTGCGAGGTGAAATCCGTGGTATTCGGGAACGGCGCCCACACCTCCGAGACGATCTCGGAACCGGGCAAGAGCTTCTCGCGTGCCGCATCGAAGTGCAGCTGGAACCAGCGACCGAATGCGTAATCCGGGTTGATGACGGCGATGCGTTTGACCTCCGGCCACGCGCGTGCGACCGCAAGCGCGGTGGTGACGCCGTCGGCGGACAGGATGTTGGTCATGCCGAACAGATACTGGGGATTCGGAACCTCGATCTCGAACAGCTTGTCGATGCAACCCTCGGTCATGATGGTCAGCAGCTTCAGCTCCTCCACCACGGGGCCAACGGCCAGCTGGTTGTGCGCCGCGATCACGCCCGAGAAGTAGTCGATCTTCTCGACCAGCTTCATGCGCTTGAGCTCTTTCACCGTCGCCTCGGGACCAGCCGCCTCGTCGGCGGTGAGCGTCTCGATCTTGCGCCGGCCGAGCAGGCCGCCGGCGGCGTTGATCTCCTCGGCGGCCAGCGTGTGGCCCTTGAGCGACGGCAACCCGAGGATCGCGCCCGGCCCCGACTGGATCGTGATGTGACCGAACTTCACCGGCGTGTCGGGGACGCGTCCCTTGGCCGTCTCTTGCGCCTCCGCTACGCCGGCGACCGCGACGTCACGCGCGACACCGAGCGCGGCGCCGCCGAGACCGAGCGCGGCGCCGCCGAGGGTGGCGCCGAGGCCCTTGAGAAGATCACGCCGCTCCAGCTCGCTGGCCATCTCGTCCTCCTGCCGCGCGCCCCGAGCGCGACGGCGATGCGGATCGCTCACTCGACAGTGACGTCGATCGTATGAATGCGGTTGCGCCCCGTCGGCGGCTGCCGCCGGCCGTGCTCGTCCGTCGCGCGTGCGTGCACGGCATAGCGGCCCGGCGCGGCCGCGTCCCACACGTACGTGAAGGCCTGCCACTGGTGATCGCCGCCGCGTGGGGCCACGCGTGCCGGCTCCCACGTCGCGCCGCCGTCGGTGCTCCGATCGACCGCGCGCCGCGCGTGAGCACAGAGCCGTCGGCCGGCGTCACGATGACCGCGTGCACGTCGAGCTCGCGCACCGGTCGCATCTCGCCGTCCACGCGCCGGTTGTAGAGCCGCGTGGTGAACAGGCTCTCCGGCCGCTCGGCGGTGAGAGTTAGCCGCGACAGCCACTTCACGGCGTTGGTGCCGAAGTAGCCGGGCACGAACACCCGGGCCGGGAAGCCGTGCTCGGCACTCAGCGGCGCGCCGTTCATCGCCCACACGACCACGACGTCGGGCTCGAGCGCGCGCGCCAGCGGCAGGTCCTTCACGTAGCGATCGCTGTCGACGTTCGCGAAGGTCCCCGAGTCGAGGCCCTCGGCGCAGAGGTAGCGCGCCTCGGGTGTCGGGCCGGCCCGGCGCACGAGCTCCGCCAACCGGACACCGCGCCAGACGACGTTGCCGACCCGGCGGGTCGCCACGTCCGGTTCCACCGGGTTGCCGAAGCATTCGAGCACCGCGGTGACCTCGGTCGCCGGCAGGCTCGTCAGCGCGTCGTAGTCGAGCTCGAACGGACGCTCGACGAGACCGTCGACGGAGAGCCGCCACTGCGCGACGTCGACGCGCGCGATTCCCATGTGGGCGATGACGTACACGTCGTCGCTCGGCGTCACGGGCTCGGCCAGCCGATCGACGGGCACGAGATGCCGATACGTCTGCGCGGGATCCATGACGACGCGGGGCTTCGACATCGTGGGAACGGATTATCGGCCCGGCCGCCGACCTGTCAAGCGCGGCCCGGCGAGATCGGCGTGTATCGCGTCGCCTCTAGATCGCGCTGGCCGCGATGTTGACCGTGAGCGCGAGGAGGGCGGCGTTGAAGACGAACGACACGACGCCGTGGGCGGCGACCGTGCGGCGGATGTGCCTGCTCGTGACGCCGACGTCGGAGACCTGCGAGGTCATGCCGATGACGAACGAGAAGTACACGAAGTCCCAGTAATCGGGGGCGGCCTCGCCGCCGGGAAACGCCATGCCGCCGCCCTCGGTCTCGTCGTAGAACTCGTGGGCGTAGTGCAGCGCGAAGATCGCATGGATGAACGCCCAGGAGAGCAGGATCGTCAGCGCCGCGAGCACGACCTGGGCGGGCCGGCGCGGCGTGCCGCCGGACGAGCCGAGCTCGGCGACGATCGCTCCGAGGCTGGCGAGCGCCGCGGCGACCGTCAGCACGAGGATCGCGAGCTGCCCTTCGTCTTCCAGCGCGGCGCGCTCGCGGATGCGACGGACGTCGCAGACCGACATCAGGTGTGTCGCCAGCGCCAGGTAGAGCCCGACGTAGACGTCCCAGCCGACGAGCACGCGGGTGGCCGCGCGCCAGTCGGTCAGGGCAACGAGGCCGAGGCCGACGAGCGTGCCCAGGGCGAGCGAAGCGAAGAGCCGCGGCCGCGCCCGGACGATACGTGCGAGGAGAACGCGCCTAGCCTCCCTGCACCACGACGTTCGAGAGCGTGCCGATCCGCGGGACGGTGATGACCACGCGATCGCCGGCGGCGAGCGAGAACCCCGGCTCCGGCACGAGCCCGGTTCCGGTCAACAGATAGGCGCCCGACGGAAACACGTTGTCCCGACCGAGCCAGTCCGCGAGATCGGCGAACGAGCGGCGCATCGAGGACGTGGAAATCTTACCCTCCCAGGTCGTCGAGCCGCGGCGCTGGATCGCGATGGCGATGTCGAAGACGGGCGCCGTCTCCTCGTCGGTCAGCCACACCACGGGCCCCAGCGCGCACGACTCGCGGTAGATCTTCGCCTGCGGCAGGTAGAGCGGGTTCTGGCCCTCGATGTCGCGCGAGGACACGTCGTTGCCCACGGTGTAGCCGGCGATCTCGCCGTGCGCGGACACGAGCAGCGCGATTTCCGGCTCGGGCACGTTCCACGCGGCGTCGCGGCGGATGCGGATGGGCCCGTTGTGACCGCTGACCCGCGACGCCGAGCCCTTGAAAAACAGCTCGGGCCGCTCGGCGGTGTAGACCTTGTCGTAGAAATCCTCGGCCCCCTTGGTCTCTTCCATGCGCGCCGCCCGGCTGCGCTCGTAGGTCACGCCCGCCGCCCAGACTTCCTGAAGATCGAGCGGCGGCAGCAGATGCGGCGCCAGCCCGCCGAACGGCGAGGACAGGACGTCCGCGGCTTTCAGGCTCTGCGCGCCGCGCCGGCGCTCGGCGAGCACGCGTGCCGGCCGCGGCAGTTGCAGCAGCGACGCGAAGAAGCCACCGTTGGTGCCGGCGTCGCTCGCCACCATCTCGATCCGATCGTCGACCAGCGCACCCCAGGCCGGGCCGGACGGCAGCGCGACGCGAGCGAGCCACACGTTGGCCATCAGGACCTCCCCATCACCTGCGTCGCGATCGTGGTGTCGATCAGGTCTTCGTAGCGGTGCGGCCGCGTGATGAATCCGCCGTCGAGCAGGATGCGCCGCAGATAGTCGTACCCGTCGCGACGGATGACCGGATCGCGCGCCCATGTGTGCTGCGCCAGATAGCGCGCGACGGCGCGCTGGCGGATGTCCGGCGGTATGTCGGCGAACGCCGGCGCGATCACGTCGGCAATCTCCTTGGCATCGGCGCGCGCCATCCGGCGCTGCGCGGCATAGAGCGCCCGCGTGAAGCGCAGCAGCACGTCCCGGCCATCCCGCAGAAATCGTTGCGTCGTCATATACGAGGAAAACGGCACGGGGCCCGTCGCCTCGCCCATCGACGCCGCGAGATGAGCCGTCCCGTCCGCGATCAGCGCCTCGGTGAACGGCTGGCCGGTCTGGAAGAAGTCACCGTGCCCGGCTCGGAATGCCGCGAGGGCGTCGGGCAGCGGTCGGGTGCGCTCGATCCGAACGCTGCCGGGATCGACGCCGTGTTTGCGCAGCACGGTCAGCAGGCACTGCCACGGCGTCGGCGCCTCCGCAAAGTCGATCACCGTCGTGCCGACGAGATCGGTCCACGTGAAATGCGGCCGTGGCTGGCGCGTGAGGAGAAAGAATCCGTTGCGGGAGTTGACCTCGGCGAAGTGCACGAGGAACGGTCCACCGCGATCGGCCACGTCGAGGCTGCGCATGATGCCGCCCAGCGCGATCTCCGAATGGCCGTCCATCAGCGCCGCCGTCGTCGTGACTCCGGCGCTCGCCGTCACCACCTCCACGTCGAGCGCCTCGGCGGCGAAGTCGCCGCCGTGCAGCGCCACGAACTGCGGCGCGTAGAAAATCGACCGGAAGGGCTCGTAGATGATCAGACGCCGCCGCCCACCCATGGCGGCGGCCATGATACCTCGACGCCGCGCACCGGGCGCGCCGGCGACGCTGCGTCAGCTCGCGACGGGCTGAGTCGCGAGAATTGCGCCGGCGAGCGCCTTGTGATGCGCACAGACGTTGTCGAAGGCGCAGGGCTCCTCGATGTTGCACGGCATCTCCGCACGCAGCGTCTCTCGGTCCTCGTTCACCGCTTTGTGGATCTGCTCCGCGATGAGCTTTTGCAGCAGGCCCGAGTAAACGATCGACTCGGGGGCGTCCTTTGAATACATCGTCAAGACATGGCGAGCATGGCTGTCAGCTGGCGCGTTCATGACAACCTCCTCGCCCCGTTCTCAGGCAAGGAGTACGCCAGAGGTGCTTCAGTCATATAAATCAGGTGTTTGGCTCGGTTCGTGGCGGGCCCTGCGTCATTGGTCTGACGCTGGCTGACTGTGTGACACCGCGATGTGATAGTCTCTCGGGGCCCGCTTGGTCGCCGAATTCCCGGCCGGCCTCGGAGGCGAGGAGGTGCCTATGCAAGTCACGGCGTTCTCAACACCGAAGAAACCAGACTGGCGCTGGCGCATCGTCAACTACGCCGGCGAGACCATCCAGGAGTCGCGCGACACGTTTCCGACCATCGCCGCCGCCGTGGCGCGCGGCACGCAGTACATGAGCCGGCTGCGCGAAGATCGCTCGGCGCCGGTGCGCGCGTGGCGCTCGACGTCGCATCTGCGCAGCAACCACAGCACCAGCCGCTAGCGGCCGAGCCGCCGGCGCGTCGCAGTCAGCGCGCCGTCTTTCCCTGCGGCAGGTCGTAGAGCCGGCACACGTTGTCGAACACGATCTTGCGACGCACCCGTGGCGAGATCGCGGCCAGGTTCTTCTCGATCGTCGCGTGCGACTCCGGCCAGATGCAGTCGGGGTGCGGATAGTCCGCGCCCCAGATGATGTTGTCCTCGCCGATCAGCGGGATGATCGGCTCGAGGTACTGGTCTTGCTGGTAGGTCACGAAGCCCTGACGCTTGAAGTAGTCGCTGGGCTTCATCGAGAAATTCAGTCCGCGCGCGCGGTCATGGTATTCCGTGTCGAGCCGGTCGAACACGTAGGGCAGCCACGTCACGCCGGACTCGCCGAGCACGAAGTTGAAGTCCGGATATTTCTCGCAGGCGCCCGAGGCCAACAGCGAGACGAGCACCTCCATCGTGTCCAGCTGGAACAGCGCCGAGCGCACCAGTCGCCACTGCAGATTGAATTCCTTCTCCATCTCGGGCGTGTCCGGCGCGCGCAGGCCCTTGAAGCCCGTGGAGTGGAACGAGATCGGGAAGCGGCACTCGGCCGACGCCTCCCAGAGCGCGTACCACGCGCTGTGGTAGAGCGGCGGGCTCATCCGCTTGAACGCGAGATCGCCGCCGCGCAGCCCCATCTTCGCGCATCGACGCACCTCGGCCGCCGCGTCGATCGGATCGGTGTTCGGGATGATCGCCAGCGGGAACACGCGCGTGGGATCCGAGCGCTTCGCGAAATCGGCCGCCCAGTCGTTGTAGATCTTGTTGGCCCACGAGCGGCGGTCCGCCGCGTCGATGAGGTCGTTGATCATGAGGCAGCCGTAGACGATCTCCGCTTCGACGCCGTCGCGGTCCAGGTCGGCCAAGCGGAGCTCCGGCGTCGTCGGCCGCGGCCGGACCTCGCGCGTGTTGCCCCACTCGAAACCCAGCTCCTTCATCTCGTCGATGTGGCCGAACATCCCCTTCGTGTACTTGAGGAAGCCGGGCCCGACACCGTTCCACATCCCGCGATCCTGCGCGTCCACGAACCAGTGCAGGCCGTCCTCCAGCTCCTCCACGCGCGGCGCCAGGAGCTTCCACTTCGCCGGCGCCTGCGAGAACCACAGGTCGGGCGGGCAGTACGTGAGGTCGATGTGGTTGTCGCCGGAGATCAGACGGTCCTGCGTGACGGCCATGGCGTCGCTCCTGGCGTTCAGGGTGGCGTGATCGTAGCCCGGTTTGCCCGCCAGCGCCACCACGCGTCTTAGAATAGGCCGATGACGTTCTTCCTTCAGATGGCGATCATCCTGGCGACGTGCCGACTGGTCGGCCTCGTCGGCCG
>QHSO01000268.1 GCA_003220475.1 Candidatus Rokuibacteriota bacterium | reverse complement strand
TTCGGTGGCCGCCAATGCCGTGAACAACCACGTGTTCGTGCCCTTGCCGGCCAACAACGCCTTTCCCGACTGCTTGACGGGCTGTATCGCGGTGTTGTCGAGGCCGAAGGACGAATAAGCGGTCACGGCTCGGCCGGGCCCTCAGCGGGCGCTCGGCGTCGCGGCCCTCGTTGGCTGCGACGCGCGAGCGCCGGCCTGGCGTTGCTCCGAATTACCTCAGCACGGTCTCCGCGATCCGCGTGAGCTGCTCGGCCATCTCGGCGTCGGTCTTCACCGCGTTCGGGCGCACGAGCACGCGCGTGGCGCCCGCGTCGAGCAGGCGCTTGATCAGCTCGCGATCGGGCGGCTGGCCGTGGACGGTGATCGTAATCTTCGACGGATCGCGCCCCGCGTCTTTCGCCAGCCGGTCCAGAGTCGCGCGCGCCTGACGCAGCTCGTCCGGCGTGATGCGATTCGGCAGCCAGCCATCGCCCCACGCCACGACGCGCTGGAGCACGTTCTTCGCCGCGCCGCCGAGGAGCACCGGCGGGTGCGGCTTCTGCGCCGGCTTCGGATTGGACTTCACGGCGGGGAATCGGTAGTAGCGGCCCTCGAACGACGCCTCCGACTTCGTCCACAGCTGCTTCATCGCCAGCACCGACTCGCGCGTCTGCGTCCAGCGGTGGTCGAAGTCGCCGCCCATGATCTCGGTCTCTTCGCGTAACCAGCCGGCGCCGATGCCGAACAGGAACCGGCCGCCGCTGAAGAGATCGAGCGTGGCCACCTCCTTGGCGAGCAGCAGCGGATGCCGCTCCGGGACGAGCACGATGCCGGTGCCGAGCTTGATGCGGCTGGTCGTGCCCGAGGCGCGCGCGAGGGCGACGAAGGGATCGACGAAGTGCGCGTAGGTCTCGGGGATCACGCCGTCGGCCGAGCCGGGGAAGCGGCTCGTCGTCTTCACGGGCATGAACGGATGCTCCGCGCACCAGAACGAGTCGAAGCCGAGCTCCTCGGCCTTCTTCGCCATGAGCCCCGGATCGACCAGATAGGCGGGCAGCGGAATCGAGACGCCGACGTTCATCTCACGCTCCCCACACGTCGCGCGCGACCTCGACGACGCGCTCGAGCTTGCGCCACTGCTCGTCCTCGGTCAGCGTGTTGCCGTGGTGCGTGCTGGCGAAGCCGCACTGCGGCGACAGCCCCAGGCGCTCGAGCGGCACGTACTTGGTCGCTTCGTCGATCCGGCGCCGCAGCGTGTCCGTCGACTCGAGCGCGCCGGATTTCGTGGTCACGAGACCGAGCACGACCTTCTTGTCGCGCGGCAGCAGGCGCAGCGGCTCGAAGCCGCCGGCGCGCTCGGTGTCCCACTCCATGAAATAGCCGTCGACGTTCGTCGAGAACATCGCCTCGACGACCGGATCGGCATAGCCACCGGCCGCGAACCACGTGCTGCGGAAATTGCCGCGGCACGTGTGCATCGTCACGGCCATGCCGGCCGGACGCTGGGCCAGCGCGTCATTGATGAGGTCCGCGTAGATCCGCGGCAGCGTCGCCGGGTCGTCGCCGTTGGCGAGGAAGTTATCGCGCACTTTCGGGTCGCAGAGATACGCCCAGCTCACGTCGTCGAGCTGCAGGTAGCTGCAGCCGGCGGCCCCGAGGTGGCCGATGGCCGTGCGATAGGCGGCCGCGGCATCGCGCCAGAACTCGGCGAGGTCCGGGTAGGCACGCGACGACACCGCGTTGCGACCGCCACGCATGTGCAGCATCGCGGGCGACGGGATCGTGAGCTTCGGCGTCGCCGTCGCGACGGATTTCAGGAACGTGAAGTGGTCCAGCATGATGGGCTTCGAGCACCGCACCTTGGCGGTGATCGTCGCCATCGGCGGCACGTCGTCGGCCTGGAAGACCATGCCCACCGGCGCGGTCGTCCCCACGCCGTCGAGCTGCGACATGAAATCAAGGTGCCAGAAGTCGCGGCGGTACTCGCCGTCGGTGACCGCGCGAAGCCCGATCGATTCCTGCCGCGCGACGGCCGCGCGGATGCAGCGGTCTTCGACTTCGTTGAGCTGCGCGGGCGCGAGTGCGCCGGCCCTGGCCTTCGCGCGCGCCTCGCGCAGCTCGGGCGGCCGCAGGAGACTGCCGACCTGATCGGCGCGAAACGGAGGCTGCGTGGCCATGGTCGCCTCTCAGTCGAAGATGAGGCCGCCGTCCACGTTGAAGGACTGGCCGGTGATGTTGCGCGCACCCGGCGAGGCCAGGAACGTGACGAGCGCCGCGACGTCCTCAGGATCGTTCGGTCGTCCCAGCGGAATGGCCGCGTCGCGCCGGCGCTTCATCTCCTCGACGGACACGCCCTCGGCGCGCGCGCGGGTGGCGACGTTGTCCTCCGAGAGCGCGGTGACGGTGGTGCCGGGACAGACGGCGTTGACGTTGATGTTGTGCGGCGCGAGCTGCTGGGCCGCCGTGCGCGTCAGCGAGATCACGCCGCCTTTGCTGGCGGCGTAGATGGCGTTCGACGTGCCGGCGTAGCCCTTGCCGGCGATCGAGGCGATGTTGATGATGACGCCGCTGCGGCGCGGGATCATCTCGCGCGCCACGCGCTGCAGGCAGAAGAACACGCCCTTGGCGTTCACGCGCATGATCCGGTCCCAGTCCGCCTCGGTGAGATCCATGATGTACGCGCGTCGCGTGACGCCCGCGTTGTTGACGAGCACGTCGATGCGCTCGAAGGCGGCGATCACGCGGCGGACCATGGCGTCGATGGCCGCCACGTCGCCGACGTCGGTCTCGACGGCAAGGCCGCGGCGCCCGAGCTGCGAGACGGCATCCGCGGTGGACTTGGCGAGCCCGGCGTCGATGTCCACGGCTGCCACGTGCGCGCCCGCGCGCGCGAGTGCCAGCGCCGCGGCCTTGCCGATGCCGGTGCCTGCTCCGGTGACGATCGCGACGCTGTCGCTGAGCGTCATGCTCATCCCTCCTGGCGTGGCCGAGGGCCAGAGGATACCGTATTCTTCCCGCGGAGGTGCTCCGTGGCGAACCGTGCCGTCGTCGTCGATCCCGAGGCTCCCGGTCGTCTCGTCATCGCGTCCATTCCCGATCCGACGCCCGATCGCGGCGAGGCGATCGTTCGCGTGCGCGCGATCTCGCTCAATCGCGGCGAGGTCCGCCGCTCCGGCATGGCCGCCGCCGGCTGGCGCCCGGGCTGGGATCTCGCCGGCGAGGTCGAGCGCGCGGCGGCCGACGGCTCGGGGCCGCGCGTGGGCGCGCGCGTGGTCGGAATGCTCGGCGAGGCCGCATGGGCCGAGCGCGTGGCCGTGCCGACGCACGCGCTCGCGGAGCTGCCCGACAAGGTGACGTTCTCCCAGGCCGCGACGCTGCCCGTCGCGGGACTCACCGCGCTCTACGCGCTGGCGAAGGGCGGACTGGTGCTCGACCGGCGCGTGCTCGTCACCGGCGCCACCGGCGGCGTCGGCGACTTCGCGGTGCAGCTTGCGCGCCTCGCGGGTGCGCACGTTACGGCCACGGCGCGGCGTGCGGACCAGGTCGCGGCGCTGCGCGCGCTCGGCGCTCACGAGGTGACCGTCGGCGACGAGATTCCTGCCTCGCCGAAGTATCACCTGATCCTCGAGTCCGTCGGCGGCCGCACGCTCGGCACCGCCCTGGCCGCGCTCGAGCGCGGCGGCACATGCGTGACCTTCGGCGTCTCCGCGACGAGCGAGGTCACCTTCGACGCGCGCAACTTCTTCGTCGCCGGCCGGACAACACTCTACGGCTTCTATCTGTTCACGGAGCTGGGTGAGCAGCCCGCGGGCATCGGGCTCCGCCACCTGGCCAGTCTCATCGCCGCCGGGCAGCTCACGCCACACATCAGCGTGGAGCGGC
>QHSO01000077.1 GCA_003220475.1 Candidatus Rokuibacteriota bacterium | reverse complement strand
GTCGCGGATCGTCAAGCCGCGCGGCTGGACGCTCATCTCGATGAATCACAAGGCGGGCCTCATGACGAGCCGACCACTGCGCCAGGCGGTGCAGGCGGCGCTGGACATGGAGCCAATCATGATCGCCGCGTTCGGCCACAAGGACTTCTACCGCCTGAGCCCGGCGTTGTTCTTCCCCGAGCAGCCGGCGTGGCACTCGGCCGCCGGCGGGCCGCTCTACAACCAGCGCGACCGGGAGAAGGCCAAGCGCCTGATGAAGGAGGCCGGCTACGCGGGGCAGACCGTGCGCTGGATCAGCACGCGCGAATACGAGTTCATGTACAAGTCGTCGCTGGTCGCCAAGCAGCAACTCGAGGCGCTCGGCTTCGTCATCGATCTCCAGGTGGTCGACTGGGCGACGTTGAATCAGCGCGTGCAGAAGCCGGAGCTGTGGGAGGTCTACGTGACCGGCTATCCCCTGAACCCCGACCCCGCGCTGCACGTCGCGTTCCGTTGCTCGTTCCAGGGCTGGTGGTGCAATGAGGAGAAGGAGCGCTTGCTCGGCGAGCTGCGGCAGGAGAGTGACGTGAAGAAGCGGCGGGCGCTCGTCGAGCGGATCCAGGCGATCCACTACGAGGACGTGGGCCAGGTGAAGCTCGGCGACTACAACACGCTCGACGTGGCGCGCCGCGAGCTGCGCGGCGAGTTCCGCACGGCGCCGCGGCTCTATTTCTGGAACAGCTGGCTGGCCAAGTAGCACCCGATGCGCATTCACTCCGTCGAGGCCATCGCGCTCGACATCCCGCTGAAGAAGGACTTCGGCGGCAGCACCTATCACGTGCGCAAGCGCAGCACGGTGATCACGCGCCTGCGTACGCACGACGGGTTGGTCAGCGAGGTCTACAACGGCGACAATCGCGCACATGGGCCCGAGATCGCGCGCAAGATCCTGCTCGAGGCCATCGCCTGCGTGGACTGCGCGATCTGGGATCTCCTCGGCAAAGCTCTCGGCAAGAGTGTGCGCGAGCTGCTCGGCGGGTACCGTGCCGAGCTGCCGATCATCTCGATCGGCGGCTATTACATGGAGGGCAAAACGCACGCCGACATCGCCCGCGAGATGGAGGCCTACCGCCGCGCCGGCATGGCCGGCTGCAAGTTCAAGGTCGGCGGGCTGTCGCCCGAGGACGACGCGCGGCGCGTTGAGGCAGCCCGCCGCGCCGCCGGCCCCGACTTCGTCCTCGCGGTCGATGCCAATCGTGGCTGGGGCGCACAGGACGCGATCCGCTTCGCGCATCTCGTCGAGCCGCTCGACATCCGGTGGTTCGAGGAGCCGTGTCACTGGTACGACGACGTCGCGCTGATGGCACGCGTACGGCGCGCCACGCGCATTCCGATCACCGCGGGTCAGAGCGAGATCACGAGCCACGCGATTCGGCGACTACTCGATGCCGGCGCGGTCGATTTCGTGAACTACGACTCGTCCGAGGGCGGCGGCGTGACCGATTGGCGGCGCGCGGCAGGTCTTTGTCACGCCGCCGGCGTGCAGATGGCCCACCACGAAGAGCCGCAGATCGCACAACACCTGCTCGCCGCGGTGCCGCACGGCACTTTCGTTGAGTGCTTCGCCGATCCCGATCGCGATCCGATGTGGCAGACGGTGTGGGCCAATCGCCCACCGATCAAGAACGGCGTCATGACCGTGTCGAGCGGCCCAGGCTTCGGCATCGTGCTCGACGAGGAACTGCTGAAGCGCTATCGCGTCGCGTAGGTGACCGGCGGCGACCCGGTTGGGCGCCGCCGGTCACGTAATCCAGGCGTTGCGCTACTGCAGCGGCGAGAACGAGGACGGCAGGCAGATCTTCGTCTCCTGCGTGATCAGCCGATCGCCGCCGCCGGGCGGCGGCCACACACCCTTCTTGCGTGCCTCGTCGCGGATCTGCATGCGCGCATCCAGGCTCTGGTACGCCCAGATGTGCACGAAGCCGTTGGCGCGCCCGAGCTCCACGCCGCCGGCGAAGACCACCGGCGAGAGCTTGATGCGATCCGGCAGCTTCTCGCTCCAGCCCTTCGCCACGGCCGGGAGCGTGCCGCCCTTGAGGGTGTAGTAGCGGATCTCGAAGATCGGCCCCATCCGCCCGGGCTGCGGCGTTGGGACGAAGTCGAACGGGTTGATGATCTCCGAGCTCATGGTGCGGATGAACTCCTGGATCTTCGGCGGCCAGTTCGGATCCTTGGCGGCCTCGGCGCGGATGCGCGCGCGCTCGGCGAGATCCTGGTAGCTCCAGATGTGGATGATCTCGTTGAGCGGCCCGATCTCGGTGTGCAGGAAGGCCGTCAGCGGAGAGTACTTCTTGCGGTACTCGTACGCCTCACCGTACCGCTTCTCGACCTCGGCCAGGCTGCCAGGCGCGATACCGTACGTGCGGATCTCGTAGATCATGCAGTCTCCTTTCGGGCTCCGAACCCTCCGACGACGCCGCGAGCGGTGCGGCCCATGAGGGCGCCAAGCCTACGGGCGCGCCTGCCGGACGTCAACCCGGATGCGGATTGTGTTCCCCGCCAACGGGGCGTAGCATCCCTGCACTCTTCTCGCCGGCCCGCGAACGTCCGGCCTTTCGACATCTCAGGAGGACCGCGCGATGACGACGACCCCGCGCTCGCGCATCATCTCGACCAGTGACCTCGGCTGGGAGGAATTTCGGCCCGGCATCAGCTTCAAGATTCTGTGGGAGGACCCGGCGACGAAGCGGCGCGCCCAGATGACCCGGTTCGGGCCGGGAGCCCGGCTGCCTCGGCACCGGCACGCCGGTGACGAGCTGATCTTCGTCATCGAGGGCGAGCTGACCGACGAGGCGGGAACGGTGACCGCCGGCAACGTCGTGTACCGGCCCAACGGGTGCGTCCATCACGTCTCGACGCAGAATGGCGCGACCGCCCTCGCCGTGCTCACCGGCGACATCGAGTTGACCGACGATCCCGGCGGTTCGGTGCGCTCTCAGATCGTCATCCTCAGCGACCTGCCGTGGATCGACGCGCGCCCCGGCGTGCGTCAGAAGCGGATCTGGGAGGACAAGGCCACCGAGCGCCGCGCGCTGCTGGCGCGCTTCGAGCCGGGCGCGACGCTGCCGCCGCATCGTCACGTCGGCGACGAGCTCATCTTTTTGCTCGAAGGCGCGAATGCCGATGAATCGGGAATCGTGGCGACCGGCAACCTGAACTACCGCCCGAACGGGTGCGTTCACAGCGTGACCACCCAGCACGGCGCGACCGTCCTGGCCATTGTCTGGGGCCGCACAGAACCGGTTTGAGGGAACGGGACGTTGTATCCTGACGCGCGGAAAGGAGTCTGCATGGACATTCCACGCACGATGCAGGCGACCGTTCTCGTCGCGCCGCACCGGTTCGAGCTGCAGCAGCGCCCGGTGCCGGCGGTCGGTGACGAGGACGTCCTCGTTCGCGTGCGCGCCTGCGGCGTCTGAGGCACGGATCTGAAAATCATCCACACCGGCATGCCCCGGATGCCGCCGTACGGCGAGTTCATCTTCGGGCACGAGTACGCGGGAGACGTCGTCGCCGTGGGCCGGACCGTGGACGAGTTTCAGGTCGGCGACCGGGTGGTCGTCGAGGCGCACATGGGCTGCCGCCGCTGCGAGAACTGCATTCGCGGGCTCTACACCGCCTGTCTCAACTACGGCAACGCGAAACGCGGGCACCGGGCGAACGGCTTCACGACCAACGGCGGGCTCGCGGAGTACGCGCTCAACCACGTCAACACCCTCTATCGAATTCCCGACGGCGTGTCGTACGAAGAGGCGACGGTGGTGATGACCTCCGGCAGCCCGCTGTTCGGGCTCGAGAATGCCGGCGGATATTTCGCGGGGGAGACCGTGGCGGTGCTGGGCCCCGGGCCGATCGGCCTCATGGCGATCCAGCTCGTGAAAGCGCTCGGCGCCACGCGGGTGATCCTCACGGGCACGCGCGCCTCACGCCTCGCGATGGGCCGCCAGCTCGGCGCCGACGTCCTCGTCAACAGCCGTGAGGACGATGCCGTGGCGGCCGTGATGGACGCGACTGCCGGCAAGGGCGCCGATCTCGTGATCGACTGCGCGGGCGGCGACGAGACGTTCGATCACTCGCTCAAGATGGTGAAGTCCGGCGGCAAGGTGCTCCTCGTCGCGTTCTATCACGGGCCCGTGACGGCGGACGTCAGCCACGCGGTGCGGCGCAACGTGACGATCTACACCGAACGTGGCGAGGGCGGCACCAGCGTCGGCCGCGCGCTCGCGCTGCTCGCGGCCGGCCGCTTGACCGCGAAGCCGCTGATCACCCATCAGTTCCCGCTCAGCCGCGTCCACGAGGCGTTCGAGGTGCTGGAAAAACGGATCGGCGATCCGCTCAAGGTCATTCTCAACCCGTGAGGCGATGGCTCGCGTGTATCGCCGCGCTCGTCGTCCTCTGCGCGGCGGCGCCGACGTCGGCATTTCCCGACAAGCCGCTGGAGCTCACCGTGCTGTTCGGCGCCGGCAGCGCCGCCGATCTGTTGGCGCGCAAGCTCGCCGAGCTGGCCGGGCGTGATCTCGGCCAGCCCGTGGCCGTCGTCAATCGCACCGGCGCCGGCGGCGCGCTTGGCTATACGTACGTGAAGGGCCAGCCCGCGGACGGCCACGCGCTGGTATGGAACAGCAACAGCGTCAGCACCGCCTACCACGCCGGCAACATGAAATTCGATTACACCGCGTTCGCCGGCGTCGCCGCGCTCACCAGCGAGCCGGTCTCGCTCGCCGTGAAGACGGACGCGCCGTGGAAAGACGTGCGCGAGCTGCTCGCCCACGCGAAGGCGCATCCGGGGGCGGTCCGCGTCGGCAATTCCGGGCGCGGCAGCTTCACGCATCTGGTCGCCGTCGCGCTCGAGAACCGCGCCGGTGTCAAGCTCACCCACGTGCCCTTCGGCCGCGAGCTGGCGGTAACGACGGTGCTCGGCGACAAGATCGAGGCGAGCGTGCAGCTGCCCGCCGAGATCATGGCGCAGGTGACCGGCCGCCAGGTGCGCGTGCTGGCCGTCAGCGGCGAGAAGCGGCTGGCGTCGCTGCCGGACGTGCCGACGCTGAAGGAAGCGGGCATCGATTTGACCATGACTCTCTGGCGCGGCATCGCCCTTCCCAAGGGCACGCCCGCGGCGGCGATCGCGCGGCTGGAGCGCGCCTTCACTCAGGCGGCCAACAGCGCGGAGTTCCGGGATTTCGCCTCGCGCATGGGCGCCGTCGTCGACATGCGGGGCGCGAAAGAGTTCGACGAGTTCATCGCGCGCGACGACCGCGAGATCGCCGCCCTGATGGAGCAGATCGGCCTCAGGAAGCAGTAGCGGTGGGTCGCGATCACTGGAGCGCGGCCGGCCTCGCCCTCCTGGCGATCGGCTATCTGCTCGCGGGCCGGCGCTATCCTCTGGACACGCTCGCCACGCCGGGTCCAGGCCTGGTGCCGCTGGTCGCCGGAGTTGCGCTGCTTGCCGTGGCCATCTGGCTGTTCATCACTGCGAATCGAGCCGGGCTCGCGGACGCTGCCACGACGGGCGGTCTGATCGAGCCGGCGCCGCGTCGCGCCGCCGGGCGGCCGCTGGTACTCGCCGCCGCGCTCGTCATCTACGCGGCCGTACTGCCGGCACTCGGCTTCGTCGTCTCGTCCTTTGCGCTGGTCGTCGTCGCGTCGCGGCTCATAGGCGCGGCCGGCTGGTGGCGGCCGACGCTGCTCGCGCTCGGCGTCACGGGCGTGAGCTATCTGCTGTTCGCGCGCTGGCTCGGCGTCCCGCTGCCGTGAGCGATCTCTTCGTCGCGCTCACCCCCGCGAATCTCCTGGCCTGCTTCGTCGGCACCGTGCTCGGCACGATCGTCGGCGTCCTGCCCGGCCTGGGACCGGCGGGCGCGATGGCGCTGGTGCTGCCGCTCACGATCAAGCTCGGCCCGACGGCGGGCCTGATCATGCTCGCGGGCATCTACTACGGCGCGATGTATGGCGGCTCGACGACGTCGATCCTCGTCAACGTCCCCGGCGAGGCGGCCAGCGTCGTGACGACGATCGACGGCTACCGGCTCGCGCGCAAGGGGCGCGCGGGCGCGGCGCTCGCCATTGCGGCCATCGCGTCGTTCGTCGCCGGCACCTTCAGCGTCGTCGCGTTGCAGGTGGCCGCGCCGCTCGTCGCGCGCGCCGCGCTCGCGTTCGGCCCGGCGGAATACTTCGCGCTCGGGTTGCTCGGTCTCGTGCTGCTCGCCAATCTCACCGGCCGCTCGCGCGCGAAGTCGTTGGCCATGGTCCTGCTCGGCGTCATGCTCGCGACGGTCGGCATGGACCCGCTCGGCGGCGCGGTGCGGTTCACATTCGATCTCGCGGGCGCGCAGGCGGGGCTGAGCTTCGTCGCCGTGACGACGGGGCTCTTCGGTGTGGCCGAGGTGCTGGCGAGCATGACGGAGCCGGAGGCGGCCTCCGCCGTCGCACGTGTGAAATTCCGCGAGCTCTATCCCAGCCGCGAGGAGCTGCGACGCTCGGTGCCGCCCATGCTGCGCGGCACCGTGCTCGGCTTTCTCGTCGGCCTCATGCCCGGGCCGGCGGCCACCATCGCGTCGTTCGTGTCGTACGGCGTGGAAAAGAAGGTCAGCAAGCATCGCGCCGAGCTCGGCAGCGGCGCCATCGAAGGCGTTGCCGGACCCGAGGCCGCCAACAATGCTGCGGCGGGTGGCGGGATGATTCCGCTGCTGTCGCTCGGGCTGCCGTTCACGCCGTCGACCGCCGTGCTGCTGAGCGGCATGCTGCTGATGAGCGTGACGCCGGGCCCCTTTCTGCTGCGCGATCATCCCCGCGTGTTCTGGGGCGTGATCGGCTCGTTCTACGTCGGTAACGTGATGCTGCTTCTCCTGAACCTGCCACTGGTGGGCCTGTTCGCGCGCATCGCGACGATTCCACCGCGCTATCTCATGCCGGCCGTGCTCGTGCTGTGCGCGGTGGCCGCGTACTCAGACAACAACAACATCTTCGACGTGTGGGTGATGGTTGCCGCCGGCATCGCGGGCTGGGCGATGCGCGCGCTCGACTTCAGCCCTGCCCCGCTCGTGCTCGGCCTCGTCCTGGGCCCGATGCTCGAGCGCTCGCTGCTGCAGGCGCTCACGATCGCGCGCGGCGACATCGGCGGGCTGTGGGCGTCGTGGCCGGCGGCGGGGATGCTCGTGGCGGCCGCCCTCGCGTCCGTCGCGCCCGCCGTCTCGGCGTTGGTCCGACGAATGTCTCGGCGTGCGGTCTAAACTCATTCCTCACATCGGCCGCGGCCGTCATCGCGAGAGGAGACACACGTGACTCGTCGACTCATCAGCTCGGGCTCGTCCTTCGAACGAGAGATCGGCTATTCGCGTGCCGTCGTCGACGGCGACTGGGTGTTCGTCTCCGGCACGACCGGATTCGACTACCGGTCGATGACGATCGCGGAAGATCTGCTGGCCCAGACCGAGCAGTGCGTGCAGAACATCAAAACCGCGCTGGAGCAGGCCGGCGCGAGCCTGCGCGACGTCGTCCGCGTGACCTATATCCTTCCGAAGGCCGACGAGTTCCCGCAGTGCTGGCCGGGATGGTATAAGTCGGGGCCATGACGAACCCCGAGCCCGTGTACGACGTCGTGTGGCCGCTCGCCCCCTCCGCCGCACCTTCCGGAGTGCTCGCCGCGCGCTCCCCTGAGCTCGATGGCAAGACGGTCGGCGAGCTCTGGGACTATCTCTTCAAGGGCGAGGAGATCTTTCCGCTCATCCGACGCGCGCTCGCCGCGCGATATCCAAGCATCCGCTTCGTCGAGTACGAGCGCCTCGGCAGCACGCACGGCCGCGACGAGGCCGAGCTGGCGCGGACGCTGCCGGAGGCGCTTCGCAAGCACGGCTGCGACGCAGTGATCTCCGCCGTCGGCGCCTGAGGGTCGTGCACGCCCGCCGTGTTGCGGGCCGCCGCGATCGCCGAGCGCGCCGGAGTGCCCAGCGTGTCCATCGTCACCACGCCGTTCATGCAGCAGGCCGCCGTCGTCTCCAAGGGCGTCGGCCTGCCGTCGCTGCCGATCGCCGAGTATCCCGGCGTGCCGATGACCGATGGCCCCGAGGCAGTCGCGCGCAAAGTCGAGGCGCTCCTGCCGCAGATCATCGCAGGGCTCGCCGGCGCCCGCGACGTCGCGCGTGCCGCCGTCGCCGAGCCGCCGCCGCGCGAGATCGTGTATCGCGGCTCGCTGGAGGAGATCCAGGAGCACTTCCACGAACATCTCTGGAGCGACGGCCTGCCCGTGATCCCGCCGACCCTCGCGCACGTCGAGCGCTTCCTGGCGCACACGCGCCGCGCACCCGACGACGTCATCGGCCGCCTGCTGCCGGAGAACCGCGCGGCGACGATCTGGAGCATCGCGGTCAACGGCGTGATGGCGGGCTGCCGCCCCGAGTACATGCCGGTGCTCGTCGCGATCGTCGAGGCGATCGCCGAGCCGATCTTCCGCGTCGAGGACGCGGGCTCGACCCCGGGCTGGGAGCCGCTGGTCATCGTCAGCGGGCCGATCGCGAGGCGGCTCGACCTCAACCACGGTCAGGGCGTGATGCGCGTCGGCCGACAGGCCAACACCACGCTCGGCCGCTTCCTGCGTCTCTATCTGCGCAACGTCGCCGGCCTGCGCATTCCGCCGGGCGCGGGCGACAAGGGCAGCATCGCCGGCTCGTTCAACGTCGCGCTCGCCGAGGACGAAGCCGCGGCCGCCGCGCTCGGCTGGCCGACGTTCGGCGCCGATCAGGGCTTCACGCGCGAGGACAGCGTGGTCACGGTGCAGAGCGTGGTGAGCATCAGCCCGCCGATCTATTCGGCGGGCACGCGCGCGCTCGAGCATGCCCGCATCCTGGCCGAGGTGTTCGGCGGCGCGTGCGGCTACTGGTCGTCGATCGGCATGAAGTACGCGCGCTGGGAGCCGTTGCTCGTCCTCGGCCCGTCGATCGCGCGCGTGATCGCCGAGGACGGCTGGTCGAAGGACGATCTGCGACGCTATCTGCACGAGCACGTCACGATCACCGCGCGCCAGGCCGAGACGTACGCGCTGCAGGTCGGCGCGACGTCGTACACGCTCGAGGCGCACGTCAAGGCGGGCGTGTTGCCCGCCGCTTACGCGCTGTCGACCGATCCCGAGCGCACGGTGCCGGTGTTCGTGCAGCCGGAGAAGATCGGCATTCTCGTCGCAGGCGATCCCGGCCGCAATCAGTCGAAGGGTTACGTGAACAACCACATCCAGGGTGGACGCGTCAGCAAGAGGATTTGACATGGACGCCAATGCCAAGAAGACCGCGCTTCGGATGATTCCGTACGGCCTGTACGTCCTCACGGCGGCGGACAAGAGCGGCAGTCGCGTGGCCGCCGCCACCGTGAACTGGGTGACGCAGGTCGCGTTCGAGCCGCCGCTGGTCGTCGTCGGTGTGAAGACGGACTCGCACGCGCACCCGCTCATCAAGGAGACGAAGGCCTTCGCGCTGAACGTGCTCGGAAAGGGTCAGCAGACCCTGGCCTTCACCTTCTTCAAGCCTGCGGAGGTTGCCGGCGACACTGTTTCCGGTCAGCCGTTTCGTCGCGGCACGACGGGCGCGCCGATCCTGACGAACGCGCCGGCTTTCGTCGAGTGCACCCTCGAGACGACTGTCGAAAAGGCTGATCACTCCATCTTCGTCGGCCGCGTCGTCGAGGCCGGCGTGGCCAAGGCCCCCGACGGGCGGCCCGACGATGCCACGCTCTGGCTGCGCGACCTCGGCGACAAGGTGTTCTACGGAGGCTAGATGAAAACGCTGCTCGCCATCGCGCTGCTCGTCCTTGTCCTGCCGGCTTCATGTCTCGCCGCCGAAGGCGAGATGCGGTACGGCATGCACGTCACGCTCCCGGCCAAGTGGCTCGACCCCGGCGACATGGAGGGGTTCAGCACGCCGTACATGATCGTCTACGCCATCCACGACGCGATGGTGAAGCCGATGCCGGCCGGTATGCAGACGCCGAGTCTCGCCGAGTCGTGGAGCGAGGCGAAGGATCACCTGTCCTACACGTTCACGCTCCGCAAGAACGCGAAATTCCACGACGGCTCGCCGGTGACGCCCGAGGACGTGAAATTCTCCTTCGAGCGATACAAAGGAACGTCGGCGACGCTGCTCAAGGAGAAGATGAAGGAGGTTCAAGTCGTCGGGCCTTCCCAGGTGCGCTTCGTCCTGAAGGAGCCGTGGCCTGACTTCATGCTGTTCTACGGCACCACGGCCTCCGGTGCGGGCTGGATCGTGCCCAAGAGGTACGTCGAGAAGGTCGGCGAGGATGGCTACAAGAAGGCGCCCGTGGGGGCGGGCCCGTACAAGGTCGTGTCGTTCACGCCCGGCGTGGAGATCGTGCTCGAGGCCTTCGACGGCTACTGGCGGAAGGCGCCCAACGTCAAGCGGATCGTCATGCGCTCGATGACGGAGGAGACGACGCGCGCGGCCGCGCTGAAGCGAGGCGAGGTGGATCTCGCCTACCTCTTCGCCGGCCCCGTGGCTGAAGAGCTCAAGCGCACGCCGGGCATCAAGCTCGAGGCGCCGCTGCTGACCGGCGCGTTCTGGCTCGAGCTGACCGAGCAGTGGGACCCGAAATCGCCGTGGCACGACCGTCGCGTGCGGCTGGCGGCCAGCCACGCCATCGACCGCCAGGCTATCAACCAGGCCGAGACGCTCGGCTTCTCCCGGCTCACGGGCTCGATCGTGCCGCGCATCTTCCAGTTCGCGGTCGCCGTGGAGCCGCCCGCCTACGACCCCGCGCACGCCAAGAAGCTGCTCGCCGAGGCCGGCTATCCGAACGGCTTCGACGCGGGCGACTTCAATCCCTTCCCGCCCTACAACTCGATGGGCGAGGCCATCGTCGGTTATTTGCAGGCCGTCGGCATCAAGACCCGGATGCGCACGATGGAGCGCGCGGCATTCTTCACGGCGTGGCGCGAGAAGAAGCTGCGCGGGATCATCATGAACATCACCTCCGTCATGGGCAACGCCGCCACGCGGCTGGAGCCGTACGCGACCAAGAGCGGCATCTACACCTACGGCTCGCTGCCCGAGATCGACGACCTCTTCGCGCGACAGGCGCGCGAGCTCGATCTCCGGAAGCGCGAGGCCCTCGTGCATCGCATGCAGTCGGTCATGACCGAGCACGTGCTGAACGTGCCGATCTACGACCTGGCCTTCATCTGGGGCGTCGGGCCGCGCGTGGAGTTCAGCGGCGCCAACGCCATCCCCGGCTTCCCCTACTCCGCCCCGTTCGAGGATTTGAAGATAAAGAAGTGAGCTACGCGCTCGGGATCGACATCGGGGGAACGTTCACCGACATCGTCGTCTACGATCACGGGGGCGGCCGCCAGTACAGCCGCAAAGTCCTCACCACGCACGACGATCCCGCGCGCGCCGTCGCCGCCGGTGTCGAGGGGCTGTTGCGCCGGCACGGGCTGCCCGCCCGCGAGTTCACGCGGGTCGTGCACGCGACGACGCTGTTCACCAACGCGCTGATCGAGCGTCACGGCGCCGTGACCGGGCTCATCACCACCGAGGGCTTCCGCGACACGCTCGAGATCGGCCGCGAGCGCAAGTTCGAGCTGTACGACTTGAACACCGCGAAGCCGGAGCCGCTCGTGCCGCGCAACCTGCGGCTGGAAGTTCGGGAGCGCCTGCGCGCGGACGGTGCCGTCGAGCGGCGGCTGGACACGCGCGAGGTGGCGGCGCGCGCCGGCGCGCTCGTGCGGTCGGGCGTCGATTCGATCGCCATCGTCTTCCTGCACGCGTACGCGAATCCGCGGCACGAAGCCGCCGCCGCGCGCGTGATCGCCCGCCGGCATCCCGGCATCGCCGTGACGACGTCCCACGAAGTCGCGCCGGAGATCCGCGAGTACGAGCGCGCGTCGACCACGGTGGCCAACGCCTACATCAAGCCGCTCGCGCGACGGTATCTCGACGCGATGGCGCGGCGGCTGGCCGACCTCGGCATCCCCGCGCCGCTGCTGCTGATGCTTTCGAGCGGCGGGCTCACGCACGTCGCCGAGGCCGAGCGCACGCCCGTGCAGATGCTCGAGTCGGGACCGGCCGCCGGCGCGCTCGCCGCGGCCTTCTTCGGTCGCGAGGACAGCCGCGGCAACCTGCTGGCCTTCGACATGGGCGGGACGACCGCGAAGCTGTCGCTGGTGGACGGCGGCGAGCCGCTCACGGCGTACGCCTTCGAGGCGGCGCGGCAGAAGCGCTTCATGGAGGGCAGCGGGCTGCCGATCCGGATCTCGACCATCGAGCTGATCGAGATCGGCGCCGGCGGCGGCTCGATCGCCGGCGTCGATGAGATCGGGCTGCTCAAGGTCGGCCCGCGCAGCGCCGGCTCGCATCCGGGCCCGGCGTCATACGGGCTCGGCGGCCGCGAGCCGACGGTCACCGACGCCGACTTCCTGCTCGGTTATCTCAACCCCGAGCACTTCGCCGGCGGCGAGGTCCGCGTCGACCTGCCGGCCGCGCGCGCCGCGCTGGAGCGGCTCGCCAAGCGCGTGGGGCTGTCACTCACGGAGGTCGCCTGGGGCATTCACGACGTCGTCAACGAGAACATGGCCTCCGCCGCGCGCGTGCACATCGCCGAGCGCGGCCGCGATCCGCGCGACTACGCGCTGCTCTGCACCGGCGGCGCGGGTCCCGTGCACGCGTGGGGTGTCGCGAAGAAGCTCGGCCTCGCGCAGGTGATCTGTCCGCCCGCCGCCGGCGTCGCCTCCGCGCTCGGGCTGCTCGTGGCGCCCGCGCGCGTCGATCGCATGGCCACGCTCGGTATCCGGCTCGATCGCGACAACCCCGCGGCGCTCGAGGCGGCGTTTAGACGGCTCGAGGACGAGGCGCGCGCGGTGATGGCCGACACGGGGCTCAAGCTCGAGATGGCGACGGTGAAACGACTCGCCGACGGCCGCTTCCTCGGCCAGGGCTTCGATCTCGTGGTCGATCTTCCCGCCGGCCCCTACGACAACAGCGACGAGAGCCGGCGGCGCCTCACGGGCGCGTTCGAGGCGGCGTACCGCGAGAAATTCGCGCTCACGCCGCCCGACGTGCCGATCGAGTTCATCAACGTCCGTGTCGCCGTGCGCGCGCCCGTGGCGGGCGCCGAGGTGACCGTGCACGGTGAGAGCACCGGCGCGGGCGGCGCGCGCAGAGGGCAACGGCCGGCGTACTTCCGCGAGCGCGAGGCCTTCGTGGAAACGGCGGTATACGACCGTGTGCGCCTGGCGCCCGGCGACGAGGTGCGGGGCCCGGCGGTGGTGGAAGAAGAGGGCTCGACGCTCGTCATCGGACCCGGCGGCACCGCGCGCGTGGCCGCGAGCGGCAACATCGTGGTGACGCTGTCGTGAGCAAGCGGCTCGACGCCGTCACGCTCGAAGTGCTGTGGACGCGCATGATCTCGGTCGTCGACGAGGCGGCCAAGGCGATCGTGCGCACGTCGTTCTCGACGCTGTCGAACGAGGCCAACGACTTCGCGTGCGTGCTGACCGATGCGCAGGGCCGCGCGCTCGCGCAGAACACCGGCTCGATCCCGTCGTTCATCGGCACGCTGCCGGCGACGGTGCGCCACTTCATCCGCGAGCTCGGTGCCGACTCGATGCGCCCCGGCGACGTCCTCATCACCAACGACGCGTGGATGGGGACCGGCCACATGAGCGACGTCTCGGTGCTCAAGCCGATCTTCCACCGCGATCGGCTCGTGGCCTTCTCGGCGACGACCTCGCACATGCCGGACATCGGTGGACGCATCCGCGCCATCGAGGCGCGCGAGATCTTCGAGGAAGGCCTGCACATCCCGCTGGCGCGGCTGGTGCGCGAGGGCCGCGTCGACGACACGATGGTCGCGCTGATCCGCGCCAACGTCCGCACGCCCGATCAGACCATGGGCGACATCTGGGCCCAGGTCAGCGCCAACGAGCTCATGGAGCGCCGTGTGCGCGCGCTGATGGACGACTATGACCTCGAGACGCTCGAGGCGCTCGGCGACGAGCTGTTCACGCGCTCGGAGCGCGCGATGCGCGAGGCCATCCGCGCGGTGCCCGACGGCACCTATCGTTATGGGTTTCGCACCGACGGCACCGACGCGCCCTTCGAGTTCCGGATCGCGCTGACCGTCGACGGCGACGAGATCGTCGCCGACTTCACGGGCAGCTCGCCGCAGCAGCCGCGCGCCATCAACTGCGTGATGGCGTACACGTACGCGATGACGGCGTATGCCGTCCGCTGCGCGCTGCTGCCGGGGCTGCCGAACAACGAGGGCATGTACCGGCCGGTGAAAGTCGTGGCGCCCGAGGGCTCGATCCTGAACCCGCGCTTTCCCGCCGCCGTCGTGAGCCGCGCGACGACCGGCCACTACGTGCCCGCACTCGTGCTCGGCGCGCTGCACCGCGTGATTCCCGATCGGGTCATGGCCGGTGTCGGCTCACCGCTCTGGGCGCTGAGCCAGTCCAGCACGCGCGACGACGGCCGGCCGTACACGACCGTGCTCTTCTTCAATGGCGGCATGGGCGCCACGCCGATCAAGGACGGCGAACACGTGTTGTCGTGGCCGAGCAACATCTCGTCGACGCCGGTGGAGGTGGCCGAGCGGCAGAGCCCGCTGTTCTTCCACCACAAGCGCCTGCGGCCGGGCTCGGGCGGCGCCGGCCGCTTCCGCGGTGGCCTCGGGCAGGACATCCTGATCGAGAGCCGCTCGCCGCGGCCGATCGTGCTGAGCGTCATGGCCGAGCGCACGAAGTTTCCCGCGCCCGGCCTCGCCGGCGGCGGCGCCGGCGGACTGGGCGACGTACGCATCAACGGCCGGCGCATCGACAATCGCAAGCAGCACGTGCTCCAGCGCGGCGATCGCGTGCTCGTCCGCACGCCGGGCGGCGGCGGCTATGGCCCGCGCGCCCGGCGTGACAAGAAAGCGATCATGCGGGATCGCGCGCTCGACTATCGCTGAGCCGCGCTCACGGTCTCGAGTCGCTCTCGCGGTGCTTCCCGTCGGCAGCGTCTTGCCAACTTCGGTGATCTCGCTGCCGTCATCGCCGCGGCGCGGAGCCGAAGATATGCGGGGTTGCCCGTGGCGGGGTTGTTGCTTCTACGTACGCCGTGCTCGACCTGGACTTTCTGATCGTGACCGCCGGCGACCTGCCCGAAGCGTATTTCCTGGCGGCGTGCCTGGCGCTGCGGACGCAGCGATTCGCGATCGTGAACGTGCTACGGCCCGCCGCGAGCCACCTCCGCGCGCTGGCGCGGCTGCGCCGCACCCGCGGCGTGTTCTACGTCACCGATCTACTGCTCGCGCGGCTCGTCGATGCGCCGCTGGTCGCGCTCTACAGACGTTTCGCGCCGCCGGGCGTGGGCGCATTTCCCGAAGTGGACGCCGCGCTCGTGCAGCGCATGCGCACAGAGCACCCGCATCTCGACTGCGCGGATCCTCACGCGCCCGAGGTGCTCGAGTTCGTGCGCGCGTTCGGGCCGGATTACATCCTGCTCGCCGGCTGCCCAATCCTGAAAGGGACCTTCTACGGCCTCGCGCGCCGCGGCGCGCTCAATCGCCACCTCGGCGTGCTGCCCGACTTACGCGGCGCGGATTGTCCGCTGTGGGCGTTCGCCCTCAATCGCCCCGAGAGCGCGGGCTACTCCATCCATACGGTCAGCGAGCGGGTGGACGCGGGCGACGTGGTGCTTCGCCGACGCGTTCCCATCGCCGAGCCGTCGTTGCAGCGCTATCTGAGGCGGCTGCGGCGCGAGGCCTCGCACGGCTTCGTCGAGGTTCTCGATGATTTGCTGCGCGGCGTGCCGCTGCCACGCGAGCTGCAACATGGTGCGGGGTGGTACTGTCCGCCGGCGGGTCTGGTGACCAAGCTGCGCGCGCAGCACAACTACGCCCGCCTCCTGCGCTCAGCGTCGCTGACGCTCACCCCAACAAGCGCCTGACGCGAGCCGCGCGCCCTCGGCGAGGCTCCGCATCTTCGCCCACGCCACGCCCGGATCCACCGCGGCCTGTCCGACCCACGTGCCGAAGCCGCAATCGGTGCCCGCGATGACGCGCTCGCGCCCGACCAGGCTCGCGTAGCGACCGATGCGCTGCGCGACCAGCTCGGGGTGCTCGATGTAGTTCGTCTTCGACTCGATCACACCGGGAATCAGGACCTTGCCGTCCGGCAGCTTCACGCGCTCGAACACCGCCCACTCGTGGCCGTGCCGCGGATTGGCCGCCTCGAACGAGATGCCGGCCGGGCGCGCGGTGAACACGAGATCGATGATGTCGGCCAGCGGCACGTCGTAGTGGTGCGGGCCCTCGTAGTTGCCCCAGCACACGTGCATGCGCAGCTGCTCCGGCGGAATGTTGGCCGTCGCGTGATTGAGGGCGTCGATGTGCAGGCGCGCGGCCTTGCGGAAGTCCTCGAGGCCGAGCCCCGCGTACTGGATGTGGCGCCCCATCGCCAGATCGGGGCAGTCGATCTGCACGATCAGCCCCGCGCGCGCGATCGTCTCGTACTCGTGGCGCATCGCCTCGGCGATGGCCTCGAGATACGCCTCGTGACTGCGGTAGTGGTCGTTGCGAAAGAACAGCGAGATCACGCCCGGCGAGGCGGCCGAGAGAAATCCGTCGGTCGCCTTCACGCGCGCGAGCGCGGCCTTCACGACCTCGGCGTCGGCCTCAGCGGCGTGTGGATCGCGCACGCTGATCGGCCCCGTGCAGGCCGGCGTCCGGCGCCGCGAGCGGCCGGGATCGCCGAACACCCGCCGCGCCAGCTCGGGAAACTCGGCGAGATCCTGGTAGACGAGCGGGTGGCTCTGGCCGCCGAAGCCGTGCAGGCGGTCCTTGATGTACGTCGCATAGCTCGGCTTGCTCATCTCGCCGTCGTTGACGACGTCGAGCCCGCACTCGACCTGTCGCTGCACGACCTCGTCGACCGCAGCACTCACGCGCGCCGCCAGGGCGGCGGCGTCCACGGGCACGCCTTCCTCGCGCGCGAACATCATCCGGATGAGATCGTCCGGCCGCGGCAGGCTGCCGGTATGCGTCGTGAGGAACCGCTCGGTGCTGCGCTTCATGCCGACGAACGCTTGACGAGGTTCGCCACGACGGCGACGAGCGCACCGGGCTCGACCGGCTTCGTGATGTGCATGTCGTAACCCGCTTCCCGCGAGCGCACGTGGTCCTCGACGCGGCCATAGGCGGTGACCGCCACGGCGGGGACATCGCCGCCGCGCAGCGCGCTCAGCCGGCGCACGTGGCGGATCAGCGTGTAGCCGTCCTCGTCCGGCATTCCGATGTCGCAGAGGATCACGTCCGGGCGGCGCTGCTCGAGTCGCGCCAGCGCCTCCGCCGCCGATGCGGCCGTCTCGACCTCGGCGCCGGTGCGGCCGAGCACGTATCGGAACAGATCGAGCGTGTCGTGCTCGTCGTCGACGACGAGCACACGCACGCCTTTGAGCGATACGTCCGCCGCGGCTGCCGGCATCGAGACGCCCGAATGCGCGGGCGCCACCGGCGGTTGCGCGACGCCGAATCCGATCGGCAGCCGCACGGTGAACGTCGCTCCGCGTCCCTCGCCCGCGCTGTCGACGGCGGCCGAGCCGCCGTGCAGCTCGACCAGGTGCTTGACGAGAGCCAGGCCGAGACCCAATCCACCGTGCGCGCGCGTGGGACTGCTGTCGGCCTGGCGAAACCGCTCGAACACGTGCGGCAGCATGTGCGGGGCGATGCCCTGCCCGGTGTCGCTCACCACGATCTCGACGTGCGCGTCGAGGCGGGTGGCGCGAATCTGCACGCGACCGTCGCGCGGCGTGAACTTCACCGCGTTCGAAACCAGGTTCCACACGATCTGCTGCAGCCGATCGGCATCGCCCATGATCGTGCCGACGCTCGGGCCGAGCATCGTCTGCACGTCGATGTGCTTGCCCGCGGCCGCCGGCCGAATGGCGTCGACGGCGCTCTCGATGACCGCCGCCAGATCCACCGCGCGGACGTCGAGGCGGACCTTGCCGGTGACAATGCGCGAGATGTCCAGGAGGTCTTCGACGAGCCGGACCTGCGCCATGGAGTTCCGTTCGATGGATTCCAATCCTTTCATCATCATGGCGGCATCGACGTGCTCGTTACGCAGCGTGCGCGCCCAGCCGAAGACCGCGTTCAGCGGCGTGCGCAGCTCGTGCGAGAGCGTCGCGAGGAATTCGTCCTTGATCCGGTTCGCGTGCTCGGCCTCTTCGCGGGCGGCGCGCTCGTTCTCGAGCAGGCGCGCGCGCTCGGCGGCCAGGCGCCGGGACTCCGCCTCGCTCTCGCGCAGCCCGATCTCCCGCGCGCGCAGACGCTTGGCGGCCGCGTCGAATGCCCGCGCCACCTCGGAGATCTCGGCGATCGGCGTGGTGAATGCCGGCGGAGGCTGTTCGCCGCGCTCCAGGGCCGCGGCGGACTGCGCGAGCGCGGCGACCGGCTGCGAGATCCGTCGACCGAACACCAGCGCGAGCGCCACCGCGAGCGCCGCCATCAGCGTCGCGCCCGCCGTCATCGCCACCGTCGACCCGCGAAGCTGGCGCTCGACGTCCTGCACCGGAACGCCGGTGGCCATCGTCCAGCCCGAAATGGTCGAGCGGCTGTGCGCGGTGTAGAACCACTGGCCCTCGAGCCCTACATTCCGATAGGCGGCTTCGGGCGTCTCGCGCGACTTCGCGTACAGGACCGCCGAGACGCGGCCGCCGACCCAGCGCTCGGGATTGAGCGTTCGCGCGATGACGAGGCCGTTCTGGTCGAGCAGCGTCATGGTGGCGCCGGGAACGACGGGAACGCTCGAGACGAACCGAAGCCAGACCGGCGAGTCGAGTGCTAAGACCAGCAGCCGGGTTCCCGCCCCGCGCAGCTGCACCGGCAGCACGATGGCCGTGGTGTACGCCTGGCTCACCGCGCCCTTCACGAGCGGCGTCACCGCGGGCTCGCCGCTGGCGGCGACGCGCGCGAGCAGCGCGACCTCCACCGCCGATTTCGGCAGCGGCGCGCCGAACGGCTCATGGAGATTGAACAGCTGCGTGCCGTTCCGCTCCAGCAGCGCCACGGTGCTCCACGCCGGCTGTTCGGTGCGTACGCGGTGCAGCTGCTCGTAGAAGCCGCGCAGATCGGCGGAGGCCAGATACTCGGAGTGACTCAAGACGCGAAGCGCACTGATGTGGCCTTCGAGCTCGCGATCGAGCGCGATGCGCATGGCGCGCACGCGCTCGAGGTACCGCTGTTCGAACGCGTCGCGCTGCTGGCGCGAGAACACGACGGCCATCACCGCCGAGAATGCGAGCACCGGCAGGACCGCGGCGAGGACGAGCAGGACGAGGTGCGAACGGAGCCTCATGCCCGCCCAATCATAGCGCCGCTCACCCGCGCAAAGCACCCGCCGTGAGCCCCCGCACCAGGAACTTGCGCACGACAAAGGAGAAGACGAGCACCGGAAGCATGACCAGTGTGCCGCCGGCGGCGATCTTCCCCCACTCCCAGCCTTCGTAGTTCATGAAGTTGACGACGGCGACGGGCGCCGTCATGGCCTCCGTTCGCGTGAGGATCAGGGCGAAGAAGAAGTCGTTCCACGCGTAGAGGAAGCAAAGGATCGCGCAGGCGGCGAGCCCCGGCGCCGACAGTGGCAGCACGATGCGTATGAACGCCTGCCCGAGCCCCGCGCCGTCGATCCACGCCGCCTCCTCGAGCGAGCGCGGGGTGGCGTCGAAGAACGATCGCATCAGCCAGACGACGAGCGAGAGGTTGAACGTCAGGTACACGATCACCAGCCCCGCGCGCGTGTCGAGCAGCCCGAGGTGCCGGTAGGCGAGGAAGTACGGGATCGTGAAGGCGATCGGCGGCGCCATGCGCGAGACCAGGATCCACAGGCCCAGCGTGCCCGCGGCGCCGAAGCGCGCGCGGGAGAGCGCGTAGGCGCCGGGCACGCCGAGCATCATGGCCAGCGCCGTCGAGAGCACCGCGACGATCGCGCTGTTGGCGAACGAGCGCCGAAAGGCGGTGTCCCAGATCGTCCGATAGTGCTCGAGCGTCGGCACGAAGGCGAGCCGCGGCGGGAACGCGAAGATGTCGGCCTGCGTCTTGAGCGACATCTGCAGCAGCCAGAGAAACGGCGCCAGGATCAGCAGCACGAGGCCGAGGACCGCGGCATGCAGCAGCCAGCCCCTACTCACTGCGCGGGCCCCAGCCGGCGGCGCGGAGAATGACGAGGCTGAGCGCGACCGTCGCCGCGAGGAGCACGACGGTGATCGCGCTGGAGTAGCCGAGGTACGAGAAGTTGAAGGCCTGCAGGTAGGAGTAGTAGTTCGTCACCTCGGTCACCGTGCCCGGCCCGCCGTCGGTGAGGATGAAGATGAGCGGGAAGGCCTTGATGCTGTCGATGAGCCGGAACAACGCGGCCACCAGCAGCACCCCGCGCAGGAACGGCAGCACGATATGCCGCGTGAGCCGCCATGCGCCGGCGCCGTCGATCCGCGCGGCGTCGACCAGCTCTTGCGGCAGCATCTGCAGCCCCGCGAGGATCATCAGCATCGTGAACGGAAACCATTCCCAGACGTCGGCGACGATGATCGCCGGCAGCGCGTACGCC
>QHSO01000267.1 GCA_003220475.1 Candidatus Rokuibacteriota bacterium | reverse complement strand
GGCGTGGTGTACTCCCATCGGTCCAGCGTGCTCGTGTCGATGCTCTTCACGGAGTGGGTGTATCGCGGCGGCCGCAACGGTGCGGCGGAGACGCTGATGTCGCTCGCACCGCTGTTCCACGCGAACGGGTGGTACTTTCCCTACGTCGCGCCCATCACGGGATCGAAGCTGGTGCTGCCCGGCCGCAACTACGAGCCGGCCATGCTGTACGAGTTGTTCGAGGGCGAGCGCGTCACCATCACATGTGGGGTACCAACGATGTGGCTCACGCTCCTCGACTGGATGGAGCGTGAGGGCCGCACGCTGTCGCATCTCCGCGTGGTCTTTTCCGCGGGGACCGCCGCGCCGCGCAGCCTGTTCGACAAGTTCGCGGCCCGGGGCATCGAGCTGAATCAGCTCTGGGGCATGACGGAAGCGCTCGGTCTCACGACTCCGAGCTTGCGTCCCGGCACGCTCGACTTGCCGCCCGAGCAACAGCTGGCCAAGCGCATGAACGCCGGTGGTCGTGCGGGCTTCGGCGCCCAGCTGCGCATCGTCGACGACGAGGAGCGGCCGCTGCCGCATGACGGCGTGGCGGTGGGGCACCTGCGCGCCAAGGCGCCGTGGATCTCGTCCGGATACTTCAAGGGCGCCGGCGACGCGCTCGACGAGGACGGCTGGCTCAAGACCGGCGACGTCGCCTCGATCGATCCCGACGGCTACATCGCGATCGTCGACCGGTCGAAAGACCTCATCAAGTCGGGCGGCGAATGGATCAGCTCGATCGCGCTCGAGAACGCGGCCTGTGGCCATCCCGACGTGATGCAGGCTGCGGTGATCGCGGCCTTCCATCCGAAATGGCAGGAGCGACCGCTGCTGATCGTCACGCGCAAGACGGGCAGCAGCCTCGACCGCGAGACGTTGCTCGAGTTCCTGCGACCGAGCGTCGCCCGCTGGTGGCTACCGGACGACGTCGTCTTCGTGGCGGAGATGCCGATGACCGCGACCGGCAAGATCCACAAGCTCACGTTGCGCGAGCGTTTCCGCGAGTACCAAATTTGGGGGACCCGAGACGGGTCCCCCAAGCCCCCTGCGCTACAGGCCCGGAATGAATCCGGGCCCTCCGCGAGTGCCGACGGCTTAGGAGCCTGAACATGACAAACCGGGCGCAGGCGCCGGTCGTGGATGCGGATGGCCACGTCCTCGAGCCAGCCGATACGTGGGTGAAATATCTCGAGCCCTCGTACCGGGATCGCGCGATTCGTATCGCCACGGACGAACACGGTTACGAGGTGCTGCTCATCGACGGCCAGCCGCTCAAGACGCTGCGCGGACAGCTCGGTGCGCTCGGCGGGATCGAGATGGATCCCGCGCGCCTGCTCACTCGGGGCCAGATGACCTACGCCGAGGGGAGTCCAGCAGGCGGCTACGATCCCGTCGAGCGGTTACGCGTGATGGATGGCGAGGGGATCGACGCGGTGCTGCTCTATCCCACGATCGGCATCTGCTGGGAGGGGCACGTCACCGACGGCGCGCTCGCGACGGCGTACGCGCGGGCGTACAACCGCTGGCTAGTCGACTTCTGCCGGACCGATCCCACGCGGCTCTACCCAGTGGCCCACATTTCGTTGCTCGATCCCGAGGGTGCGGCTCAGGAGACCATTCGCGCGCAGCGCGACGGATGCGTCGGCATCTTCCTCTCGCCGGACCTGGCGGCCCGCGGCGGCCGGCACTTCGACGATCCCGTCTACGCGCGCTTCTGGGAGACGGCGCAGGAGCTCGAGATGCCGATCGCGTTCCACGTGGTCGTGCGCGATCGCCAGTGGTTTCGGCAGTGGCAGCGGCGCGATCCTTCCGATGCGCTGTTCGGCATCGCGTTCCTGGCCATCGACGTGATGGCGGCGTTCACGCAGATGCTCGCCGCCGGCATGTTCGAGCGCTATCCGCGGCTCAAGTGCGCGGTCCTGGAGGCCGGCTCCAACTGGATCGCGGCCTGGCTCGACCGGCTCGATCACAAGTACCGCGTCATGAAGCACCAGACGCCGATCCGCATGGAGCCGAGCGAGTATTTCCGTCGCCAGTGCCTGATCTCGGCCGATCCGGACGAATCGGTCACCGCGCAGATGGTCGAACACCTCGGCGCCGACTATTTCATCTGGGCGTCCGACTACCCGCACATCGATGCGTCGTTCGGCGTCGTGCGCGAGCTGAAGGATCGGCTGGCGCGGCTGCCCGAGGACGCGCGCCACAAGGTCCTCGGGCAGAATGCGCAGCGGTTCTATCGGCTGTCCGGCTGAACCTCAGCGCAGGCCGCCGCTCACCGCGAGCGTTTCGCCGGTGACCCACGCGCCGTCGGATGAGGCGAGGAAGACGGCGACGGGGGCGATGTCCTGCGGCTGGCCGATGCGTCCCAGTGGCGTCTTCGCAATCGCGTCCTTCATAAAATCGCTACCGATGAAGCCCGCGGCGTGGACGCCTTCCGTCTCCACCGTGCCCGGGTTGATCGCGTTGACCCGGATGTTGCGCGCGCCGAGCTCCTTGGCCAGCGCTTTCGTCACGGCGTCGACCGCGGCCTTCGTGGCGCTGTAGACCGCTGACATCGGCGGCGTCGCCGTACTGGCGACGGAGCTGATGTTGATGATGCTTCCGCCGTCGGCGTCGAAGTGCCGCACCGCCGCCTGCGAGGCGAGCAGCACGCCGAGCACGTTGGTGTCGAATTGCTTGCGGTAGCTCTCCTCGGTGACCTGTTCCAGCGGCGCGAACTCGTACACCCCTGCGTTGTTGACGAGGATGTCGAGCCGGCCGAACGCCTTCTTCGTCTCGGCGAAGAGACGATCGACGTCCGCTTGCCTGGCGACGTTGCCCTGCACGGCGATTGCGCGTCCACCGCCGCGCGTGATGTCCGCCACCACCCGCTCGGCGTCTTGCTTGCTCGATGCGTAGTTGACGACGACCGCCGCGCCTTCGTTGGCCAGATGCCGTGCGATGGATGCGCCGATGCCTTTCGACGCGCCCGTGACGATCGCGATCTTGTCCTTGAGCTTGCTCATGCTGTAATTACCTCCTGGCTGTTTCAGACGCGGCGGTGGTGGCATCGGATACACTGCTCGCGAAATCGACATGGTCGACCGGTCCTACCGCGTCTACGTCGTCCAGGGACAGGTCGAGCGCGACTGGAGCGACTGCCAGGCCGCGCTCGATGGCGTGCCTGCGCGCGTCACGACCCTGCCGTTCGTCGCCGACCCGGACGTGCTCATCGCCCGCGCGCGCGACGCCGACGCGCTCGTCGACGTCTTCTCGCCGATCACGCGCGGCGTGATGAGCGCGCTCGAAGGCCTCAAGACCGTCGTGCGCACGGGCGTAGGCTATGACGTCATCGATGTGCTCGCCGCCACCGAGCTCGGCGTGATCCTCGTCAACATTCCGGACCTCTGGGTGCGCGAGGTCGCCAACCACGCGCTGGCATTGCTGCTGGCCTGGAACCGCAAGATCCTCACGCTCGATCGTCAGGTGCGCGCCGGCGTCTGGGCGGGCGGCGTGCCGGGCGGTGCGGGATCGCTGCACGGCGAGACGGTGGGCATCGCCGGCCTGGGCAACATCGGCAGCGCGTTCGCGCGGCGCGTGGCGGCGCTGGAGACGACGGTCATCGCCTGCGATCCCTACGTGGACGACCGCCACTTCGCCGCGCTCGGCCTCGAGCGCGTCTCGCTCGAGCGCCTCGCCGAGCGGTCCGACTATGTTTCGGTGCACACGCTGCTGAACGCCGAGACGCGACACCTGATCGGCGAGAAGTTCTTCGCGCGCATGAAGCCG
>QHSO01000266.1 GCA_003220475.1 Candidatus Rokuibacteriota bacterium | reverse complement strand
CTTCTTCTGGGTGAAGTCGATCATCGAGAAGAAGGCGACCTATATCTTGACGCACCTCATGGCCGCCCCCGACAACGCCGCGTACGCGCTCGTCCGGCGGCAGCACTACGCGAGCACGAACTACAACGGCGAGCAGTCCGTCGCGGGCTTTCTGCCCGTGCCCGACGGCACCGTCGTCGTGCTCGCGAGCCACGCCTTCACCGACCAGGTGACCGGCATCGGCGGCTCCATGAAGCGCAGCATCGGGAGCGGCGTCATGGCGCGCAAGATGCGCGAGATCTTCGACGCGGGTCGGAAGAAGGTCACATCCTAGCGCGCGGCGCCGAACGGTGGACGCGGCCCCTGAGAAGGACAGCGTGCGATCAAGGCGTACGGCAGCCGGCGAGGGATGGAGAGACGAAGGAGCGTCCGACGAGAGCCGCTCTGAGGCAGGGCAGGAGATCCGACGCGAGCTCGGACTTGAGGACATATCCGAGGGCGCCGGTTCCGAGCGCCGCCCGCATGTAGTCCGGATCCGCCTGGACCGTCAAGAACACGATGCGTGTGGGCGCACCGGTCGCCTGCAATTTCCTCGCGGTATCGATACCGTTCAGGACGGGCATCGAAATATCGAGCACGACCATATCGGGCTGCAGCCGGGCGACTTCGTCAAGCAGCGCCTGCCCGTTGTTGACGGTCGCGACCACCTCGAAGTCGGATTCGACATGTCGAACGATCGTAGCGAGGAAGTCTTCGTGATCATCGGCGAGCACGAGACTGGCGCGTCCGTGTTCCATGCACCGCCAGCGTAGCTGGCCCCGAGGCGACGACGCTACTGGCAAAACTGACAGGAGGACTAGAGGAAGACGATGCGCTGCTTGATGGCGAATTGGACCAACTCGGCCGACGATTTGATACCGAGCTGTTCCATCATGCTGTACTTGTGGAAGGCCACGGTCCTCGCGGTGATGTTCAGGATGCCGGCGGCTTCTTTCATCGTGCGCCCCTCGGCGAGCAGCTGCAGCACTTCTCGCTGACGCGGGCTCAGCTCGCGCGCTCCCTTCGCCGATTCCGGTCGTCGCAGAAGATTGTCGACCATGTCCCGTGTGGCCAGCGGCGTGACGTACGAACGCCCCTGCATGGCGTCGGCAATGGCCTGAAGGAGCTCCGAGGCCGCGGAATTCTTGAGCACGAACGCCGAGGCGCCGGCCCGAAACGCTTCGGCGGCGAGGTCGGGATCTTCGCTCACCGTCAAGAAGACGATCTTGACCGACGGCATCGACCGCTTGAGCTGGCGAGCGGCGTCCAGGCCGTTGAGCAGCGGCATCGCGATATCCAGCACGACGACGTGAGGTCGGAGCTTCGCGGCGGCCATTTCTCGCAGCGGTACGCGCGCGTGGATCTGTGTCCCCCGCGACGGTTGCGACTCGATCGTGATCTCGCCTCCGAGATGGAGCACGCGCTCGCGCATGCTCACGAGCCCGAGTCCGCTCGCGCCGGCCACTCGCCGTGGGTCGAATCCGCGACCGTGATCGACGATCCTCAACGAGACGGAATCCGCCGTCGCGCTCAGTTCCACCTCCGCTTGCCGGGCGCCACCATGCTTGATCGCATTGCTCAGCGCTTCTTGCGCGATGCGATAGAGACACACGGCGGTATCCGCCGATAGTCCGGTCGGCATCAGCTCGTGCCGGTACTCGATCTTGAAAGCATGGGTTTCGGCGAGCTCTCGGCAGAGGCTGTCGAGGGTGGCCACCAGCCCCAGCTGCTCCAGCTTCGACGGGTGAAGCTGGTGCGATAACTGGTGGACCGACGAGGAAAGCTGCTTGACGCGGGTGGACAGCGCCCGCAAGCGTGCGCCGAGCTGGTCTGCCGCCTCGGGCGGCTTGTGGTACAGAAGCTCCAACTCCACGGTCAGGAGCGCAAGGCTCTGGGCCAGGTCGTCGTGCAGCTCGCGCGCGATCCGCCGCAATTCGCTCTCCCGAGCCTGCAGGAGTCGGCCCGTGAGGATGCGTAGCTCGTTCTGACTCCGACGCAGTCCGTCGTCCGCCCGTCGGCGGCTGGCGATTTGTGCGAGCAGCGCAACGATCAGTGCCGTCTGGACAGCGAGCAGCGCGATCGCCCCGACGATGTGCCACCGGTACAGGTCCCAGAGGCCCGGCTCTCTAAACCGGATCTCGCTGCCCGGCGGCACGCGCGCCTCGCTGATGCCCCAGCGGCGCAGCTGACGCCAATCGAACATAGACACGTTCGAGCTCACGTTCGGGCGGGACATGGTCTCGGGACGCTCGCCGGCCAGAATGCGCAAGCCAAGGGCGGCCGCGTGCTTGCCCTCCAGCTCGAAGCTGGTCACCCGGCCGCCGACGATTCCATGACCGATGTGGGAATCCCGATGACCGTAGATCGGGGCATTCGCCGCGGCCGCCAGCATCTCGAGGGCCGTCGCGGGAATGAAGGTCTTTCCGGTTCCGTCCTGGAACACGTGGAGGTAGTGGATGACGCTCCGGTCGGGGAGATTCGCGACCCGCTTCACCAGCTGGTTCATCGGGAGGCCGGAGAGGTAGACGAATTCCAGCTGGTGTTCGTACGGGGCGAACGTCCGGCGTGCCACGCCCTCCCAATACCTGTCGAAATTGGCGCTTCCCGTAACGACGAAGACCCGGCGGGTGCTCGGTTGGAGTCGGAGGCTGAGGGCGAGCGTGCCGGCCAGATCTCTCGTAATCGGAACGCCGATGACGTCGGCGGGCAGGGCGCGCGTCTGCAGCTCCTGCTCATCGACGGCGATGAACACGACGGGGACTCCCGGAAAAATCTCCGCCCGATTCGCGAGCGCGAAATCGAGCGCCGACCCGAGGGCCGCCATGACCAGATCAACCTTCTGTCCGGCGTACTTCTGGCGCAAGTATTCGACCAGGAATCGCTCGTGACGCGGGTCTTCGAAGCGCGAGAGATCGAGGTACTCGTTGCGGATCTGGATCTCCTCGGAGGAGGCGGCGGCGAACGTCGTGCGGAGCCCCTGATTGATCAGCACACCCGCGGGACTTCCTACGGTGTTTTCCGGCGTCAGCAGGACGACGGTCCTGGCGTTGCGTGGGTCGGCCGCGTACGCCGACGGGCAGAGCCACAGGACGGCGACGAGCGTCATCGCCGACAGCGACCTCCTGAAGCGCCCGCCTGCCCTGTTCTTACGCACTGACAGTGTCCGTGCGATCGCCCGTGTCCATTCGACCATCGACGCGGCGCCGAGCGCGGCCGATTCTACAGGAGTCACGAGCCGCTGACTGCGCGATCTGCCTGTCCGTTTTCCGCTCGCGCACTTGGTATTTCTGCCAGTAGTCGCCGAGCGACGCGCACCCTAGTCTGGGAGCGTCGCCGCCCTCGGCGACATTGCGGGGAGGGTGGGCGCGATGGCCGACGACACGTTCCGGCAGGTCTTCGAGGCGGCGCCCAACGCCATGATCGTGGTCGCGGCCGGCGGCCGGATCGCGCTGGTCAACGCCCAGGCGGAGAAAATCTTCGGCTACCAGCGCGACGAGCTCATCGGCATGCCCATCGAGACGCTGATCCCCGAGCGCTTCCGTGCGCAGCACGCGGCGTACCGAGATCGCTTCGCAGGCGATCCTCAGCTCCGCGCGATGGGGGCTGGACGCGAGCTGTTCGGGCGCCGGAAGGACGCGAGTGAGGTTGCGCTGGAGATCGGTCTCAACGCGATCAGTACCGTGGATGGGCCGTTCGTCGTGGCGTCCGTGATCGACGTCACAGAACGACGGCGAGCCAAGGCCGAGGCGCAAGACCTTCGCCACGAATTGGCTCACCTGTCCCGGGTCGTCACGGTCGGCGAGCTGATGGCGGCCATCGTGCACGAGCTCGCGCAGCCCCTGGCGGCCATTCGTACCAACGCCCGCGTCGCCGTCCGTGCGATCGCCGGTGGCGATCACAACGCCGACGAGCTGCACGCTGTGCTCGAGGATATCGTGGCGGACAGCCGCCGCGCCGATCAGGTGATCCATCATCTGCGCTCGCTGCTCACGAAGGGGGAGGTCGAACGCCAGCCACTTCTACTCAACAGCGTCATCGACAACGTCGTATCCGTGATGCTGAGCGAAGCCAGGCGCCGGCGCGTGTCCATCGACCTCGACCTGGCCCCCCGACTACCGGCGGTGTCCGGTGATCGCGTCCAGCTCCAGCAAGTTCTTCTGAACCTGATCCTGAACGCCTTCGAGGCGATGGTCGAGGTCACCGAACGGCGGCGGGTCGTGACGCTCCGCACGCGCACCGTCGACGACACACGCGTACAGGTGGACGTGGCCGACAACGGTCCGGGGATCGCAGACGACCGCCTCGGCTCGATCTTCAAACCGTTCGTGACGACGAAGCCCAGTGGAATGGGTATGGGCCTCGCGGTGAGCCACTCGATCGTGCAGGCGCACGAGGGGCAGCTGTGGGCCGGCAACGCCGCCGGCGGAGGCGCCGTCTTCCACGTCGTCCTTCCGGCGATTCGCGACACGCCGGCACCCTGAGCGTCGGCGCTCGCAGCATTCACCCCGCGCTACTTCTTCCGCATGGCGCGCTCGGCCTCGAGCTGGCCCTGGCGCGCGTGGTCGATCACCTCGCCAAGGATCCGCGCCAGCTCCTGCGGCGCGTGAAACCCCATCGAATTCTCGGCGGCCACGTAATCGAGCCGCCACTGAGCCTTGCGGTGTTGCGCCGCGGCGGCCTGCAGCGTGGCCTCGCTGGCGCCTTCTTTCTTCGCGGCCACGATGACGTCGAGCATGTCGGTGGTCGCCCGGGCCGCGCGCTGCAGCAGCGCGTGGTGGCGGTCCTGGATGGCGAGGACGCGTGCCTCGAGCTCTTTCTCGGGCACCGCGTGACAGGTCTGGCAGGCCCGGTTCAGATTGAGCAGCGGACTGCGCACCCAGTGATCGCTGACCTTGAGCGCGCCGACGCGCTCGTAGGGCATGTGGCAGTCGGCGCACGCCACGCCGGCGCGCGCGTGGATGCCCTGCGACCACACCTCGAACTCGGGATGCTGGGCCTTGAGGACCTTCGTGCCGGTCTCCGCATGGACCCAGTCGGTGAAGCCTTCACGCTCGTAGTACGCCTCGATCTCCTCGACCTTGAGTCCGTTCGCCCACGGGTACGTCACGACCTTGCCGGGTCCTTTGAAGTAGTACTCGACGTGACACTGGCCGCAGACGAACGAGCGCATCTCCTGACGGCTCGCGTCGCGATTGGGGTCGTAGTCGGCGATGCCCTGCTTGGCCTTGAGGGCTTTGATGCCGGCGATGAAGCCGGGCCGCGTGACGCGAACCGCCATCGTCTTGGGCTCGTGGCAGTCGATGCAGGCGATCGAATGCTGGACGAGCGGTTGCTCTTTGTCGTCCTTCATATCGCGCGCGTCGCGGTACGGCATCCCGGAGACCTGCTCGAAGCCCTTGCGGATGTCG
>QHSO01000265.1 GCA_003220475.1 Candidatus Rokuibacteriota bacterium | reverse complement strand
GACGACCGAGACGGCGATACGCGAGCTGACGTACGGCGAGGCGGTGAAAGAAGCGATCGCCGAGGAGATGCGGCGCGATCCGCGCGTGTTCCTCATCGGCGAGGACGTGGCGGAAGCCGGCCACCCGTTCAAGACGCTCGTCGGGCTCGTGCAGGAGTTCGGCACGGAGCGCGTGATCGACACGCCGATCTCCGAGCCCGGGTACGCGGGCATCGGCGTGGGGGCGGCGATGACGGGGATGCGGCCGATCGTCGACGTGATGTTCGGCGACTTCATCACGCTGACGATGGACCAGATGGTCAACCAGGCGGCGAAAGCCCACTACATGTCCGGCGGCAAGATCAAGGTGCCGATCGTGTTCCGCACGACGCTGGGTGCCACGCGCCGCTCCGCCGCGCAGCACTCGCAGTCGCTGCATGCGTGGGTCAGCCACATTCCCGGCCTCAAGGTCGCGCTGCCGTCGGGGCCCTACGAGGCCAAGGGACTGATGAAGACCGCGATCCGCGACGACAGCCCCGTCGTGATCTTCGAAGACAAGATGATGTACCGCGTGAAGGGCCCGGTGCCCGCCGAGGACTACACGATTCCGTTCGGCGTCGCCGACGTCAAGCGGCAAGGGCGCGACATCACGATCGTCGCCACCAGCAGCATGGTGGCGGTCGCCCTCGGCGCCGCCACGTTGCTGCAGGACGATGGCATCAGCGCCGAGGTCATCGATCCGCGGACCACCTGGCCGCTCGACAAGCCGGCGCTCATCGACTCGGCCAAGAAGACGTCGCGCGCGCTCGTGGTGGACGAGGGCTATGAGCGCTACGGCGTGACGGCCGAGATCGCCTCCGTGATCGCGGAGGGCGCGTTCTATTACCTGGACGCGCCGGTCAGGCGCATCGGCGCCATGGACGTGCCGGTGCCGTTCTCGCCGGTGCTCGAGGACCTCACGGTGCCGACCGAGCAGCGCGTGGCCGAGGTCGCGCGGGCGCTGTGCCGGAAGGCGTGAGCGTGCGCATCGACGTCGACCTCTACAGCGACACCGTCACGCGGCCGACCGCCGACATGCGGCGCTTCATGTGCGAGGCGGAGGTGGGCGACGAGCAGAAGATGGAGGATCCCTCCGTCAACCTGCTCTGCGAGATGGTGGCCGAGCTGCTGGGCAAAGAAGCGGCCGTCTTCCTGCCGTCGGGGACGATGTGCAACGAGATCTCGCTGCGCGTGCACGCGCGGCCGGGCGAGGAGGTCATCGCGCACCACACCGCGCACCCGATCCATTTCGAGAGCGGCGGACCCGGCGCGCTGGCCGGCGTGAACATGCGCGCGGTGGACGGGCCGCGCGGCCAGTTCGATGCGGCCGCCGTCGAGGCCGCGGTGCGCCCGTCGTTTCGCCATTTCCCGCGCACGCGCCTGCTGTGGGTGGAGCAGACGAGCAATCTCGGCGGCGGCTCGGTGTGGCCGCTCGCGCGCGTCGAGGCGGTGACCGCGATCGGGCGGCGCCACGGGCTGGCCACGCACCTGGACGGCGCGCGCCTCATGAACGCGGTGGTCGCCAGCGGCGTCTCCGCGCGCGACTACGCGGCGCCCTTCGACTCGGTGTGGATCGACTTCACCAAAGGTCTCGGCGCGCCGGTCGGCGCGGCGCTGGCCGGCAGCCGCGCGTTCATCGACGAGGCGTGGCGGCTCAAGCAGCAGATGGGCGGTGCCATGCGGCAAGCCGGCATCATCGCCGCGGGCGGCATCTATGCGCTGCGCCATCACGTGAAGCGTCTCGCCGACGATCACGCCAACGCGCGCCGGCTGGCGCAGGGGCTCGCCGAGCTGCCGGGCGTGCGCATCGACCCGTCCACCGTGGACACGAACATCGTCTTCTTCGAGACCAGCGCGAACGCGGCGGAAGCTGTCGAACACCTGCTCGCCCACGGCGTTCGCATGGGCGCGCTCGGTCCGCACACGATTCGCGCGGTCACGCACCTCGACGTCGACGCGGCGGGCATCGAGCGCGCGCTGGCCGTCGCGCGCGAGGTCTTCACCGGCCTGCCGGGCTGAGACGCGATGCCGACCAACGTCATCATGCCCGCGCTCGAGCTGGCGCAGGAGACCGGCAAGATCCTGCGCTGGATCAAGTCGCCCGGCGACAGCGTCGTGAAGGGCGAGCCCTTGCTCGAGATCGAGACCGACAAGGTCACGGTGGAGATCGAGGCCCCGGCCTCCGGCGTGCTGCGCGACGTCACGGCATCCGTCGGTGACGTGGTGCCCGTCGGCAAGACGATCGCGGTCATCGTCGCGGCGAGCGAGGCGACTGCCCCGCCACCGAGCGCGGCGCCGGTGGCTTCGCCATCGACCGGCGCCTCCCCGGTGAAGGCGTCGCCGCTGGCGCGCCGGCTGGCGGAGCAACACGGCGTGGATCTCACACGGCTGCAAACGGCCGGCGGACGCATCGAGAAGGCTGACGTTCTCGCCTACGTCGAGCGTGAGAAGTCGCCGGCGGGCAACGGCGCGGCGGCGCTGACCGCGCGCGCCGGGGAAACGCCGACCGGCGCGCACGTCGGCGAAGCGACGTCGGCGCGGCTCACGGCGGCGTCGCCGAAGGCGCGCCGGCTCGCCGCCGAGCGCGGCATCGACGTGGAGGTCATGCGCGGCTCAGGGCCGGGCGGCGCCGTGCTCGCGGCGGACGTCGCCGCGGCAGCGGCGCCCGTGACACCGACACCCGCGGTGAAGGCGCCCGCCGCGCCCACTCCGGCGATGGCCGGCGCAGCGCAGGGCGTGAGCAACGTGTGGCGGCTCATGGCCGATCGGATGACGTCGAGCTGGACGACGGTGCCGCACTTCTACCTGGTGCGCGAGGTCAACGTGAGCCGCCTGAAGTCGTGGCTCGAGATCGCGCGCAAGCAGACCGGCGCGCACGTGACGTACACGGACCTCCTCGTGCGGCTC
>QHSO01000076.1 GCA_003220475.1 Candidatus Rokuibacteriota bacterium | reverse complement strand
CAACTTCATGACGAGCGCGGACTCGCAGCCCTGGCACGTGCGATGCCCGGAGGTGAAGTATTCCTCGATGGTGACCTTCTTGATCCCCCGGAACGGCTCGAGGACCTGCGTCGCGTTGGTGAACGTCGTCTCAGCCATGACCGTCCTCTCCTATTCCCGAACGCCGAGCCAGTGCGTCTTGCTGTCCGACTTCCCTGCGGTCGCGGCGGCGTAGCACATGTCGACGGCCTTGTAGACGTCCTCGAGCATGACCTCGCGGCCGCCCAGGCCGCAGATGAAGCTCAGCAGCGGCGGGCGCTTGTCGGCGTTGTACATCGCCGCGCGGATCTCGTTGGCCACCACGCCCGAATGGAACGGCGAGCCGAACGAGTAGTCGCGGTCGATGACGCCGATGGCCTTGGCCCGGCCGAGCGCTTGCGCGAGCCGCTCGAAAGGAAATGGCCGGAACCAGCGCAGTCGGATCAGCCCGACCTTCTTGCCCTTGGCGCGCAGCTCCCGGATCGCGACCTTGAGCGGCAGCGAGATCGTCCCCATGCCGATCAGGATCACGTCGGCGTCCTCGGCCATGTACTCCTCGAACCACGGGTTCTCCGGCCCACGGCCGAAGATGCGCCGGAAGTCCGCGTAGGCCTCCTCGATCACGCCGACCGCGCGCTTCATCGCCTCGTCGTTCTGACGGCGGATCTCGATGACCCAGTCCTCGTTTGCCTGCGGCGCCACGGTGATGGGGTTGTCCGGATGCAGCAGCAGGTCGCCGCGGTCGTAGCGCGGCAGAAAGCGGTCGACCTTCTCCTTGGGTGGCACCAGCGTGATCGCCTGCGAGTGCGTGAGGAACGCGCCGTCCGCCGAGATGGCCAGCGGCAGGAAGATGCGCCGATCTTCGGCCACCCGATAGGCGATGAGCGTGGTGTCGAGCGCCTCCTGCGAGGTGTCGATCCAGCAGAGCATCCAGCCGAGGTCACGGACGACGAGCGCGTCGTTGTGCTCGACGCCGAATGCCCCCGGGTCGTCGAGTGCACGGTTGCCGACCAGCGCCACCATCGGCACGCGCAGCGGCGGAGTCACCACCAGGCACTCCATCGCGTACATCCAGCCCACACCGGACGAGCCGCAGAACACGCGCGCGCCGACGGTCGAGGCGTGCTTCACGATCTCGAACTGGCTGTGCTCGCCCTCGGCCACGATGTACTCGGCCACCAGCTGACCGTTGGCGATCTTCTTCGCGATCGCCTGCATGACGGTATCGTACGGGCGGATCGGATACGCCGTCACCACGTCGAGGTCGACCAGCACGAGCGCCTCCGCCACCGCCTCGCTGCCCGAGATTAGGAGTTCCTTGTCCTCGCTCGCGGCCTGGGTCGCCGTCGCAATCGCCATCGTGTTCTCCTACACCTTGCGGGCGGCGTTTTCGCCCGGGATGCCGGCCGCGATCTCCACGCCGCCGGTCTCGAGATCCTTCTTGAGCTCCTCGTCGTATTGTCCGCGGAAGCGGAAGCCGTGCGAGCGAGCGGTCGTCTTCTTGTCGCCGATGGTGGCCGTGAGCCAGGTCTTATACGCGGTCTTGTCCGTGCGCCACATCTCCCACTGGCTCGCGTTGTCGTTGAACACGGACTCGTTCACCATCGTGATGCAGTTCTCGACCGGGCAGACGGCCTCGCAGACGCCGCAGCCGCAGCACGCGTCCATGTTCGCGTCGAAGGTCCCGTCGGGCATCACGTCGAAGCACGAATCCGGGCACGCGATCCAGCAGAGGTTGCACTTCACGCACGTGTCGAAGTCGATCACCGGGCGCATCGTGCGCGTCGAGAATTTCTTGAAGTACGGGTTGCGCTCGGGCACGTAGCCCTGCCCGCCCTCCTTCGGCTTGCCGATGGGAATGGCCGGGATGGTGACACCCTCCCGCATTTCCCACCACTTGGGCATCTCGAAGGCGTAGGGAACCTCGGCGTTACCCTCGGTGATCTTCACCTCTCGGGTCTCGATGCGCTCGTAGGTCTTGCGGGCGGAGGCCACTTTGAGCTCGGACCCCCACTCCATCTCCTTGATCGCCTCGGCGACGGCGTCGAGCGTGAGGAAGGAGGGCGCGATCTTGGCCAGCGCGCCGAGAATGCGAACCTCCGTGTGGTCCTCTTTATAGACCCACAGGCCGGAGAAGCTCGCCTTCGCGCGGATCAGCGACAGCTTGTACGGCGCGTCCTTCATGTGGATGTCCTTGAGCAGTGCATCGAACGACTGCAGCGAGGTCATCAGGAGCGTGCCGTTCGGCTCCGTCAGCCGGTTGATCGGCTGCAGGCCATACCATGCCCATGACTCGACGCCCTTCGAAAGCGTGTCGTCGACGCAGACGGTCACGTCGACGTGCTTGGGCTCATAGCGGGCCATGTTCTGCTCGAGCTCTTCCTTCGTATCCGCCACGATCGCGAAGTCCTTGGCGGGAATGCCGTTACGCTGCGGGCTGTCGCCGTAGCGGCCGAACGCGATGCCCCAGCGTCCGGACTTGCGGGCCGACAACACGATCCCGCGTGTGATGCGAGCGGCGAGGTTCTTCTGGAAGATGCCTCGGTAGACGACTTCGCAGATCAGCGCTGACATACGGCCTCCTGGCGGTGGTACTGGTCGGCTGGTCCGACCAGAGCGTACGCCCTGGGCCCTCCCTGCTGTCAAGTCGTTATGGGAGGGCCCAGATCCAGCAGGCGCTTACGAGACGCGCTTGAGGAATTGCTCGAGCGCACGAGTGAACGCGTCGGGCTGCTCGAGGTTCGACAGATGCGACGCCGGGTCGAGCACGACGAGCTCCGAACCTTTGATCTGATCGTGGATCGCCTGCGAGGCGGCGAGCGGCGTGCCCTGGTCCTGCGCGCCGACGACGATGAGCGTCGGCAGCGCAATCGCCTTCAGCCGATCGGTGAGATCGAGCGCTTTGATCGCGTGGCAGCAGCCGACGTAGCCCTTCGGGGGCGTGCGGCGGATCATCGCACGCACCGGCTCGATCACGTCCTGTCGCGTCTCGATGAACTTCGGCGTGAACCACCGCGCGATCGTCGGCTCGACCAGCGGGTCCATGCCCTTGGCCGCGACGGTCGAGATGCGCTCGTCCCAGACATGCTTCATCTCGGCCGGGATGCGACTCGACGTATCGCAAAGACTCAGCGACTTCAATATTTCGGGCGAGGTCAGGGCGAGCGTCTGCCCGATCATGCCGCCCATCGACAGGCCGATCCAGTGCGTATGCGCGACGCCCAGCGCCTTCAGCAGCGCGCGGGCGTCGTCGGCCAGCTGCGTCAGCGTGTAGGCCTCGGCGGGGGCGTCGGTGCCGCCGTGGCCGCGCGTGTCGTAGCGGAGAACGCGGTAGCGCTGGGCGAGGGCCTTCGCCTGCGGATCCCACATCGACAGATCCGTCGCGAGTGAGTGACTCATGGTGACCATCGGCGCATCGGCCGGGCCTTCGAGCGTGTAGTTCATCTGAACGCCGTTCGCGGTGATCTTCATCGCTTGGCCTCCTGCTCGATCGTCCACAACAGCGCCTCGGCCGCACGCTCGTCGCTCGGGCGGCCACGTTTTCGCAGCGCCTCCGCAATGCGCGCCCGCACCTGGGGCGGACGGTTCTGCGCGAGCTTGAACTTGGCGCGACACGCGCGCACCTGCAGCCGCACGGCCGCGATGTGATGAATGGCTCCGCGATACATCGGATCGTCGGCGGTCACCGGCCGGAAGCCGCCCTCCGGCTGGTACCGGGCCAGCAGCCGCATCTGCTGCGCGGCCAGCTCGTTCGCATCGCCGGACACCGTCGCCTCGCAGTCGAACATCACGGTGCGATGGTACGCGGTGGCCATGATCGCGTTCTCGGGATCCACCCAGTACGACGGAATGGTCGCGAGGACCTCGTCGACCTCGAACATGCACCGCGGGCATGCCACGAGGTCCGCGATCTGCTCGTCGCTGCGCACGAGGTGCACGTCGAACGCCGTGCCGTCGTACGTGAACGGATAGACGCCGAGATGTGGCACGCCGTCGCTCGAGACCGTCACCAGACGGCCGAGCTCCTGTGCGCGGACGAATCGGTCGATCTCGGCCGCCGGCACGTTCGTGTAGATGTCGTGGAAAATCACGCGGCGGCCCCGCGACGTGCGGCGGCTCGCGCCACCATCGCGCAGAAGTATTCGTGGATGGTGGGGTCGTCGGTCAGCTCCGGATGGAAGGTGGCGACGAGCACACTGCCCTGCCGCGCCAGCACCGGCTCGTCCGCATGGTGCGCGAGCGTCTCGACGCCGGCGCCGACGCGCCGGATGCGGGGCGCGCGAATGAAGACCATCTCGACCGGCGTGGGCCGGCCCTCCAGGCTCGCGCTGCCGCGCGCCTCGAAGGACTCGCGCTGACGACCGTAGGCGTTGCGCTCGACGCCGACGTCGATGAAGTCGAGCGAGAACTGCCGGGGATTGTCGACGTCGCGCGCGAGCAAAATCAGTCCCGCACACGTGCCGAAGATGGGCCGCCCCTCGGCGTGGAACTTCTCCAGCGCGGGAACGAAGCCCCAGGCCTCCATCAGCTTGAGCAACGTCGTGCTCTCGCCGCCGGGGATGATGAGACCATCGACGTCCGCGAGCTCCGCGGGCTTGCGCACTTCGACCGCCTGGATTTCTTCAGAGCGGCTCACGCCGCAGCGCGCGAGCGCCTTGGCATGCCGATCGAAGTCGCCCTGGAGCGCGAGGACGCCGATCTTCATCGCTACCAGCCCCTGGTCTGCATCAGGTCTTTCTCGGCCAGCTTGCTCGTCTCGATGCCCACCATCGCATCGCCGAGATCTTCGCTGACACGAACGAGCACGTCCGGGTCCTTGAAGTGCGTCGTGGCCTGGACGACGGCCTTCGCGCGCTTGGCCGGATCGGACGACTTGAAGATTCCCGAGCCGACGAAGACGGCCTCGGCTCCCAGCTGCATCATCAGGGCGGCGTCGGCCGGCGTGGCGATTCCACCCGCCGAGAAATTCGGCACCGGCAGCTTGCCGGCCTGCGCGACCCAGCGCACCAGATCGTAGGGCGCCCCGAGGTTCTTCGCCTCGGTCATCAGCTCTTCGGGCGACAGCACGGTCAGCCGCCGAATGCCGGAGACGATCGCGCGCATGTGACGCACGGCCTCGACGATGTTGCCGGAGCCCGCCTCGCCCTTGGTGCGGATCATCGCCGCGCCCTCGCCGATGCGGCGCAGCGCTTCGCCGAGATCTCGGCAGCCGCAGACGAACGGCACGCGGAACGCGAACTTGTCGATGTGGAAGTGCTCGTCGGCGGGCGTGAGCACCTCCGACTCGTCGATGAAGTCGACGCCGAGCGCCTCGAGAATCTGCGCCTCGACGAAATGCCCGATGCGCGCCTTGGCCATGACCGGAATGGTCACGGCCTTCTGGATCTCCTGGATCTTTTTCACGGGCGACATGCGCGCCACGCCACCGTCGCGGCGGATGTCCGACGGCACGCGCTCCAGCGCCATGACGGATGCCGCGCCCGCGTCCTCGGCGATCTTCGCCTGCTCCGCGTTGGTGACGTCCATGATGACGCCGCCCTTGAGCATTTCCGCCAGCCCGATGTGCTTGCGATCCGCGATCCTCAGTCCGTTCACGTCAGCCATAAGGCCCCCTTTTATATTTGCCGCCCGAGCGCCTTCGCAGCGCTCCGGCGCTCGACGGTCGGGCGTCGAGTATGCGAGTCCAATCCTCACACCAGCGGCGCCGCCACGCGCTCGACCGGGTGCGCGCTCGGACGCTTGCGTGCCTCGCGGATCAGCTCGCCGAGCCGCCGCACGCCCTCCTCGATCTTCCCCGCCTGGAGCGACGAAAACGACAGCCGCAGCGTGCGCTCGCCGCTGCCGTCCACCCAGAACGCCGCCCCCGGAGTGTAGGCCACGCCGCGCTCGAGCGCGCGCGGCAGCAAGGCGCGCGCGTCCAGCCCCGCCGGCAGCGTCACGAGCAGTGAGAACCCACCCTCCGGCTCGGTCCACGTGACGCCCTCCGGCATGCGCCGCTTCAGCGCGGCCAGGAGCGCGTCACGGCGACGGCGGTACTCGCCGGCGATGCGCGCGACGTGGCGATCGAGCAATCGCCGCTCGCAGAACCGGTGCACGGCGGCCTGCAGCAGCGCGCTCGTGTGCAGGTCGGCCAGCTGCTTGGCCGCCCGCAGCCGCTCGGCCAGCGGCGGCGGTGCCACCAGCCAGCCGAGCCGCAAGCCCGGAAACAGCACCTTCGAGAACGTGCCGATGTAGACGACCACGCCATCGCGGTCCAGCGCCTTCAACGGCGCCGGCGGCCGCTCGCCGTAAAAGAGGCTGCCATCGAAACCGTCCTCGACCACCGGCACCTGATGGCGCGCCGCGACCGCGAGCAGGCGCATCGCGACGTCGCGCCGGATGGTGAGGCCGGTCGGATTGTGCGCGGACGGCTGACAGTAGAAAAGCTTCGGCGCCTGGCGCTCGAGCAGCCGCTCGAAGGCCTCGACGCGCGGGCCGCCGGCGTCGCGGTCGACAGCCAGCAGGGAGGCGCCGAACGAGCGGAAGACCTGCATCGCGCGCGGGTACGTCGGCTGCTCGATGGCGACGGAGTCGCCGGGATCGAGCAGCGTCCGGGCGATGAGATCGAAGCCCTGCTGCGAGCCGTTCACGATCAGGATGTCGTCGGCGCGCGCCTCGAGTCCGAAGCGCAGCAGGTACGTGGCGAGATAACGGCGCAGCGGCGGATAGCCGCCGACGGGATAGTACTGCAGCAACGATTCGCCTTCCTCGCGCACCACCTCGTTGAGCGCGCGACGAAACGCGTCGGTGGGAAACAGGCCGCTGTCCGGCATGCCGCCGGCGAACGAGATCACGCCGTCGCGCGGGCCCGTCGGCGCGGCCGCGCGCGCGCGCTCGGCGTCGTTGTCCACGATGCGCGCGCTTCGCGAGAGCAGCGCCGCCCAGTTCAAGGGCTGCGCCGGCGGCTCGACCACCACGGTCGCCCCCTCCGGCGGCCCCGCGACGAACGTCCCCTGCCCGACGTGCGCGCGGGCCCAGCCCGCGGCGACCAGCTCCTCGTACGCGAGCGCCACCGTCGCGCGGTTGACGCCGAGCGACTGCGCGAGCTCGCGCGTGGCCGGGAGCTTCACGCCCGGGGCGAGCAACCGTCCGGCAATCAGTCGCTCGAGGTGCGCCTGGATCTGCCGCGCCAGCGGTACCGGCTTGTCGCGATCGAGGGGGATCTGCACGCAGCCTCCTTACCCAGCCATTTTCGCCGAGCAAACTGCCTCGTCAAGTGCCAATTGGCTGGGCGGGAAACCGGCCAATCCGGCGGGGCGGGAACGGCCTGAAAGACCGCTCAGGACGCGCGGCGCTGGCGTTCCGGGGGCTCGGCGCGCGCCAGATCGGCGGCGGCGGGGCCGTTGAGCAGGCGACCATACGGATCGAAGCGCGAACCGTGGCACGGGCAGTCCCACGTCCGCTCGGCGCGATTCCAGGCGACCGCGCAGCCGAGATGCGGACACATCGCGGAGCGCTCGTGGACGACGCCGGCCTCGTCGCGGTAGACGGCGACCTTCGATAGGCCGCGCCGCACGACCGCGCCGTCGCCAGGCGCCACGGCGTCGACGGAGTCGACGTCGCCGCCGCGCAGCCAGCGGCCGTACTGCGCAGCCATGTTGGCCGCCTCGGCGACGAAGGGCCCCGCCGCGCGCAGCCGCACACGCGCCGGGTCGTACAGCCGCGCCCAACGGTTGGCGCGCCGATGAATGACGTCGCTCAGCAGCATGCCGGCGATGGTCCCGTGCGTCATGCCCATGCCGGTGTCGCCGGTGACGATGAAGACATTCTCGTGGTCGTTCGGATTCGCTCCGATGAGGCCGAGGCGGTCGACCGGCTCGAGCACCTCGCCCGACCACCGGTATGTCACGACGCCCATCACCGGGAATCGCTCGCGCGCCCAGGATTCGAGCGCGGCCCAGCGTCGCTCGGCGTCGTCGGCCTGACCGACCTTGTGATCCTCACCCCCGACGATCAGCACCTCGCCCTCGGGCAACGTGTGCACGCGCACGTAGTGGTAGGGATCGGCCGTGTCCCAGTAGAGCGCGCGCGTCGTGCCGCGGCGCAGCGTGGCGCCGATCGCGTAGGTGACGTACGCGTGCTGGCGCGCGTGCACGAGGACTCGGCTGACGAACGGCGTGTTGGTGGCCACGACCACGGCGTCGCACATCACGACTCCCGCGGGGGTGCGCACGCGCGCGGTGCGCCCGCCGGTCACGCCGTCGGCGCGGGTGCCGCAGTGGATGCGGCCGCCGCGCCGCTCGATCGCCCTCACGAGGCCGCTCAGATACTTCAGCACGTGGAACTGGGCCTGCCGTGGAAATCGCAGCGCCGGTCCCGTGTCGAAGCCGTCGAGCGGCGCGCGGGGGACGAGCGCGACGTCGGTGAGACCGGCGTCGTGCGAGGCGCGAAGCTCCTCGCTCAGCAGGTCGGACGCCTCGCCTGGCGGGGTAAACAGATACCCGTCGAGCCGCTCGAAATCGCACGCGATCGACTCCGCGGCGACGATGGCCTCGAGACGATCGATGGCCGCGGTGTGACTCTCCGCGGCCAGCCGCGCGCCGTCGACGCCGTGAATCCGCGCGATGTCCACGTACAGATCGTCGATCGCGTTCGACAGGTGCGCCGTCGTGCGGCCGCTCTGGCCGCCGCCGATCGGGCCGTCATCGAGCACGAGCACGCTGCGGCCTTCGAGCGCGAGATGATAGGCGACGGAGAGGCCCGCCATCCCGGCGCCGATCACGCACACCTCGGCGCGCGAGTCGCCCGCGAGCGGCGGCCGCAGCGGGGTGTTCGCCGACGCGAACCAGGGCGAGCGTGTGCGGCCCGAATCCCCCCGCATGGTCCCCTGGATTGCAATGCCAATGCCCGGCACTGCACACCGAACGGGACGCGTGGCATACGCGGCCCGCCGTCGGCCGCGTCCGTATAATGACGCCAACCCTGCAGCGAAGGAGACCGTCATGCCGAAGGAGATGAAGGAGTTCGCGGGACTGTACTATCGCGAGGGCGCACTCGACCCCAAGACGATGCAGCTGGTGGCCCTGGCCGCGATGGCCGCCGCCGGCTGCACCTCCTGAGTGCCGGGACGCTTCGCGGCTGCGAAGCAAGCCGGCGCCACCGACGACGAGCTGAGCGAGACCCTGATGTACGCGATGCGTGGCCGCGCGCGCGCGGCCTGGTCCACCATCAAGTACGTTCCGGACATCGAGGACAAGAACAAGGAGTGGAAGACCGTCTTCGAGCGCGAGCACACTCGCGAGCGATCATAGGGGCGGCGGATGAGCGCGGGTGAAGCGCCCATCAAGCAGGCGATCCGATGGATCGACGACCGCTTGCACGACAACCCGAAGACGGATCGGCTGAAGCTGGTGGACGAGGCGTCGCGCCGCTTCGACCTCTCACCCACGGACAGCGACTTCCTGTTCCGACACCTGGCGTCGAAGAAGACCTGATCAGCGCAGCCTGACGATCGTGGCACCCTTGCCGCCACGATCGTCGGGCGCGTCGGCGAAGCCCGCCACCAGCGGATGCCCGCGCAACAGCGACTGCACGATCGCGTGTTGCACGCCGATCCCCCGGCCGTGGATCAGCCGGACCTCGCGAAAGCCGCGCGCGCGGGCGGCCTCGAGATACTCGCCGACCACCGAGGGCACGTCGCGCGGGACGAACGAATGCAGGTCGAGCGAGTCGGTGATGGGAACCTCGACCGGCTCATCGGGCGATGGCAGCGCCGCTCACCACGACGCGCGAGGCGCGATCAGAGCGTGGGACCCGCCATCACGTGCTGCTGCCAGTGCTGGTAGCTCAGGAGATCCTCTCCCGCAAGCTTGCACTGTCAGAAGGTCGCGGCGCGCTCGAAGAACGTGACGTCGACGACGCCGATGCTCTCGGCGCGCGCGCTCTCGGCGACTTTCTGCGTCACCATCTGACGCACGAACGGAATGGGAATGCGCCCGAGACGGTGCAGCACCTCGTCGGTGCACCGTACGCGCGTGCCGGGCAGCACCGGCCCCTCCATCGGCGCGGCCATCTCCGCTTCGGGATGCTCGCAGGTCTCGGGCACGAGTTGCTGCAGCCGCATCGACACGTACTCGGTGACCCACGCCTGGATCGCCGCTTTCGTCTCGCCTGGCGGCGGCGTGGCCGCGAGCCGGCCGTTGAGGGCGCCGAGCAGCTGTTCGAGCCGGCCGAGGCGCGACTCGAGCGCCGCGAGGCGCCGATCGACGTTCGCATCCATCATCCGCGCTCCTCCCGGCCGGTCACGCTAGCACAGGGCGTCGGGTGTGCCAATCCGTGAGCCGCTGATACGCGTCCGCCGCGCGCAACACGGTGGCCTCGTCGAACGGCCGTCCCACGAGCTGCATGCCGATCGGCAGCCCGTCCGCCGAGAAGCCGCACGGCACCGCGCACGCCGGGTGTCCCGAGAAGTTGAACGGACGGGTCAGCCGGATGAGCGCGCTGCGCACGTCGCTCGCTCCGTCGCCGAGCGTCGTCTGCCGCTCGTCCAGCCTCGGCGCCGTCAGCGGCGTCGCCGGGGCCAGCAGCACGTCGCGACGCGCCAGCGCTGCATCGACGTCGCGACGGACGAGCGCGCGCACCTGCTGACCCTTGACGTAATGCGCGCCGGTGACGAACGCGCCGAGCTGCAGACGCGTGCGGACCTCCGGATCGTAGTCGCCCGGCCGTGACGTGAGCCACGCGGTGTGATACGCCAGCGCCTCCGAGGCGACGACGGCGTACGCGCCGGCCGCCACGTGGGCGACGGCGGGCAGCGCGACCTCGTCCACGATCGCGCCGGCGCTCTGCAGCGCCGCCGCGGCGCGCTCGACGGCGGCGCGTACGTCCGGCGTGGCCGACTCGAGAAAGAACGCGCGCAGCAGTCCCACGCGCAGTCCTTTGACGTCACCGGTGAGCGCGGCGAGATAGTCCGGCACGGGCAGCACGCTCGTCGAGGCGTCGGCCGGGTCGTAGCCCGCCATCACACGCAGCAGGAGCGCGGCGTCGCCGACGGTGCGCGTCATGGGGCCGACGTGATCCATCGACCACGCGAGCGGCAACACGCCCGCACGACTCACCCGCCCGTACGTCGGCTTGAGGCCCGTGATGCCACAGAGTGAGGCCGGGATGCGGATCGAGCCGCCGGTGTCCGACCCCAGCGCCGCGGGTGCGAGGCCGGCGGCAACCGCAACGCCGGAGCCAGATGACGACCCACCCGGCATGCGCTCGGTCGCGGCGTCCCAGGGGTTGCGCGGCGCGCCGTGGTGCGCGTTCAGACCCTCGGGCCCATAGGCGAACTCCACCATGTGCAGCTTGCCGAGCACGATCGCGCCCGCCTCGCGAAGCCGTCGCACGACGGTCGCGTCGGCGTCGGGGACGCGGTCCGCGAGAATCTTCGACCCGCCGGTGGTCGCGACGCCGGCCGTGTCGTAGAGGTCTTTCAGCGCGATCGGCACGCCGTGCAGCGCGCCCGGCGCGCGGCCGGCGACCAGCGCGCTCTCGGCCTCACGCGCGCCGGCCAGCGCGCTGTCCTCGCACACGGTGATGTAGGCGCGCAGCGTGGCGTCACGCGCGGCGATGCGCTCGAGGTACGCGCGCACCACCTCGAGCGGCGACACCTCCTTGCGCGCGATCATGCGCGCCAGCTCGGTCACCGAGGCGAACGGAAGCTCGGCACTCACAGGATGCGGTACTGCGTGGTCGGCTCGATGGCGTCCAGCGGCAGCGCGTCCAGCGTCGCGAGCAGCCGGAGCGAGGCCTCGACCGCGCGGCGCAGCGGCTGCAGCTCGGCGTCCGTCCAGGCGAAGCCCGCCACGCGCGCGGCGCGACGCAGCGTCTCGACGTCGAATACCTCGTCCATGGCGCGGAGTCTAACGCGGTATGCTGGGGACCGAAAGGCCGCGTTCGTGATCCGACGCCGCACCGTCTGGCTGATCGCGCTCATCGTCTTCGTCACGCTCGCCTCCCTGGGCGTGGCGATCTTGGCTTTCGCCCCCGAGATCGTTCGCCACGCCGCCATCATCCGCCTGGAGAGCCTCACGCGCCGGCGCGTCTCGATCGATCGGGTCGAGCTCAATCTCGCCACCGGCCACGTCGCCTTCCACGGCCTGCGCGTTGCCGACCGCGAAGGCCCCGGCATGCTCGCGACGATCGCGCGCATCGAGGGGCGGGTGCATCGCCGCTCGCTGTTGCGTCTGCACGTCTGGATCGAGGACCTCTCGATCACGGGCACCGAGGTGCGGGTGGTCCGGCTCTCACCCACACGCTTCAACATCTCCGATCTGCTCGAGCGGCCCGCCACGCGGCGCGCGATGGCGCCGGTGACGATCGACCGGCTCCGCATCGCCGACAGCGCGCTGACGTTCGAAGACCGCACGCTCACGCCCGCGCGCACGTGGAAGGTCGAGCGCATCGCCGTGGACGGCCGAGCGCTGTCGACGAGCAATGCGGGCGGCAGTCTCGAGCTGCGCAGCGTGGCGGCCGGCGCGCCGCTGCACGTGCGCGTCGAGGACGTTCGGCTGGTGCCGCTGCACCTGCGCGCCCACGTCAGCGCCGCCAACGTCGATCTCGGATTGCTGCGACTCTATCTCCCCGGCGACGCCGCGGTGCTGCCCGAGCGCGGGCTCCTCGCCGCCGGCATCACGGTCGTGCACGACGCGATCGACGGCACGCGGGTGAGCGCCGGCGCGCGCGTGCGCGACATCGTCGTGCACCGGCACGGTCAGCCGGGGCCCTTCGCGACGTCACCGGAGATCACGGTCACGCTGAACGACCTGGTCGTGAACGGCCGCGATCTCTCCGCCGCGCGCGTCGAAATCGAGGGTGATCTCAGCCTCGTCGAGGCGATCTACGATCCGCCCATCCGCTACGCGTTCACCGGCGCCCGCCTGGTGACCGAGGACCTGACGTGGCCCTTGCGTCGTCCCGGCCGCGTATCCTTCGCCGGCGTCCTGCCGGGTGGCGGCCGGCTGGAGGTGCGCGGCACGCTCGCCAGCCCGCTACGCGCCGACCTCAGCGTGCGCGCCAGCCGACTGCCGGTCGATCTCGCCAACCGCTATGCGCGCCTGGCGGGCACGCTTGCGGGCGTCGCGGACGTCGACGCGCGCGTGGTGGCGTCGTTCGAGAACAAGCAGCTCCGGGTCGGCGTCACCGGTGCCGTCGGCGCCACGCGTCTGGTCGTGACCGATCCGAGCCGGCCCGACCTTCCACCGCTGCCGCCGGCGGGATCGCGCTGCGCCAGCTGTTGATGCGGCGCTCGTCCGGCGGCGAGGGCGTCGCGGGCGCGCCCGCGCCGCCGCCGGCGACCGACGTGAGCATCGGCGAGCTGCGCGTCCACGACGGCACACTGACGGTGCTCGACGGCACGGTGACGCCGACGGCGCGGCTCGCGCTCACCGGGATCGGACTCACCGTGAAGAACGCGGGGTGGCCGGCGCGCGGTCCCGCGCAGATCGCGCTCGAGGCGACGCTGCCGGGTGGCGGCACGCTCACGGCGAACGGCACCGGCGAGCTGGACCAGCGCGTGGTCCGCGTCAAGGTCGGCGCGAAGAACGTGGACGTCACGCAGCTCCAGCCCTACGTTCCCATTCGCGGCAACCTGCAGGCCCGCGTCGACGCCGAGCTCGACGTGCGCGGGCGCCTCGATCCGCCACGCATGCGCGTGCGCGGCACCGTCGGCGCGCGCGACGTCGCGCTCGTCGACGGCGGCCGCCAGCTGCTGACGATCGCCCGCATCGACGCGCGCGGCGTCGACTACCGGGCGCCCGTGAAGCTCGCCGTGGACGAGGTGCGCATCGTCAAGCCGTGGGCGCTGATCGATCGCAACGAGCAGGGTCAGCTCTCGCTGCGTGCCGCGCTCGCCGCGAAGCCGCGCTCGACGCCGACACCCGAGAGCGCGCCGGCGCCGAAGGACCCGGCCCTCAAGCCCGAGGTCGTCATCCACCATGCGCTGTTCGAGGACGGCGGGACGAACGTCGTGGACGACTCGGTGGAGCCGGCGGCGCGGTTCCAGGTACGCGGCACGCAGCTCGAGGTCCGCAACTTCAGCTGGCCCGTCCGCATGCCCGCCGAGGCGACGCTGGCCACGCCGATGCCGCGCGGTGGACGGCTGGAGGGCCGCGGGACGTTCCAGGTCGACCCCTCGCGCATGGACCTGCGCGTGACGCTCGCCGACGTGGCGCTGTCGCCCGCGCAACCGTATCTCCCCGTAGGCGCCCGGCTCAGCGGCAACGTCGACGGCGAAGCGCAGATCAGCGCGCGGTTCGCGCCGTTCAGCCTCGCGATCCGCGGCAATGCCGCCGTGAAGGAGCTGGGGATCGGCGACGCCAACCGCCAGCTGCTCACGGCGGGACGCGCGCGCGCCGCGGGCATCGATGTGCAGTGGCCCGGCGCGGTTCGGGTCACGAGCGTCGAGATCGAAAAGCCGTGGGTGCTCTTCGAGCGCGAGGCGTCCGGGCGCTTTCCGCTGGTGGATCTGCTCACGCCGCGCGTGCGCGCGAAGACGGCGACGCCCGCCGCGCGCGAGGCCGGCCGGCGCGAGACGACAGAGCCGCTGCGCGTGTCCCTCGGGCGTCTCGCGCTCAGCGATGGTTTCGGGCGGTTCGTCGATCGTACGACCGAGCCGGACTTTGCCGAGGAGCTGTCGGCCGTCAATCTCACGCTGATCGGTGTCGGCAACACGCCGAGCGACAATGCACGCGTGGCGGCGCGCGCGACGCTCGGCCCGGGCGCGCCGCTGTCCATCAGTGGCGAGCTCGGCAGCGTCGGGGCGCCGCCCCGCGCCGACGTGCTCTTCACGCTGAGCGGCTACGCGGCGCCGCGCGCCAACGCCTATCTGGATACGCTCTTCGGCTGGACGGCGCGACAGGGCAGCCTCACGGTCGCCGCGCATTATCGCGTCGAAGGCGACGAGCTCGACGCCACCAACGACGCCGGCGTCGACGGTCTCGTCGTCGTACGCTCGCCGGCGCGCGCCAAGCCGCCGAAGTGGCCCATCGGGCTGCCCCTCGATACGTTCGTCTCGTTGCTCAAGGACCGTCATGGGCACGTGGAGCTTTCCGTCCCCGTGCACGGCCGCCTGTCCTCGCGGGAGTTCGACCTCGGCGACGCCATCTGGAGCGCGCTGCGCGGGCTCGCGTTCAAGACGGTCGGCCTGCCGTTCACGCTCATCGGCAAGCTCATGGTCACCGAGGACTCGCGGATCGAGTCGCTGTCGGTGAATCCGGTCACGTTCCTGCCCGGCACGGCCACGCCGCGACCGGAGATGGGCGAGCACCTCGACCGGCTCGCGAAGTTCCTGCGCGACAAGCCCGGCATCCGCCTTCGCCTGCGTGCCGTGCTCGTCGTCGTCGACGTCGAGCCGCTCAAGCTCGCCGCGCTGCGCGAGCGCCTGAAGGCGCGCGCTCGGGACGGCGGCGACGCGGCGCTGCGCGAGCAGGCGCTGCGGCTGTGGACTCGCCGCTTCCCCAAGCGCGAGCCGCCGGCCAGCCTCGACGAGCTGCTTGCGGCGCTCGCGGCAGAGGACCGCGCGCCCGCGGCCGCCGAGACCGCGCTCGCCGAGCGCCGCGTCGCGGCGGTGCGCGACGCGCTCGCCGGCCGCGGCGTCGATGCCGGACGCCTCGTCGCGCAATCGGTCCCGGCCGCGGTCGAGGGCGAAGGGATCGGGCGCGTCGAGTTCGAGATCGCGCCGTAAACCGCCGCGGCTGCGCGCTACAATAGCGCCGCATGGCCGTCTCGCTCGTCGTCCTGACGCAGCCGGGCGATGCCCGGACACACCGCGAGCTGAGCGTCGCAGCCGGCACCAGCATCCTCAAGGCGGCGCACGAGGGCGGCGTGGACATCACCGCCACCTGCGGAGGCCGCGGCCGCTGCACCTCGTGTCGCGTGAAGTTCGTCGCCGGCACGATCCCGCCGCCGACGATCATGGACGAGATCCAGCTCGGCGACGACCTCGTGCGCGAAGGCTATCGGCTCTCCTGCCAGTGCACGGTGACCGAACCCATCACGGTGCAGGTCGCGCCCCCGCTCGAGGAGCACGCGTTCCAGATCCTCGGCGCGGGGCCGGGCGTCGGCGGGCTCGGCGTGCGCATCGACGCCGGCATCGCCAAAGAGCTGGTCAAGGTCTCGCTGCCGCGCGAGGAACACCATCAAACGTCGGACCTCGAGCAGCTCGCGGCCGCCGTTGGTGTGGCGCCCGAGAGCGTGGGACTGAGCGTGCTGGGCGGCCTGCCGCAGGCGCTGCGCGACGACCCCGGCGGCGTGACGGTCACGACGTTCACGCCGGGCTCCGCGGGTACCGGACGTACGGTGATTTCCGTCGAGCGCGGCGACACGACCGCGATGAAGTTCGGCCTCGCCATCGACGTCGGCACCACGAGCGTGGTCACGACGCTGATCGAGCTCGAGTCGGGCGAGCAGCTGGGCTCGGTGTCGAGCCTCAATCCGCAGGCCGTGTTCGGCGGCGACCTGATGTCGCGCATCGCCTTCGCCCAGTTCAATCCCGCCAATCTCCGCAAGCTGACCACACGCATCGTCGGCCTGCTGAACCAGCACGTGGCCGAGGTCTGTCGCGCCTCCGGCGTCCTGGCGCAGTGGATCTACAAGGCGGTCGTCGTCGGCAACACCGGCATGCATCACCTCCTGCTGGGCATCGATCCCTCGCACGTCGGGCTGGCTCCCTACGCGCCTGTGATGCGCCATCCGCTCGTCATTGCAGCGCGACAGCTGCCGCTGAAGATTGCGCCCGAGGCGCGTGTGTGTCTGCTGCCGCTCGTCGCGGGCTTCGTGGGCGCCGACGCCGTCGCCGTCGCGCTGGCCACGCGGCTCGCTGACTCGCCGACGTTGCGGATCGCCGTCGACATTGGGACCAACGGTGAGGTGCTGCTCGGCTCGCGCGATCGGCTGCTCGCCTGCTCGGCGCCGGCGGGCCCGGCGCTCGAGGGCGCGCAGATCCGCCACGGGATGCGCGGCGCGCAGGGCGCCATCGACCGTGTGCGCGTGGACGACGACGTGCACGTGCACACGATCGGCGAGACGGCGGCACCCGGCATCTGCGGCTCGGGGCTGATCGACCTGATCGCCGGTCTGCTCGACGCCGGCGTGGTCGACTGGACCGGCCTCATTGGCGTGGAGGCGCGCGACCGCCTGCCGCCCGCGTTGCGCGATCGCGTGGCCATGCGCGGCGAGGAACGGGTGTTCGTGCTGCTGCGAGCGGGCGAGGCCGGCGCGCGCGGCGAGATCGTGCTCACGCAGGACGATGTGCGTCAGGTCCAGCTCGCCAAGGGCGCCATCGCCTCCGGCATCGCGATGCTGCTGCACGTCTCCGGCGTCGCGCTCGACCGCATCGAGGAGCTGATGCTCGCGGGCGGCTTCGGCAACTACCTGTCGATCCCGAGCGCGATCCGGATCGGCCTGATCCCGGCGTTGCCCGTCTCGCGTGTGCGGTATGTCGGGAACGCCGCCTCCCTCGGCGCGCAGCTGTGCCTGCTCTCCGAGGCCGAGCGCGCGCGCGCCGAGACGATCGCCGGCCGAATCGAGCACGTCTCGCTCGCCGCGCATCCCGATTTCGAGCAGATCTTCGTGGACGCGATGAACTTCCCGCGCGGCTGATGGCGACGCCCACGCTCGACGCCGCGCGTCTGGCCGCCCTCAAAGTCGGCCCCACCGCGATCACCGCCGACGCCCGCTGGCTCATGGCCTACGCGGCCGCGCTGGGCGAGAGCGATCCGCGCTACTACGACACGACCGCGCCCGACGGCCCGCTCGTCCACCCGCTCTTCCCCGTGTGCTACGAGTGGCCGCTCGCCCAGGCGGTGCGCACGAAGGCGATGGACGAGGCGACCGCGCGCCGCGGCGTGCACGCGTTCCATAGTCTCGTCGTGCATCGGCCGCCGCGCGCCGGCGAAGGCCTGCGGGTCGGCGCGCGCGTGATCGCCGTGAAAAAGCTTCGCGCCGGGACGCTCGTCGTCATCCGCTTCGCCACCACCGATCGCACGGGCGTCGCCGTCACCACGACCGAGCACGGCTCGATCTATCGCGGCGTCGAGCTCGAGGGCGACGAGTTCGCGACGAGCGCGTCGGAGCCGGCGGCCGGCAGCAGCGCCGGCGGCGCGCGCTGGGAAGAGCGCGTCGACGTCCCGCTGCAGATGGCGCACGTCTACAGCGAGTGCGCGCGCATCTATAACCCGATCCACACGGACGCCGCCGTGGCGCACGCGGCCGGGCTGCCGGCAATCATCCTGCACGGCACGGCGACGCTCGCGCTGGCGGTCTCGCGCGTGGTGACGCGCGACCTTGGCGGCGATGCCGCTCGCCTGCGCGGCGTGGCCGTGCGGTTCAGCGGCATGGTGATGCTGCCCTCGCGACTGACCGTGCGCGGCGGAGCGGCCGACGGCGGCGGCATCGCCTTCGACGTCGCCGGCCCCGACGGCGCCGCCGTGCTCACCGACGGACGCGTCCTCACGGGGGTGGTGCGAGCCGCGGAACGTCGATGAAACAGATGACCCGACGCGAGCGCCTCGCCGCCGCCATCAACCGCGAGCCGGTCGACCGCGTGCCGTATGCGGTGTGGCGCCACTTTCCCGCCGTCGACCGCTCGCCGGCCGGGCTGGCGCAGGCCACCCTACGCTTCCACGATCACTACGGCTCGGACTTCCTCAAGATCACGCCGCGCGGCGGCTACTGCGTCGAGGCCTGGGGCTGCGTTGAATCCGAGCAGGTGCTGCCGACCGGTAATCGCCCGTGCGCCTCCTGCGCGGTGAAGAGTGGCGACGACTGGAAGCGCATTCGCCCGCTCGATCCTCAGAGCGCCGAGGGGTGGGTCGAGCAGCTCGAGACGATCGTCCGACTCGGCTTCGACCGCCGAATCGGCGACGCGCCGGTACTGGCCACCGTCTTCTCGCCGCTGTCCATCGCGCGCAAGCTCTCGGGCGACCGGCTGACGGCGGACCTGCGCGAGCGGCCCGGCGCCGTCGCCGTCGCGGTGGACGCCATCGGCCAGACCGTTTCGGCGAGCCGTGGGACCGTCGGATCCTCGAGGCGCTCGGGCCGAAATCCTCGCTGACGATCGTCCACTGCCACGGCGATCGGCTGATGTTCGATCGGCTGGCTCGCTTGCCCGGTCACGTCTGGAACTGGGACGACCGGCTGGCCGGCCCGACGCTGGCGGAAGGCGCGGCACGCGTCACCGGCGCGGTCTGCGGCGGACTCGATCAGTGGCGGACCTTGCCCGAGGCCGGGTCCGAGGCCGCGGTGGCGCAGGCGGAGGACGCGCTGAATCAGACGGGCGGACGGGGATTGATCGTGGCGCCCGGCTGCGTGCTGATGACCAACACGCCGGACGCGAACGTCGCGGCGGTCGTGAAGGCGCTCGGAGGGCCCCTCAAGCCGATCCCGGGACTGAAACCGGGCTAGGCGGCGCGACGATGCGCCGCCGGTCGAGCCGGCTTGGCCTGCCCCCTGATGGGCGCCGCCGCCCGCAGGCGGGGCGCCAGGCGCGCCTCCCTCCACCAGTCCACACACGCGACCGCGCAGCCCAGCACGAGCGCGAACGCGCACGCCGCAAACGCGAATCCGATACTCATGAGCGCGACGGAGCGCATGTTCCGTGCCACTGGACGGCGCGCGTCCGGGCGTTGTAAAGACGGGAGCCGGTGCGCAACCGACTACCCAGGCCCGAGAAAGTTTTCGCTAGCGGGCGACGTTGAATCGGAAGTGACAGATTTCGCCGTCGCGGACGACGTAGTCCTTGCCCTCGAGCCGCAGCTGGCCCCGCGCGCGCAGATCGGCGAAGGATCCGGCCACCGCCACGAGCTCGTCGTACCCGTTGACCTCCGCACGGATGAAGCCCCGGGCGATATCCGAATGCACGACCCCGGCCGCATCCTGTGCGCGCGTGCCCTGCGGGATCGGCCATGCGCGCACCTCGTCCTCGCCGACCGTGAAGAACGACACCAGCCCGAGCAGCGCATAGCACTCGCGCAGCACCCGCCGGATGGCGGGCTCGGCAAGGCCGAGGTCCGCGAGGAACGCCTGCTGCTCGTCACCCTCCAGGCGCGCGATCTCCGTCTCGATCACCGCCGAGACCCAGCCGACACGCGTGCGCGGCCGTAACGCGACGTCCGCCAGGCCGAAGGTCTCCACGACGCGGTCGCCCGCCGCGATCGACGTCTCGTCGAGGTTGACGATGTGGAAGATCGGCTTGGCGGACAGAAACGTGAAGCCGCGCAGGAGCTTGTCCTCGTCGGGCGTCAGCGTCTCCGCACGCAGCGGTCGCTCGGCCTCGAGCGCCGCCTTTATCCGCACGAGCAGCTCGCGCTCCTTGAGCTCGGCGTCCTTGCGCTGCTTTTTGATCGACGCCTCGAGACGTTCGAGCCGGCGCTCGACGACCTCGAGGTCGGCGAGCAGCAGCTCGGTCTCGAGCGCCTCGATGTCGCGCCGGGGCTCCGGCGCGCCGAGCGCCTCGTCGGCGAACGCGCGCACCACGTGCAGCAGTGCGTCGGCGTTCCGGAATTCTTTGGTCTCGAGGCCCGCGCGCTCGCCCTTCGCGATGCCGGCCAGGTCCACCACCTCGAACGTCGCGTGGGTCGTCTTCTTCGGGTTGAACATCCCGTGCAGCACCTCGACGCGCGGGTCCGGAACGCGCGCCACGCCGGTGTGCAGCTCCGCGCGTCCGGTGTCGTAGCGCGCCGTCGCGACCGACGAGCCGGTGAGCAGATTGAACAGCGTGGTCTTGCCGCTCTTCGGCAGCCCGATGAGACCGATCTTCATGCGTTCGATTATAGTGGACCGTCCGTGATCGACCGTCGGGACATCGACCTTCGCGGCGCGCTGCTCGCGCTGCTCCTCTCGCTCTTCTGGGGCGGCAATCCGGTGGCGATCAAGCTCGGCCTCGCGGACGCGCCGCCGCTGCGCCTGGCGTGGATGCGCTTCGTCGTCGGCGGCGTGGTGATCGCCCTGTGGGCCTGGCTCACGGGTCGCCTCGCCGGCCTGCGCATCGAGCGCGCGGAGCTCAGGCCGTTGCTGCTCGTGACGCTGCTCTTCGTCGGGCAGATCGGCAGCATGAACGTGGGCACGTCGCTCACGAGCGCCGCCCACTCGGCCGTGCTGCTCAACCTCTACGCCGTGCACACCGTCGTCCTCTCACACTTCCTGATCCCGGGGGATCGTCTCACCGCGCGGCGGCTGATCGGCGTCGCGGTGGCGTACATGGGCATCGTCGTGCTCTTCGCCCGTCGGGCGGCGCCGGGCGGCTCGACCCTGCTCGGTGACGCCATCATGTTCGTGAGCGCGTTCCTGCTCGCCGAGCGCACGATCTATCTCGCCCGTGTCGTGCGTCATGTCGACCCCGTGAAGCTCCTGCTGGCGCAGGCGATCCTCGGCTCCGCCGTCTTCATGGCGGCCTCGGCGCTCACCGAAGCGGCGCCGACGTCGTGGACGCCGCGCCTCGCGCTGTCGCTCGCCTATCAGGGCGTGCTGATCGCGGGCTTCAACTTCGTGGCCAACCTCTGGCTGCTCGGCCGCTATCGACCCTCGGGCCTCGCCGCGCTGTTCCTCACGCAGCCGATCTTCGGCGTCGTCATCGCCGCGCTCGTCGCGGGCGACCGTCTGACCGCCGATCTCCTGGTCGCCTGTCTGGCGGTCGCCGTCGGCATCGGGCTCACGGCGCGCTGACGGTACAATCGGGCATGCCCACGAAACCCTCGCGCACGCTCGAGACGGTGCCCAATCCGCATCCCGATCGCGACTACGAGGTCGCGATGGCGATTGCCGAGTTCACGTGCCTGTGTCCCATCACCGGCCAGCCCGACTTCGCGACGATCCGGATTCGCTACGTTCCGGACCAGCATCTCGTCGAGCTGAAGTCGCTCAAGCTCTACATGTGGTCGTATCGCGATGAGGGCGCGTTCCACGAGGACGTGACCAACCGCATCCTCAACGACCTCGTGGGCGCGGTCCGGCCGCGCTGGGCCGAGGTCACGGGTGATTTCACCGTGCGCGGCGGCATCAAGACCGACGTGCGCGCCGCCCACGGCAAACGCCCCGAAATCGGCTGAATCCCGCGTCCGCGTTGCGGCGTTCGTGCTATAACCCTCGCGTGCGCCCGGCCCTCGTGTGGCTGTTGGTCGGCCTCGTGCTCGTCGGCTCCATCCCGCCGCGGGCGTTCGCACAGACCACCGAGGCCGACGTCTACGTCGCGCAGGCCATCCTCGATTTCGACGAGAAGAACTATCAAGAGGCGATCCGCAACCTCGAGGAGGCGCTCAAGCGCGAGCCCGACCACGTCGAGGCGCTCTACTACATGGGCGTGGTCCACATGGCCCTGCGACGCCCGGAGGAGGCGGTCCGATATCTGACGCGCGCGCAGGCGCGCTCGCCGCAGGACACCTCGATCGCGTTCCAGCTGGGGCTCGCGTACTTCGCGCAGCAGCGTTACGACGACGCGGAGCCGCTCTTCGAGCGCGTGTACCGCGCCGACCCGACGATCGACGGCCTCGGCTACTACGTCGGGTTCATCCGCTATCGCAAGAAGGATTACCGCGGCGCGCTCGAGGCGGGCTGCGCGACACAATCCGCACCGCCGCGCAGGCGGGTCGCCGGCTGAGCGCGTCGGTGAGCCTCGGGCTCCTGTACGACGACAACGTCGTCGTCCGGCCGTCGCCGAACTCGCACGAGCCGCTCGTGCCGGCGCTGCGCCAGCCGCGGCACGACTCCGTCGGCGAGACGGCGAATGCGCGCTTCGACTACACGTGGCTCCAGGGCCCGATCTTCGGCTGGGTCCCGCGCGAGGGCGATAGCTTCGAGTCGTCCTTCGGCTACTCGTTCTTCGGCACGTACTACAACGATCTGACGTCGTTCAACGTCACCGACCACATGGTCACCGGCACCTTCACGTACAAGACCGCCGTGTTCAATGTGCCGGCGCAGGCATCCCTCTCGTACGCGTGGGACATGCTCTACTTGCGCGAGGCGGAGTTTCTGCGCCGCAACACCGTCACGCTTTCGGGCATCGTGATCGAAAAGGAGCCCGGCGCCGCCGACACGCTCATGGCCGCGATCCGCAACGTGGGCCACCTGACGCAATCGTTCTTCCGCTTCCAGAGCAAGGAATTCTTCGAGTCGAATTCGCTGCCCGTCGACGAGGAGTTCCGCGACGCCAACAATTACACGGTCGGCATTCTGCATCTACTGCGCTTCGCCGGCGACAAGCACCTGATGAAGGCCGGCTACCAGATCGACTGGGAGGACGCGCAGGGCCGCAACTATAGCTACCTCGGACACCGATTCCTCGCCGGCGTGCAGTACACGCTGGACCTGCCGTCGGCGCTGCGCACGAGCTGGAATCCGTCGCCCCAGCTGCGCCTGTCGTACGACGTCGACGTCCACCTGCGCGACTATCCGCACAAGAATTCGGTGCTGCCGACTCTCAACCCCGGAAGTAAGTGGCGACAAGACGAGGAGTTCAACAATACCGTCCGGGCGGAAGCGCCGTTCGACGGCCCGACCATCTTCGGCGAGAGCACGAAGATGTCGCTCGCGCTGACCTATCAGAACACCGTCGCGAACTCCAACATCGCGGTCTTCAACTACACGCGCAACGTCTACACGCTCACGCTGACCTGGTCGTACTGATCGGACACGCGCCGCTTATCGCGTGCGCGTCGGCGATCGCCATTCCGCACGGGTCGCGACTCCGGAGGCGCCGCCCGAGTATCCCGAACGCCAGGAATAGCCGTAGCACTCGTGCGGCGGCGGGGGCGGGGGCGGCGGCGCTGCGACAACGGGCGACGACGGCTGGAGCTGCTGATTCCCCGGAAGAATCGGAACAGTGCTCGGAGTCGGAACGCGGGCGAGCGACACGACGTTCGTTCGAACCGCGGCGGCGACGGCCGCGCCGCTGACCGATCGAGCCAGCTCGAAGCCCGCCGTCGCCGCGGTCTCTCTCGCCTGTTCGTCGCCGCCTTTCGTGAGCGGCATCCCCGCCGTCGAGAGGCCCTGGAGAATCTGCGCCATCTGGCTGGGCACGATGTTCGTCACGGCGCCGCCACGGAACTGCTGCAGCGCGCCGACGAGCACCGCGTTGGTCGTCTGGTTCGAGAGGAACGCCTCCACCTGACCGCGGAGCACCCAGAACGTGCCCGTCACTCCGCCGACGCCACCCGCCTGCGCCGACGTGCTCGACACCTCGGCGACGATCACGGTGCCGCGGATGCCGGCCACGGCATTCGCCGCGCGGATCTCGATAGACTCGCCCGGCCGCATCTTGTCCTTCGCGACGGCCACGGCGATCTTGCCCGCCGAGAGATCGATCGTCGCCTTGCCCGGCACCTCGGTGATCGTCAGCACCGAGCGTTCGCGGACGGTGACGACCGCCTTGCCGCCCAGCAGCATGCGCGCGAGCGACCGATCGCCGGTCGTCACCTTGTCGTCGACGAACACGTCATCCTTGAACTTGAGTGGCTGCGGCGGCAACGCCACCCGCGTGACGGTGACGTTGCCTTCCAGCGTGGTCACCACGCCCGCCCTGGATGTTTGAGCGGCGGCAATCGACGGCGACAAGGCAGAGAGAAGCACCAGTGCGGTGGCGAGGCGGGCGACTGTCCACATACATGCGCTCCGACGATGAATTCCGGTCGTTGGACCGGCACGGCGCGATTGAGTTCGGCGGCGATGATTGCGCAACGCCGACGGAGGGTCAATGGAAATTGTCAGAAACTCAATGGTGCGATCGCTGCGCGCGGGAGACGGACGCGTCGCCCCTCTGCAACCGGCTGGCGCGCTCGGCGATCGATGCCCTACCTCGGACAAGCCTTTACCCACGTCCGTCCGCGTAACCTGCTGAAATCAAAGTGCGGCACTCGCCTTGCTATCTTCGACGAGCGGAGGTACCGATCATGCCGCGTCTGTCGACCGCCGTCGTCATCGGGTTCTCGCTGGGACTGCTGCTCGGAGCGCTGCCGACGCCCGCCTTGGCCGGCCCTCCCTCAGAGCAGCTCGCCTCGCAGATCGATCGCGTGCTCGCCGTGCTGGGTGATCCCGCCTTCAAGGGCGACGACCACGGCGGGACGCGCCGACAAGCTGTGCGGCGCGTGACCGATCAGCTGATCGACTGGAACGAGATGGGCCGCCGTACCCTCGGCGCTCATTGGCAGACACTGCCCGACGGCGAGCGCACCGCGTTCGTGACGCTCTTCAGCGAGCTGTTGAATCGCGCCTACCTCAGAAATCTCGACCGCTATGACGGCGAGAAGATCGTCGTGACGGGGGACGCGATGGACGGCGATCGCGCGCTGGTGCAAGCGCGCGTCGTGGGGCGCGACGGCCATGGCGGCATGCCGCTGGACTTCGCGATGGTGCGCGACGGCGAGCACTGGCGTGTCTGGGACATCCGCATGCAGGGCATGAGCATGGTCGGCGGGTACAAGGCGCAATTCGCACGCCTGCTCCAGAGCGAGCCGTACGACACGGTGATGCGCCGGCTGCGCGAGCGCGTGGAGGCGCTGCAGCCCTAGGCGTTCTCCGACCTCCCGCGGTACGCTGTCCGCGGGAGGTCGCCATGGAGCTCATCAGCCGCATCCTCGACGGCTCGATTCCGGAAAGCCTGCGCGCGTCGCTGCCGCCGTCGGGGATGTTCGGACCCCGCCCGACGCAGGACGACAAGATCGCACGCCTCGAGGAAGTGCCCCTGCTCGAGGAGTGCTCGCGCAAGCAGCTCAAGGCGGTGGCCAAGATCACCGAGGTGGTCGAGGTCCCCGCGGAGACGGTCCTCGCCCGACAGGGCGACACCGGCCACGAGTTCTACCTGATCATGGACGGCTCGGCCCGCGTCGAGCTGCCGGCGCGACGGCGCACGCGTCTCAAGCCCGGCGACTACTTCGGGGAGATGAGCCTCCTCGACGGCGAGCCGCGCTCGGCGACGGTGATCGCCGATACGCCGATGCGACTGCTCGTGATCCAGCGTCGCGACTTCTCCACGCTGCTGCGCGAAGCGCCCGAGCTGACGCAGAGCATTCTCGTGACGCTGTCGCGACGACTCAGACGCGTCGAGCAGGCGCTCGGCCGAGGCGAACGGACAGAGCGGAAATGAAATGGGGGGCCCGCACGCGGGCCCCCCATCCGAGCCTGCGGCACGTGGCCGCAGACTCTCAGGTCGCGATCACCGCGGCAGCGCCGACGGCGACCCCGGCGTGAACGTCAGGTCCAGCTGCACGTTGTCACCCTTGCGGATGCCAGCGGACTTCGGATCACGCATCTTGACCTCGAACGACTCGTCCGCGGTCTTCACACGAATCTCGTTGCGATCGACGTCCGTCACTCGACCGTAGATCGTCTGACGAACTCCGGGAGTGGTGGTCACGGCGCCCGGCGACTGCACGAGCATGTAACGGCCGTCGCGCAGCTCGACCAGCTGCCCCTGCGGCACCACGATACGCGTGCCGGGCTGCACCGTCGTCCACGCCGTCGGCTGTCCGTTCACGTACACGACCGAGTCTGCGGGGACCTGGTACATCTGCCCGTTGTTGAGCACGATCACGCGCTGCGCCGTGTCAACGCGAGTGACTTCACCTTCGGCGAGGGAGTTGGACGGCGAGCTGCCGCGAAGCGTGCGGTCCGGCTGCATCGTCGACGAGCACCCCGCCACGGCGACAAGACCTACGATGGCTGCAATCGCTGCGAATGAACGCATGGTTTCCCCTCCTACCCCGAAGGTCTGGAGCAAGGGACTTGCCAGCGAGCCACCTCTTCAGCGCCGGGGCTCGACGGACTGCGCGACGAAGCGGTCGGGTGTCGCGCCGCCCTTGCCGGTCACGGTGACGACGTCGCCGGGACCGATGGCGCGCAGCGCCTGGCGATCCACGCCCGACGTGTCGACGGTGATCGCGAGACCGTCGCTGGTCTGCAGCTTGAGCTCGGCGACGCCGATCGATTCGACGAGGCCCTCGATCGATTGCGGCGAGGGTACGCTCGCCGACGGCGCGCTCGCGGGCGCTGACGTCGCCGGCGGCGGTGTGTTCGGCTGCGAAGCCGACGCCTGACCGGTGCCCGGCTGAACCCAGACGCCCACGATCTCCTGTTTCGAGCCCTGCTCGTAGTAGAGCGTCGCGGGCTGATTCGCCGCGAGATACGGCAGGCCGTTGACGTTGGAGACATCCACCGGCAGCACGAGGCCGTCGCGCGTCTTGAACAGCACGCGCTGGCGGTTGGCCTCCTGCACGGTGCCGCTCACCGTCTGGAATGTCTTGCCGCTGCTCGTCGCGTCGGGCGTGACATCAGTGGCGGTGAGGACACCGGCCTGGCCGCCGCCGCGCGCGTTCACCGTCACGGTCTGGCCCGGCGCGAACGCCTGCGTTTTCTGCGGATCGAGCGAGGCGGCGTCGACGCGGTAGGAGCGTCCGTCGTCGCTTCGCAGCACGAACGTGGAGCCCTCGCTCAACACGACGGTGCCGTGCAGCTTCTGGGGGCTGGTACCGAGCACGCTGCCGAGCGTGTCGAGCACGCCGCCGAGCGGGCCGCGGTTGTTCTTGTCCTGTTTGTCCTGGGCCGCGACCGGCGCGGCCACGAGGCACGCGAGCGCGAGCGTTGTAAGGATGGCCAATTTGCGCATGATCCCCTCCGCCGAGCGGAGCGACGCAAGCCAGATGCCGCCGGCCTCAGGCGGCGAGCGCGAGCAGCACCATGCCGGCGAGCATGACGACGGCCCCGGCAACGGATTCACGCACGCGCTGGGCCTCGCCGAAGACGAGGACGCCGACCGCCATCGCAAACAGGATCTCGACCTGCTTGGCGGCCTCGACGTACGAGGACAGCGTCATCGTGTACGCCTTGGCTTGGAGGATCGTCGTGAGCGCGGCGAACAGCCCGAGCGAGACGAATTCCTTCCAGTAGCGCGGAATCGCGCGGAAGTGTCGCGCGGACGTGCGCAGCGCCAGCACGCTGACGATGAGGCTCGCCGCGAGATAGCAGCCGAGCGTGCCCATCGCGGCATCGGAGGCGAGCGTGGCCTGCTTGATCGTGATCACGCTCGGCGCGTAGAAGAACGCGGCGAGCAGCGTGTAGCGCTGGCCCGGATCGGTGACGAGCACGGCGAGCGGTGCCCACGGCGACACGCGCGCGCGGCGGATGTTGAGCAGATAGACGCCGGACGCGCTGAGCACCACGCCGGTGATCCCGAGCGCCGTCGGACGCTCGCCGATCGTGACCCAGGCCATGCCCAGCAAGATCAGCAGGCTCACCTTCCACAGCGCGGTCACCAGCGAGATGTCCGAGAGCTTCAGCGCCTTGGACAGCGCGAGCGTCGCGAGCGTTTGCGTGATGCCGAACGCCAGACACCACGCGTAGAAGCCCGGCTTCAGTGTCGGGAAGCCGCCGACAACGCACGCGAGCAGCGCCCACGGCAGCAGAAACGTGAAGCGGCCCCAGACGTTGATGTACTCGTCGAGCGCGTGGCCCAGCCGCTTCATCGAGGCGTTGCGCAGCACCTGGAAGAGCGCGGCGGGAAGTGCGAACAGCAGCCACACGAGGCGCGATTGTACTGCACCCCGCGCGCCGCGCCGCCTCAGCGCGCAGTGAGGAAGTCGCGCAGCGTCGCGTTGAACGTCTCGGGCTGGTCGGCGTTGGTGGCATGGCCCGAGTCCGGCACCACCACAAAGCGCGCGCCGGGAATCGCCCGCGCCAGCGTCTCTTTCACGTCGAGGCCGACCGTGGCGTCGTCGGCGCCGGCCATCACGAGCGTCGGGCAACGCACGCGCGCCAGCGCCGCACGCGCGTCGAAGCCGAGGACGGCGCGGCACCCGGCGAAGTACGCGCGTCGCGAGTTGCGACCGAGGCTCCGCACGGCGGCCTCGTAGAGCGCCGTCTGCTCCGGCCGCGGGAACAGTCCGCGCGCCACCAGCGCTGCCACCGCCGACATCGGCGCCGCGGCGAGCAGTGCCAGCCGCACGCCCAGTCGCGCGACGGCGGCCGGGCCCGCCGGACGCAGCCGCGCGAATGCGTTCACGATCGTGAGCGAGCGCACCCGCTCTGGCGCGCGCAGCGCGAGGGCCAGGCCCACGCAACCTCCGAGCGACAGGCCGACCACGTGCGCGGGAGGCTCGCGCAGCCGTTGCAACAGCACGCCCACGGCGTCGGCCATGGCGTCGATCGTCAAGCGGCCCGCGGGCAGTGGCGAGCGGTAATGACCCGGCAGATCGACGAGCACGAGACGCTGGTCGGCCTCGAAGGCCGCGACTTGCGAGGCCCAGTCGTCGGCGCACGAGCCGAGACCGTGCAGAAAGACGATGGCGGGGGCGTCGGCCGCTCCCCGTCCACGACGCTCGTAGTAAACGTCAGGCCCCTTCGACGAAGACCGCGTCGGTGACCGTGCACGTCATGCGCAGCGCCTTGGGGCCGCGCCTGCTCGATCGACGGAATTCGAGCACGACGAGCCGCTTCGGATTCCACGTCCCCTCGACGCGCTCGACGCGGCCGCCGCGCACGAGGTAACGGCCGCCGTGTTTGGCGATCGTCGCCGGCCCTTGCTTGCGATACTCCTCGAACGCCGCGGCATCCTTCACGTCGACGTTGGCGATCAGGTAGGCGGCCATGTGTTCTCCTCTCCGGACTGGACGTTCGCACTCATCGTGTGCGTCGACGACGCGCGCCGCTGCGAGCGCGATCGTATCAAACGCGCGGCGGGCGGCGACATTCGCGCTAAAATCGGCGTCGCCGATGAAAACGGTCTATGAGGCATTCGCCGCGACCGCGATCGCCGCGCCGGATGCCGCGTTCCTCTGTGCGCCGCCCGCGCCGAACCGGCCGTACCACCCCCAGGGCGTCGAGTACACGTACGGTCAGGCGGGCGCCGAGGTCGAGCGTCTGCGCGCCGCCTACGAGGCCGCGGGCTTCGGTCACGGCCACCGCGTCGCCCTGCTGCTGGAAAACCGGCCGGAGTTCTTCTTCCACTACCTCGCGCTCAACGCGCTTGGCTCCGGCATCGTGCCGATCAACCCCGACTACCGTCGTGACGAGATGCTCTATCAGATGGAGCACTCGGACGCCGACCTCGCCGTCGTCATCGCGGCTCGCGTGACCGACGTCGAGGTCGTCGCGCGTGAGCGCGCACAACCGCTGCCCGTCGTGAACGCGGAGGACTGGCCCTCGACGCTGCCGATGCCGCGCGTGGCGCCGCGGGGCGGGACGCCCGGCCTCGACACGGAGTGCAGCCTGCTCTACACATCCGGAACGACGGGCCGGCCCAAGGGCTGCGTCCTGACCAACCGCTACTATCTGACCTCCGGCGCCTGGTATCGCGACATCGGCGGGCTCGTGGTCATCGAGCAGGGGCGCGAGCGGATCCTCAATCCGCTGCCGCTCTATCACATGAACTGCCAGGCGCTCACCGCGACCTGCGCGATGCTCACGGCGAACTGCTTGATCCTGCCCGAGCGCTTCAGTCCGTCGCGGTGGTGGAACGACGTCGTCGCCTCCCGCGCCACGATCATCCACTACCTCGGCGTGATGCCGCCGATGCTCCTCAACCAACCCGTGACGCCGGAAGAACGGCAGCACGCCGTGAAGTTCGGCGTGGGTGCGGGCGTGGAGCCCGAGCTGCACGAGGCCGTCGAGAAGCGCTTCGGATTCCCGCTCATTGAAGCGTGGGGCATGACGGAAACCGGCCGCGTCACGCTGGTCAATCGTGAACCGCGCATGATCCATACACGTGCGTTCGGCCGACCCTTCGGCGGCCTCGAGGCGAAAGTTGCCGACGACACCGGCGGCGAGGTGCCGCGCGGCACCGAGGGCGAGCTGCTCGTGCGCTGGGGCGGCCCGGAGGGCCCGCGGCACGGATTCTTTTCGGGCTATCTCAAGGACGAGATGGCGACGGAGGAGGCCTGGCGCGGCGGCTGGTTCCACACGGGCGACGTCGTGCGCCAGGATCCCGACGGGATGCTCTACTTCGTCGATCGCAAGAAGAACATCATCCGCCGCGCAGGCGAGAACATCGCCGCCGCGGAGATCGAGGCGGTGATCCAGGCTCACGACGAGGTCGCGCAGGTGGCCGTCGTGGCCGCGCCGGACGAGGTGCGCGAGGAAGAGGTCATGGCCTGCATCGTCGCCATGCCCGGCGTCACCGCGGACGCCGCGCTCGCCGATCGGATCTTTGAGTGGTGCCTCGAGCGCCTGGCGTACTTCAAGGCGCCGGGCTGGATGCTGTTCGTGCCGTCGCTGCCGACGACGGGCACGCAGAAGGTGCAGAAGAGCCAGATGTTTCCCAAAGGCGAGGATCCGCGCCGCCGTCACGGCGCGATCGATCTGCGCGAGCGCAAGCGGCGGCGATCCTAGCCGTGCCGAGCGCGGCCGGCGCACACGTCAGGCGCGCCCGGGCTGCGCGGTCGTCAGCGCCTGCGCGACGTGCCGCAGGACGTCGAGCGTCTGGAACGGCTTGGCGATCACGAAGCTCACCCCCGTGCCGGCCAGCCGCTCGGGATCGAGCTGATCGCCCCACCCCGTCACGAAGCCGATCGGAATCGTGGGAAAGCGCGCGCGCACCCGCGCCGCGACCTCCCACCCCGACAGCCCGGGCATCGAGATGTCGCTGAGGACGATGTCGATCGGCTCTTCCTCGCAGCGGTCCAGACCGTTGCTTCCGTCCTTCGCCACGGTGACGACGTAGCCGGCTTCGCGCAGCATGTCGGCCAGCACCGCCTGCACCTCCGGCTCGTCCTCGATGATCAGCACGCGCGCGGCGTGCGTGGGCGGCGGCACCGTCAGGCCCGTGACCGAGTCAGGCAGCGCGACCGGCACCGGGAGCCGCACGACGAACGTGCTCCCCCGACCGGGCACGCTCTCGACCTCGATCGTTCCGCCGTGACGCGTGACGATACCCCACGAGACGGCCAGTCCGAGTCCGGTGCCACGCGGCCCCTTGGACGTGAAGAACGGCTCGAACACGCGGCGTCGCATATCCTCTTCCATGCCGACGCCGGTGTCGCGCACGGACACGGTCGCCCACTCGCGCTCGGAGGCCAGCCCCACGGTGCAGCGGCCGCCGTCGGGCATGGCGTCCACCGCGTTGGTGACGAGATTCGTGAGGACCTCGCGCAGCTCCTCGGGACGCCCCGCCACCGGCGGCGCGGTGCCCTCGACGCTGAACTCGTAGCGCACGCCCCGGCTCTGCGCCTCGAGCTCCCACTGCGGCCGCGTCAGCTCGACGACCTCGCGCGCCACCGCCCCCAGGTCCACGCGCTCGAACGCGCGCGTGCGGCGCGTACGCGTGAACTCCTGGATGCGCCGGACGGTGTCGGCGCCGTCCTGCGCGGCGCGGCGCACGGCCTCGAGGTCGCGTACCAGCGCCGACTCGTGCACCCGACGCAGCATCAGCTCGGCACGACCCAGGATCACCGAGAGCAGATTGTTGAAGTCGTGCGCGACGCCGGCCGCCATCTCACCCAGCGCGCGCAACCGCTCGGTCTTCACGAGCTGACCCTGGCTGCGCTCGAGGTTCTCGGCCATCTCCTCGGCCTGCCGTCGCCGGCGCTCGGCCTCGCCGTAGAGCTGCGCCTGCACGATGGCGATGGCCGCCTGGTCGGCCAGCAACCGCACGAGCTCTTTTTCCTCGTCGGCGAAGTCGCCGCGCTCGCCGAACAGCAGCGACAGCACCCCCATGGCCGCGCCTTCGGCGGCCACGAGCGGGATGCCGGCGTACGCGCTCACGTGCCCCTCGGCGACGATGCCCTGGTTCAGGAACCGTGGCTCGGCTCGCAGATCGCGCACGAACAACGGCTGGCGCGTCGCGAACACGGAGCCCGTGAGGCCGTCGCCGTGGGAGATGGCCTTGAACCTGGCGAGGTGCTCGCCGAGTACCGGATCCACCGACACGGTGCCCTCGATGCGCAGCATGCCGCTCGCGGGATCGTTGACCCAGACCTGACTGGCGCGCGCGGTCAGGAGCCGCACGGCCGCCTCCGCGACGGCGCCGAAGACCTCGCGGCTCGCGGCCGCGCCGGTGATCAAGCGCGTCAGGGCGCTGAGCGTGGTGAGCTTGTCCGCCCGCTCGGAGGCGCGCCGGTAGAGATCCGCGTTTTCCAGCGCGACCGCCGCCTGGGCGGCGAACACCTGGGTGATGTCGATGTCGTCCTCGGAGAACGGCCCGACGAGATCGCGATAGACGACGATGGCGCCGAGCGGGCGGTCGCCGGCGAGCAGCGGCACCGACAACACCGCGCGGTAGCCCTCCGACTCGATGACGGCGCGCGTGGGCGGCGTCAGCTCGATCGCCGGATCGGTCAGGATGTCGGCGGTCCACACCGGGCGCCGCTCCTGGATGGCGATCGGCGTCGTGCCGTCCCGCCACGACAGCGGCCGCAGCCGCTGCGCGAACGCCGACGACAGGCCGCGCACGGCGCGGAACCGGATGTTGGGCCCCGGCTCGGAGCCCTCGAGCACCGCAATGCCGACGCGGCGCGCGCCCAGCAACAGACAGGCCTCATCCACGATGCGATCGAGCACACCCTGCAGGTCGAGCGACGCGGTGATCGAGCGCGCGACGTCGACCATCGCCTTGCTCTGCGCGACGCGGCGCCGCAGCGCTTCGGCCGCGCGCTCGTGCTCGTGGCTGCGCCGCTCCGCGCGGGCGGTGCGTAGCAGCGCGCGCGCCATCGCCACGAGCTCACGCGACGTCACCGGCTTGGTGAGATAGGCGTCGGAGCCGTCCTCGAGCGCCTGGCTGCGATCGGCGACGTCGGTGAAGACGCCCGAGAGCATCAGCACGGGAATCGCCGCGGTCTCTTCGGCCGCCTTGAGTCGGCGGCACACCTCGCGGCCCGAGAGGTCGGGAAGCTCGACGTCGAGCACGATGAGATCCGGCCGCGAGTCGGCCAGTCGCAGGCCCTCGGCGCCGATCCCGGTGGCGGTCACCGCGAAGCCCGCGGCGCCGAGCGCGCTCGTGAGGAATCGTCGTACCCGCGCGTCGTCGTCGACGACCAGCACGCGCGGGACGTCGCGATCGGGCATAACCCGATTACTATACGTGGTTTGCTACAATTCGCGCCACTTCCGCCACGCGCACCTATATATGGAGGTCACCGATTATTATGGAGGTCACCGATGGGAACATGGAGGTCGCCGATGGGAGGTCCACGATGAGCCGTCTGCTCGCCTTCGTGCTGGTGCTCCTCGCCGCGTCCCCCGCCGCCGCGCACAAGCCCGGCGATCCGCCGCACCAGACCTACGCCATGGGCGACCTCAAGCTCGAGAGCGGCGAGGTCATCAAGGACTTCGCGATCTCGTACGTCACCCACGGCACGCTGAACGCGAAGAAGTCGAACGCGATCCTCATGGTCACCGCGCTCACCGGCAACCATCACCGTCTCGACTTCCTCATCGGGCCCGGCAAGGCGCTGGACACCAGCAAGTACTTCGTCGTGGCCACCGACGCCATCGGCAACGGGCTGACGACGTCGCCGAGCAACAGCCGAGCCCAGCCGCGCATGCAGTTTCCGAAGTTCGGCATGCGCGACATGGTCGAGTCGCAGCGCCGCCTGCTGAAGGACAAGCTCGGCATCGAGCACGTGGTGGCCGTGGTCGGTCCCTCCATGGGCGGCATGCAGGCGCTGCAGTGGGGCGTGTCGCATCCCGACGTCATGGACGGTCTCGTCGCGCTCGTGCCGCTCGCGCGCACGCCCGCGTGGAGCGTTCTCATCGTCGACGCCAGCCGCAAGGCGATCATGCTCGATCCCGCGTGGAACAACGGCAACTACACGAGCATGCCGGCGGGGGGCGTGCGCCTCTGGCGCGACATCGTCGGCTTCGCCGCCGCGCGGAGCCCCGAGTGGTATCGCGAGCAGTTTCCGCGGCCCCTCGACGTGCTGCCATGGCTGAAAGCCCAGGAAGACGCGAGCCTCAACACCTTCGATCCGAACGACTACATCTATCAATCCCTGGAGGCGGCGCGCCACATCCACGACGTCCGCACGGTGACGATCAATCCCGACTCGGTCACCGGCCACATGGCGGCCGGGGGCTTCCGGCCGGCCGACGTCGAGCAGATCAACGCCGAGGTGGTGAAGTTCCTCGACGAGCTCACGCGGGGCGGCGAGCGGCTGCGATAGTATCGGAACGATGGAGCTCGTGCTCATCGTCGCCCGCAATCGCCCGGAGGTCTTCGAGTCGCTGTCGCGGCAGTGCGCCGAGCTCGAAGGGGTCCGGGTCGTCATGGACCGTCGCGAGGCCGACGCCGAGACGCGGCCCGTCCCGGACCGTCGAACCCGCGCGATCACGCTCGACCTCGAGGCGCTGGGCTTCGCGATCGTGCCGGCCAGCCGCCCGGCGGTGCCGCGCGCCGGCAGCGCCGCGCCGGCGACGATCGCGGTGCTGCGGATGCTCGAAGTCTTCCGGGCGTTCAGCGCCGAGGAGATCGAGGCGCTGGCCTCGCGCATGACCTGGCGCGCGCTCCAGGCCGGTCAGCTGCTGTTCCGCGAGGGCGAGGTCGGCAACGAGATGTACTTCGTGCTCTCGGGTCGGCTCCTGATCTCGAAGTCCGTGGCGCGCAACGTCGACAAGGTGCTCACCCGCATGGGTCCCGGCGACTTCTTCGGCGAGATGAACCTCTTCGGCGGCCTGCAGCGCTCGGCCACGGTACAGGCGGAGGTCGACACCGAGCTGCTCGTGCTCGACCGTGACACGCTGACGGCCGTCGTCGAGCGCAATCCGCAGGCGGGGCTGGCGTTCTTCACCGCGCTCGTGCGCGAGTTCAGCCAGCGTCTGAGCGCGACCGACGACCTCGTCGGTGAGGTCACGCGCTGGGGACTCGAGGCGAGCGGGTTCGACCTGAGCGAGGACCGGCGACCGTCGAAGATGGCCGCGGAGCCCTCGCTCGAGCCCTCGGACGCCGCCGGCGATCAATCGGCCGAACGCACCGAGTCGTGACCGGCTACGCGGCGAGTCTCGCCCTCGTCAGCATCGTCGTCCTCATGCGGTGGTTCGTGATTCCCCAGTTGAGCCTGGCGCATCCCTATCTATTCTTCTATCCCGCGATCATCGCGGCGGGCTGGTACGGGGGCTTTGGCCCCGGCGTCGTGGCCACCGTGCTCGCCGCCGCGGCATTGACGTACCTCTGGCTGCCGCCCCTCTATTCGCTGCGCATTCACGATATCCAGGACGCGACCGGCCTCCTGCTGTTCGTCGCGGTCGGCTTCGCGATCAGCCTGCTCAACGAGGCGCGGGTACGCGCCGAACGCCGCGCGCGCGAGGCCGAGGCCGCCGCGCGCCGGGCGAACGAGTGGCACTGACCGGGGAAATTCTCACCAGGCGCCCTTCACCATTCTGACCGTCCCGTGGTTGCGCTACCCCCGAATACGAAGAAGATCGGATAGTTAATGGTCTGGCACTGCGTATGCGGTCGAGCATCTTTCGTGCGACACGCCGCCGTCGTCGTTTCGCTGCTGATCGCGCTGCCCTCGCTCGCGCACGCGCAGAGCCAGCCGATCGGCGCCATCGCGGCGCTGGTCGGCGAAGGCACCATCACGCATGCGGTGCGGGCCGAGCGGGCGCCCGCGAAGGTCCGCGACCAGGTGTACGTGCGCGATCGCATCGAGACCGCCCAGCGCTCGGTGATCCGCGTGCTGATGGGAGGCCGCGTGACCATTACGATCCGCGAGCGCTCCATCGTGACGATCACCGACGATCCGATGCGCACGCGCGTGGATCTCGAGAGCGGCACGCTGGCCTTCAAGGTGCACGAGGGCGGGCTGCGCGCCGGCGAGGTCGCCGAGCTGCTGACACCGAACACGATCACCGGCATTCGCGGCAGCCTCGTCGTGGCCGAAGTCAGCGGCAGCGATTCGGACGTCACGGTGCTCGAGGCGCACCGGCCGATCACGATCGCGCCGCGCTCCAACTCCACGCAGACGACGCAGCTCCCCGTCGGCCACACCGTGCGTGTCTCCGGACCGCCTCACGCGCCGCGCTTCGGTCAGATCCGCCGTGCGCTACGCGAGCGCCTGTCGTACGTTGCCGACCTCGCCGAGGTGCCGGGCCGGCCTCGGGACGGTGGACAGGAGCGCGCCTTCACGCATGACGCGCGCGCCGCCCACGTCGCCCCGCAGCTCGGCGCTCACCCGTCCGCGCGCGCGGAGATGCTGCAGCGGCAACGGAGCGCGGTGGTCGAACGTCGCGGCGACCCCGCGGCCTCACGGCGTCGTGCGCACCCCGAGGACCGCGACGACGCGGTCCGCCGCGCGCGGCCTGACGAGCGCGACGACACGGTCCGGCGTGCACGGCCCGACGAGCGCGACGATGCCGTGGATCGTTCGGGAGGGACGCGCCGCTTCGGCGCCCGCCGCTGACGCGCCGTAACGTCAGTGGCCGCGCACGGACGCCATGTCGGCGTCCACCATCATCTCGATCAGATCACGGAAGGAATGTTTCGGGGCCCAGCCGAGCACGCGGCGGGCTTTGGCGGCGGCGCCGATGAGCAGATCGACCTCCGCGGGCCGCACCAGCGTCGGATCGACGACCACGTGCTTCTGCCAGTCGAGCCCCGCGTGGCCGAAGGCGATCTCGCAGAGCTCGCGGACGGAGTGGGTCTCGCCCGAAGCGACGACGTAATCGTCGGGCCGCGGCTGCTGGAGCATCAGCCACATCGCCTGCACGTAGTCGCCCGCGAATCCCCAATCGCGCTTGGCATCGAGATTCCCCAGCCGCAGCTCCCGCGCGCGGCCGGCCGCGATCCGCGCGACCGCATCGGTGACCTTGCGCGTGACGAACTGCTTGCCGCGCCGCGGAGACTCGTGATTGAAGAGGATGCCCGAGCAGGCGAAGATCCCGTACGACTCGCGATAGTTGACGGTGATGTAGTGCGCGTACGTCTTGGCCACGCCGTACGGGCTGCGCGGATGGAACGGCGTGAGCTCGTTCTGCGGTGTCTCGCGGACCTTGCCGTACATCTCGGACGACGACGCCTGGTAGAACTTGATGGCGCGATCGACCACGCGGATCGCTTCGAGCAGGCGCGTGGCGCCGAGCCCGGTCACCTCGCTGGTGAGGATCGGCTGCTCCCAGGATGTCGGCACGAACGACATCGCCGCGAGGTTATAGACCTCGTGGGGATCGACGTGGTGGAGCAATGTGATCAGCGAGAGCTGGTCGAGCAGGTCGCCTTCGCGGATCTCGATGCGGTCGCGCAGGTGGGCGATGCGCTCGAACGATTCCGTCGACGCGCGGCGGGCCATGCCCACGACGTGGTAGCCCTTCTCGAGCAGGAATTCGGCGAGATAGGACCCGTCCTGTCCGGTGATGCCGGTGATGAGGGCCCGGCGTTGTCCTCCGTCAGCCACGCGATGATTCTAGCGGACGCACGTGCCCGCTTCACGAACTCCTTTTCGCCCGGCCGCGTAAAACGTACAACCCGTGTCAGCTGGTCGGTGGACGGAACCTTGGCTATGCTGTCGCCCTATGCGCCGCGCGCTCGCGGTCCTCAGCGTCCCGATGGTGGCGGCGGCGGCGTATGCCGGGCCGCCCGTGGCCGAGCACGTCGCGGCAGCCCTGCAGGCCGAGCTGCAGCCGCGCGCGGTGACCACCCACCAGCTGATCCAGTACATGGCCACCCGCGCGGCACCCCTGCCCGCGCCGAAGGTCGAGGCCGACTGGTCCCGCGACGCCGGGCGTTTGCGCCGCCACGTTCTGGACGAGATCGTGTTCCACGGTTGGCCGCGGGAGTGGGTCACGGCGCCGCCCGCCGTGGAAGAGCTCGGCGTCGTCATGACGTCGTCGCGATATCGCATTCGCAAGCTCCGGTACGAGATCGTGCCCGGAATGCTCGCGCCGGCGATCGTGTGCGAGCCCGTGTCGCGCACCAGGCCCGCGCCGGCCGTGCTGAACGTCGTCGGGCACGAGGACGGCGGCAAAGGCATCCTCCACGCGCAGCAGCGGTGCGTGGCGTTCGCGAAGCTGGGCATCATCGCGCTCACGCCGACTGGCCCGGCTTCGGCTGAGCTGGCCCACCCCCAGAATGCGCACGACTTCGCGGCGCACCTCGAGGCGGCCGGCGCCCACGCCCTTGGATTGTTCTACCTCGCGATGCGGCGGTCGCTCGATCATCTCGCGCAGCTGCCTTCGGTCGATCGCCGCCGGATCGGCGTGACCGGGCTGTCGGGCGGCGGCTGGCAGAGCGTCGTGCTCGGTGCGCTCGACGAGCGCGTGGCCGTGGTGGCGGAGGTCGCGGGGGTGGGCTCTCTCGACACGACGCTGACGCATCCCTCCGAGACCGACGAGATCGAAGAAAACGCGACGGATCTCGGCCGCACCCTCGACTATCCGCAGCTCATCGCCATGCGCGCGCCGCGGCCGACGCTGCTGATCCACAACGCCAACGACGAGTGCTGCTTCCGCGCCGGGCGCGTGAAGCCGTACATCCACGATGCGGTCAAGCCGTTCTTCGCGCTCTACGGCAAGGCCGGCAACCTCGCCTGGCACGAGAACGTCGACCCGGGGACCCACAACTACGAGCGCGACAACCGCCGCGCCGCCTATCGCTTCTTCGCGCAGCACTTCGGCCTGCGCGCGCCCGACGACGCGCTCGCCATCGGCGAGCCGGGCGCCGACGCCGCCGCGCTGACGGTGGGCGTGCCGCGCGACAATCTGACGATCCTCGGCGTCGCGAAGGCGCTCGCCGCGCGCGCACGCCGCGCGCCGTCCGCCGACCGCGTGCTCGAGCGCGCGCGGCTGACCGACGTCGTGCGCTATCACCCCTCGCGTGTGACTCGTGCATGGCCGCTCTGGAGCGCGCGCGCCGACACCGCGGACACGCTGTCCTACCGCCTGGACCTCGACAGCGCCCTCGGGGCGACGGCCGTGTGGTTCAGACCGCAGACGCCCCGCACGGATGCGCCCGTGACGATCGTGCTGCACGACGACGGACGTGCCGCCGCCGCCGACCTCGTGGCGGAGGCCCTCACCCGCGGCGGCCAGGTCGTCGCCGTGAATCTAATATTCTTCGGCGACATGGTTCCCGAGCAGCCGGCCTCACCGGGCGCAGAGCTGGGCGTGGATCCCACCGTGCGCCCGCACAAGACGGGCGCGAACTACCAGATGCTGCTCTCGATGCTCGGCGAGCGCGGGCTCGGAATCCAGGCGAGCCAGCTGCTGGCTGTGGCACGCTGGGCGCGGACGATGGCAGGCGGCAACAACGGCGTGCGCGTCGAGACCCGTGGCCTTCGCAGCCAGCTCGTCGCCCTGGTGGCGGCGGCGCTCGAGCCGCGCGCGCTCGCGGCCGTGACGAGTCGGCAGGCGATCGCGAGCTTGCGCCATCTGCTGGACGCGCCCGTCCCGTACCGCGCCGCGCCCGAGTTGTTCTGTCTCGACCTCTACAAGGACTTCGACGTCGACCGGCTCACCGCCTTGGCCGAGCCGACGTCCATCCACCGCGAAGGAGGCTGACCGTGACCCACACCCTCGAGTCGTTCGCCGCCGCCGCCCACCGCATCCTCGCCGCGGAAAACAATGCGCCGGGCCGCGAGAAGGTCTGCGCGCTGCTGCGCGAGGTGCTGACCGACCGCGCGTTCGTCGCCAAGCACCTCGGCGACGACGTGCCGGAGCGCAAGATCCTCTACGAAGATCCGCAGCTCGATGAGCGACTGGCAACTCGTCGAGCCGGCGAAGGACGGCAAGCCGGGCAAGGTGCGCCATCTTCGCGCCTACCCGCTGAAGCCCGGCATGGCGAAGCTCTACAACGAGGGCGACATCCATTCGCCGCGACGCGACGGCCCGACGCGGCTCATCCGCATCGAGGGCCGCAACATGGAGGGCCAGCCACGCGGCACCTTCGAGCAGGTGTGAGCGCGGCTACCGCGCGCGCCGCGGGTAGACGATGACGAAGTTGCCGCGGTTCGGCATCGTCACCTTCGGCAGCGTCTGCGCGTTCATCTCGTCGGGCTCGCCGATGATGCCGTTGAGCTGGAGCAAATACGCGGTGACCGCGTACACCTCGTCGTCGCTGAGCGACTGCGGCTGCGTGTAGGGCATCGAGCGGCGGACATAGTCGAACACCGTCGTCGCGTATGGCCAGTAGCTGCCGATCGTGCGCACCGGCGTCTTGCTCGCCAGCGTGCCGTGGCCGCCGGCCAGCCGATCGTTCGGCTGGCCGGCGCCCTTCGCGCCGTGGCACGCCTGGCATTTCTGCTCGTAGACGGCCGCGCCCTTCAGCGCCGTTCCGCTTCCCGCAGGTAGGCCGACCCCGTCGGGTCCGACGCTGATGTCCCAGCCCGCGATCTCCGCAGCCGTCGCGGGTCGGCCGAGGTTCGGCGTCTCCACCCGGGCTGGCGCGGCACAGCCCGCCGCAACGAGGACCAGCGCCGCGCATGCGAGCTCACGCGTAGACATGCTTCACCTCGCCGGTCGCGGCGACGCTCCAGGCCTGGATCGCGTTGCAGTGGAAGATCGCGTTGGTGCCGTGCTCGGCGATGAACTTCTCGCGCTCGGGCTGCACGTTGCCGGCGTCGTCGATCGCGCGCGACTTCAGCACGGTGGCGCCGCCGTCCCAGCGCCACGGCAGGCGAAAGCGCGTGAGCGCGCGCGGCAGCACGGGCTCGGTGAGCGTCGCCGCGAGCCATGAGCGCCCACCGTCGCTGCTCACCTCGACGCTGCGGATCGTCCCCTCACCGGACCATGCGAGGCCCGAGATCTGATAGAGACCGGCGCCCGCCAGCGTCATGCCGTGCGAGGGATGCGTGATCAGCGACTTCACCTCCATCGGGTACGTGAACATCAGCGCCTTGCCGTCGGCCTGGAGATCTGTATAGCGCGACGTCTCGTCCTTGGTCATGATCGGGGCCGGCACCACCTTGAGACGGCGCAGCCACTTCACGCTCATGTTGCCTTCCCAGCCGGGCAGGAACAGGCGCACCGGATAGCCGTTCTCCGGCCGCAGCCGTTCCCCGTTCTGGAACAGCGCGAGGAGCGCGTCGTCCAGCGCCTTGGCCATCGGAATGCTGCGGCTCATGGCCGCGGCGTCGGCGCCCTCGGCGAGCATCCACGTGCCGCCGCGCTCGACGCCCGCCTCCTCGAGCAGCAGGCGCAGCGGCACGCCCGTCCACTCGCTGCAGGAGACGAGGCCGTGCGTCTGCCCGGCGGTGAGGGTCGGCGGTGTCGGCTGGTAGAGCAGCTGACTGTTGCCCGCGCACTCGATGAAGTGCACGCGCGACACCATCGGATAGCGCAGCAGCGCATCGACGGTGAAGACCAGCGGCCGCCGCACCATCCCGTGGATGAGCAGCCGGTGCTTCGCGGGATCGATGTCCGGCACCCCGCTGTGGCTCCGCTCGAAGTGCAGCCCGCTCGGCGTGATCGTGCCCTCGAGCGCCTCTAGCGGCGTGCGAATGGCTCCGCTGCCCGTCGTGCCGGGCTGCGAGCGGCCCAAGGTCCGCGTCACCTTGCTCTCGTACTTCGCCGGCATGCCGTAGTCGTTGAACCCCGCGCCCGGCGATTTCATCGAGGCCGGCACGTCCGGCGGCTCGGCGGCGGCCGCGTCGTTCGTTCGACGCGTCAGCAGTCCGCTCGCCGCGAGCGCCGCCAAGGCCCGGCCGAGGAATCGCCGTCTGGTTCCGTCCATGACGCCCTCCCTGCGACGCGGAGACTGTGAGCCGAGCGGACGCGCGCTGTCAATCCCGCAGCCTCGGGTCGAGCAGGTCCCGCAGACCGTCGCCGAGCAGGTTCGCGCCGAGCACGACGAGCGAGATCGCGATGCCCGGCATCGTCGCGAGCCACCAGGCGTTGGAGAGATAGTCGCGTCCCTCGGCGAGCATGAGGCCCCAGGACGGCTGCGGCGGCTGCAATCCGAGCCCGAGGAACGACAGCCCGGACTCGAGCAGCACCATCGTCGCAAACTGACTCGAGCACAGGACCAGGATCGGTGCCAGCGTGTTGGGGAGGAAGTGGCGGGTGACGAGCCGCACGTTGCCGGCGCCGAGCGTGCGCGCCGCTTCGACGTACTCGGTCTCCCGGATCGTGAGCACCGCCGCCCTCACCGTCCGCGCGTAGAGCACCCAGCCCGAGACCGCCAGCACGCCAACGAGGGCCGCCGGGCTCGTCCCCACGACAGCGACGATCGCGATCGCCAGCATGATCACGGGAAATGCCAGCTGCACGTCGGCCAGCCGCATCAGAAGGTCATCGACGCGGCCGCCGGCGAGACCGGCCAGCAGGCCCAGCACGACACCGACGCCGCCGGCGAGCACCACCGCGCCCGCGGCCAGCGCCAGCGACAGGCGGCCGCCGTACAGGACACGCGCGAGGATGTCGCGGCCCAGGTTGTCCGTGCCAAGCGGATGCGCGGCGGCGCCTCCGAGACCCCGAGGGGGCGTGAGCCGCTGCGCAAACGAGGGCTTCACCGGATCGGCGGGTGCCAGCCATGGCGCGGCGGCACTGGCGGCGACGATGGCGATCAGGATGAGGCCACCGACGACGATCATCGGATGGCGCGGCAGGCGCCTCATCCGTAGCGAATGCGCGGATCGAGGACCGTGTAGAGCAGGTCCACGAGCAGGTTGATGACCACGAAGATCGTCGCGGACAGGATCAGGATCGTCTGCACCACGGGAAAGTCGCGAAAGAAGATCGCGTCGACGACGAGCTTGCCCATCCCGGGCCACGCGAAGATCGATTCCGTGATCACCGCGCCGCCGAGCAGCGTGCCGATCTGCAGGCCGAGCACGGTCAGCAGCGGGATCGTGGCATTGCGGAGCGCGTGGCGCAAGACCACGCGCCGCTCGCCCAGCCCCTTGGCGCGCCCCGTGCGGATGTACTCCTGGCCGAGGATCTCGAGCAGGCTCGCGCGCGTGAGCCGGGCGACGAGCGCCGTGGGAAACGCCGCCAGCGTGACCGACGGCAACACCAGTGATGCCCAGCCGCCGAACCCGGAGGTCGGCAGCCAGCGCAGTGTGACGCCGAACAGCAGGACGAGCATGATGCCGAGCCAGAAGTTCGGTAGCGACTGTCCGAGCACTGCCAGCACCGTGCCGCCGTAGTCCCACGGCGTCCCCTGCCGCACCGCCGTGAGCACCCCGAGCGAGACGCCGACGACCACCGTCAGCGCCATCGCGGCGACGGCGAGCGCGATGGTCGCCGGCACGCGCTCGATCACCACGCGCAGCGCGGGCGCGCGGTACTGGAAGGACTGGCCGAAGTCGCCGCGCACGACGCTCCGCAGAAAGATCTCGTATTGGACCCAGAGCGGCTCGCGCAGGCCGAGGTGCCGGTTGAGCTCCTCGACGGCCGACGGCGGCGCACCCTCGGGCAGCAGCATCTTGGCGGGATCGCCCGGGACGACGCGAAGGATGACGAAGACCAGAATCGAGACGCCGACGAGCGTAACCGCCGACTGCCAGAGCCGCCGCAGCAGGTATGCGCGCACCGCCGCTACGCGATACCAACCTCGTGCAGCAGCACGTAGTAGTCGCGTCGCGCCTCGAAGTTGCGCAGCCGGTCGCTGATCGCGTAGATCGCGACGCTGTAGTACGGCCAGATCTCCGGCTCGTCCTCCCAGAGAATCTTCTGGATCTCCTCGTACTTCTGCTGGCGCACCTTCGGATCCGGGACGCGGCCTTCGGCGATCAGCTGCTCCACGCGCGGGTCGTTGAATCGCGTCATCTTCTCCGCCCCGGCCCTGGTGAACCACTGACCGAAGTACCAGTCGGGATCGTGCGGCATGTGGGCCCAACCCGAGTAGAACAGATCGTAGTTGCCGGCCGTCCGCTGCTCGCGCGCGGTGGCGATCTCGAGGTTGCGGATGTTCACCTTGATGCCGACGTCGCCGAGCATCGCGGCCACCGCCTGGGCGATCTCGAGCTGCTTGGGATAGAGGTCTTTCATGAGCACGAAGTCGAGGGTGAGATTCTGAAAGCCCGCCTGCTTGAGAATCGCGCGCGCCCGGTCGGGATCGTACGGCTTCTGCCCGAGGGTCGTGTGGCCGATGAGCCCCGGCGGGATCGGGCTCACCACCGGACGGGCGTAGCCGAGCAACAGTTCCTTGATGATCGTGTTGCGGTCGATGGCGAGCGAGACGGCCTTGCGGACGCGTGGATCCTTGCCAGCCTCACGCGCGAGCTGGAAGTGCCAACGCTGTGCCTCGACAGCGGGCGTGTCGAGCACCTTGATGCCGGCCGTCGCCTTGAGCGTGGCCACCATGTCCGGCCACACGCGGTCGATGACGTGGATCTCGCCCGCCCGCAGCGCCGCCGCGCGCGTCGAGAGCTCGGGGATGAACCGCACGGTCAGCTTGTCGACCTTGGGGATCGACGGCCGCCAGTAGCGCGCGTTGGCCTCGAGCTCGACGTGGTCGCCGTGTGTCCACGACAGGAAGCGGAACGGCCCGGTGCCCACCGGCTTGGTGAAGAACGCCTCCTCGTGGGCGCCGGCGGCGGGCGGCAGCATGCCGAGCATCGTGAGGCGTGCGGGCAGCGAGCCGAACGGACGCTTCGTCGTCACCGTCACGGTGAAGTCGTCGTCCTTGCGCACGTCGTCGATGTCCTGATACACGAACGACTTGATCAGCTTCGTGTTGTCGCGCACGCGCTTGAGCGTGAACAGCACGCTGTCGGCCGTGAACGGCGTGCCGTCGTGGAAGCGGACGCCTTTGCGCAGCGTGAACCGCCACGTCGTGTTGTTCAGGGCCTTCCACGACTCGGCCAGCGCGGGGACGAACCGGTCGTCGTTGGTCACGTCGAGCAGCGGATCGTAGACGTGACGCAGCACCGACGTGCTGGAGATCGAGTAGTGGTTCGCGGGATCCAGCGTCAGCATGCGCTCGGACAGGCCCGCGATCAGCTGGCCGCCCGCGGCCGGCGCGCGGGATTGGGCTCGTCCGGGCCGCGGACGCGCGGCGACGCCGAACGCGGCGCCGCCGACGATCGCGCGCGGAGGGGCGAGCCCATGCCGAGGACCTCGACGCGAGCGAAGAAGTGGCGCGGTAGCGACTACGACGCGCGTACAGCGTCGAGGCCCTTCCAGTCGAACTCCACACCGTGACCGGGACGCTCGGGCGCGAGGGCGGCGCCGGCCTCCAGTCGCAGCGGCTCGGCGATGAAGCGATCGAGGCCGAAGCCGTGGGCTTCGAGGTACGAGCGATTCGGCGCCGCCGCCAACAGATGCACGGTGACGTCATGCGCCCCGTGCGACGTCACCGGCAGGCAGAACGCCTCGGCGAGATGACAGATCTTCATGAACACCGTCACCCCCCCGCAGTTGGTCACATCGGGCTCCGGAAACGTCACGCCGCCGGCGGCGATCAGCTGGCGAAACTCGGCGAGCGTGTGCAGATTCTCGCCGGCCGCGATCGGCAGTCCGCCCTCGCGCACGATCCGCACGTGGCCGGGCACGTCCTCGGGACTGGTCGGCTCCTCGAGCCACACCGGATCGCACTCGGCGAGCGCGCGCGCCGCCCGGATGGCCTCGTCGACGCTCCAGCGCATGTTGGCGTCCACCATCAGCGAGAACTCGGCGCCGAGATGCGCGCGCATGGCCCGTACGCGCTCGATGTCCTCGCGCAACGACGGTCGGCCGACCTTCAGCTTGATCGCGCGGAAGCCGCGCGCGAGGTTGTCGTCGGTCTGTCGCAGCAGCGCGTCGACCGACAGGTCGAGATCGATGCCGCCGGCGTAGCACGGCACGCGCGGATCGAACCCACCCAGCACGCTCGGCGTCGCGTCCCATGAGCAGCGGTGTGAGATCGCGCGCGATCAGCGCGTGCACCGCGGCGCCGCCCGTGCCGACCGTATACGTGTAGCCCACGCCCTGGGCGCCGTCGTCGTCGTGAAGCCGAACGGTGACGAGCTCGAAGCCGCGGATGGTGCCGTGCGTGCTGTCGGAGAGCGGGGTGGGCAGCGGGATCAGATAGTGGTCGGCCCGCACGTGGCGGATGCGCATGGGCCGCTATTCTAATCGAGCGCGAAACTCGCGTATGCTAACCGTCATGACGACATCCGATTTCGAGTCCCTGCTCTCCACCCGCGCCCGCTACGCCGTGCCCCTCACCACGCCGCGCGCGTCGATGAACCCGCTCTACGAGTTCGGCGGCGGCTATCCCGATCCCGTGTCGTTCCCCTATGAGGGCATGATCGAGGCCACGGCCAAGATGATGGCGGCCGAGGGCGCGGCGGCCATGACCTACGGCGAGCCGCAGGGCTACCTCGGGCTGCGCGAGCTGATCTGTCACAAGTACCAGCTCTTCGAGATGATGAAGGCCGCGCCCGAGAACATCGTGGTCGCCAACGGCTCGGGCCAGGCGTTGTCGCTGGCCTTCAGCGCGTTCGTCGATCCCGGCGACCCGATCATCTGCGAGGCCCCGACCTTCGCCGGCTCGCTCAACACGATCCGTCGCCACGGCCCGCAGATCCTCGACGTGCCCGTCGACGACGAGGGCATCGTCACGGACGCGGTGCGCGAGCGACTACTCGGGCTGCGCCGCGCCGGCCGGCGCTGCAAGCTCATCTACACGATCGTGAACTTCCAGAATCCGGCGGGCCCGAGCCAGTCGCTCCGGCGTCGCCAGGAGCTGCTCGCGCTCGCTCACGAGTTCGACACGCTGATCCTCGAGGACGACGCCTACGGCGAGCTGCGCTTCGAGGGCGAGACCCTGCCGCCGCTCTATGCGCTCGACCGCGGCGGGCGCGTGATCCGGGCGGGAACGCTCTCGAAGATCCTCGGCGCCGGCGTGCGGCTGGGCTGGCTCTGCGCGCCCAAGGAGATGATCCCGCCGCTGCAGTCGTTCCTCTTCGGCGGCGGCACCAATCCGTTCATGTCGCGCGTGGCCACGTACTACCTCAAGGACAATCTCGCGCCGCACGTGCAGCGGCTGATCGGCGTCTATCGCGCCAAGCGCGACGCCATGCTGCGCGGACTGAACGAGGTGCTCGCGGGCACCGACGCCGTGATCAGCCGTCCCGAGGGCGGCTTCTTCCTGTGGATCAAGCTGCCGAGCGGCACGGACAAGGCACGCCTCGCGGAGCGGGCGGTCGCCGCGCGCATCCAGTACACGCCCGGTCCGGTTTTCTACGCCAACGGCGGCGGCGAAGACCACATTCGCCTGGCCTTCAGCTACGAGCAGCCGGACAAATGCTACGAGGGCGCGCGTCTGCTCGCGAAGGCTATGCTGAGCGCCTGAGCGGCGGCGCGTCTTCGCCTGTAGGATGCTTGAAGAAGGTCCCGGTGAAGACGACGGAGTTCGGGAAGACGACGATGCGTCCCGTCGGCTTCGGCGGATCGCCGGCGAGCTCGCGCAGCCGGATGCGGACGAACCCGATCTCCACGACTTCGCCGTTCACGTACGCGAAGGGGCCCTGCAGGCTCACGCGGTCGCCGACGCGGATGCCGTCGGGTGACAGCATCGCGAAGTAGCCCGCCAGCGCGAGGATCACGTTCTGCAGCGCGAAGGCGATGCCCGCCGCCGCGAACCCCAGCGCGGTCACCAGCGCCGTGAGCTCGCTCGCGAAGTGGAAGACGATCACGAGCGTGAGCGCCGTCGTGACCACGATGGTCCGCAACGTGAGCAGCAGCCGGCGGCGCGACGCGTCGGCGATGTAGCGGAGCGTCAGGAACCGCCACAGCACGGCCCCCGCCAGCACGACGAGGATGACCGCGACCAGCCGCAGCAGCTCGACACCGAGGCTCTTGAGAACGTCGCGCGTCTCCGCGTCGAGCGCCCGTGTCCAGCTTCGCAGGTCGTCGCTGTAGCGGCGCAGCAGCGATCCCTGCTCGCGCAGCGGCACCAGCACCGCCGCCAGCGCCTTGGCGCGCGCGAGGCCGGCCTGGAACTCGCGGTCACCGTCGGCGGCGGGCGCGGCGTCGGGATTCTCAGCCAGCGTCGAGAGCCGCGTGCCGAGCGCCCGCAGCTCCTCGCCGATGGCGCGTGTGTCCGCGGTCACCGAGCGTGAGAGCGCCGCCGTGGACGCCGACAGCTCATCGACGCTCGTGCGGCTCTGGCGCAGTCGGATGAGGCGATTCACGAGTCCCCACGTTCGCGACCCGGTGTCGACCGCCGGCGCGGCGGCGGACTCCGCCGTCGCCAGCCTGCCCCGCAGCTCCGGCACCGACTGCTCGAGCGCGTCGATCTGCTGCGAGAGGTCCATGGGTGCGCCGCTCGCGAGCGACGCGCTGAAGCCCTGCAGCTGCTTCATGATCTCCAGGCGCGCACGCTCGAGCTCGAGGCGGCGGCGCGCCGCCTCACGTTCGGCGGCCCGCGCGCGCGCGAGCCACTGCTCTTCGGCCTTGACCGCCATCTCGAGGCCCGCGCGCGCCCCGGCCAACCGCTGCTGCGCCGCCGGCTTGGCCGCGGTGTCGGAGCTCTTGAGCAACGCGGCCCGGGCACGCGCGACGGCGAACGCGCGCTGCAGCGTCTGGCGTGCTGTCTCCTGGTCTTCCGCGGCGAACAGCGCACCGGTTCGATTCACGTCCCGCATCGTGACCCGCGCGTCGCGATACCACTCGATCGAGGCGTTGAGCGCCGCCAGCACGGCGTCCGCGCTCGGCGCCGCCGGCGACGCCTCGGGTGTGGCATCGGCCGCGATTGCACCGCCGATGCCCGCACACAGAAAAATTATCGCGAGGATTGCCGTGACGCAGGTGCGCATGAGACGCCTGAAGTACATAGAGGCAATGACCGTGCCGCCGGCCTCGTCGCTATGAGGAGTACGATGTCGTCATGACACGGGCGCTGGGAATGACGTCGGCGGCGGTGATCGTGCTGAGCCTGCTGCCCGTGTCTGTGGACGCGCAACATCGCGCTCCCCGCCCGGCTGGGGTGCAAGGACAGCATCGCGTTCAGGCCCCGTCGCATCGTGTGCACGGCCAGTCGCGGAATCATCACTTCCATCACCGGTCGCTCGGCTCACGCCTTGTCATCGTCGCGCCGTTCGTTCCGTTCGGGTATGACTCGACCAGCGTCGTCTACGCGGCGCCGCCGGTCTATTACGCGCCGCCGCCCGTCGTCTACCCCTCGCCCGCGGCGTACGGTCCGGGACCGGCGTACGCGGCTCCTCCGGCGCCGACGTCGGCGCCACCGCAGGAGATCGAGCCGCTGCAGCGTGAAGTGGTCTTTCCGAGCGGCCGCTACGTGCTGCGCGGTGACGGGATCAACACGCCCTACACGTGGGTCTGGATTCCCAATCCACCGACGTCGCCGCCCCCGGGGACGCCATCCAGCTCGCGCAACGTCGAGCGGTCGGCATATACGTGGACCGATGCCGACGGCGTGACGACGTGGACGGATCGCCTCTCGAATGTGCCGCCCGAGCATCGCGCGACGGCGCGGCGCGGTTTCTGATCTCACCCTTCAGGAGGAGCCGATGATTCGCCCCGTCCTCACCCTGGTGCTCGCGTCGATCTGCCTGCTGGCGAGCATGGCGAGCGCCGACGACGTCCAGCGCCTGTACGTGCTCGATTGCGGGCGCAACCTCGGACGCGATCAGGCGCGTTGGTCTCCGGGCGTCAACGAAGGCCAGGCGATCGAGTTTTCGGACAACTGCTACCTGATCCGCCACGCCAAGGGACTGCTGCTCTGGGACACGGGCGTGCCGGACGCCGTCGCGACGATGCCCGATGGCATGGTCGTGGCCAACGGCGCGATCACCTACCGACGCGCGAAGACGCTCGCGAGCCAGCTCGCCGAGCTCGGGGTGAAGCCCGCGGATGTCACGTACGTGGCGCTCTCACACACGCACGGGGACCACGTCGGCAACATCGCGCTGTTTGGGTCATCGACGGTGCTGATCCAGGGCGCCGAGTACGACTGGGCGATGGCGGGAGCCAACAAGCCGGCCTTTGCCGTGTCACAGAAATTCGAGCGGCTTGCCGGTGATCACGACGTGTTCGGCGACGGCAGCGTGACGATCCTGTCGACGCCCGGCCACACGCCGGGGCATCAGTCGCTGCTCGTGCGCCTGCCCAAGACCGGCTCCGTGGTGCTCTCGGGCGACGCGGTGCACTTCCGCGACAACTGGGAGCACCGGCGTGTGCCGTCGATGAATACCGATCGCGCGCAGACGCTCGCGTCCTTGCAGCGCCTGCAGAGTGTGCTCGACGAGCGCCGAGCGCAGCTGTGGATCAATCACGACAAGGCGCAGAGCGAGGGTCTGCGCTACGCGCCCGCGTACTACGAGTAGCGCGCGCTCAGCGCAACGCCTGCCGCAGCGATCCAGTGATGAGGCTCACACCGCGGAACGCGGTATCGATCAGGCGGCCCATCGGCACGAAGCCGTGGATCATCCCGCCGAACGAGACGGCGTCCACGCTCACGCCCGCCTCCCGCAGCCGCCGCGCGTAGGCTTCGCCCTCGTCACGCAGCGGGTCGTAGCCGGCGGTGACGACCAGCGCCGGCGGCAGACCCGCCAGTGACGGCGCGCGCAGTGGCGACACCCGCCAGTCGGCGGCGTCCTGCTCCTTGGCGAGATACTGCGCGCGGAACCAGCGCATGCTGTCGCGCGTGAGCATGTAGCCGTCCGCCAGGTCCGCGTACGACTGGCTCTCGCTGACGAGATCCGTCACCGGATAGAGGAGTATCTGCAGCGCGATGCGCGGGCCGCCGGCCTCGCGCGCGAGCAGCGCGACCACGGCCGCCAGGTTGCCTCCGGCGCTGTCGCCGCCGACGGCGAGGCGATCGGCATCGACGCCCAGCTCCGCCGCATGCGCCGCGATCCACCGCGTTGCCGCCCAGGCGTCGTCGGCCGCAGCCGGAAACTTGTGCTCCGGCGCCAGGCGGTAGTCCACGGCGATCACGCTGACGCCGGCCTCGGCCGTCAGCTGGCGACACAGCACGTCGTGGGTCTCCAGATCGCCGATCACCCAGCCGCCGCCGTGGAAGTAGACGAGAACGGGCAGTCGCCTGGAGTCCGATACGCCCGGCGGTCGGTAGACGCGCAGCGGGATGGCCTGCGCGCCTTCGGTAAGCACGTCGCGCACCGCGCCAATCTGCGGCGCCGGCGGCGTGGACGCGGGCCGCGTCTCGCGAAACATCTGGCGCGCGTCTTTCGGCGTCAGCTGGTGATACGGCGGGCGCCCGGACTTGACGATCAGATCGATGACGTTCGCGGCCTGGGGATCAAGCGCCATTGCGCAGTACCTCGGCCGCCTGCTTTTCGACCACCGTGCCGGCGAAGAAGTCGGGATTCACCTCGCCCCAGAACCGCACGGCGTTGGCGAACACGAAATCGCGGAAGTCCGCGTCGTCGAGCAGCCCGTGCTCGACGAGCTCGTACGCCTCCGGGACGACGTCGGCCATGTCCGGGACGTCGAAGTGCCCGATGTCGGACGAGAAGATCGCGTTCAGCCGCGCTCCCATGGGATTGGCCTTACGGTTGAACGCCCACGCGTTGATCGGATCATCGGCCTCGCAGCCGAAGTAAAAGCGCGGCACGAACAGCTCCTTGAGGTCCGCCTTCTTCGTGATCTTGCAACGGAAGTAGTCGTCGACGTCCTCGACGCCGCCCGTCATGGCCTGCGTCTCGTCCAGGCCCTCGCCGCGGCCGACTGCCGACACGACCTCATCCTGTGCGTACTTGCGCGCGAAGTCCAGCAGCCGCGCGCGGTCGAGCTTGTCCGGATGCGTCGACTTGATCGCCTCGCCGTTGCGCTTCTCCCAGTGGCCCACGAGGTCGGCGTAGAGCATGCACGCCCACCCGACGCCGCCTTCGAGGAAGGCGAAGTTCAGATCGGGGAAGCGGCGCGTCACCCCGCCGAAGAAGAGGCCCTTGCAGACGGCGTGGCCGGCCGAGGCGAAGTGGCCGATGTGGTTGAAGCAGAAATTCGACGGCGAGTTCCTCAAGAGAATCGAGCGCGCACCGTTGTGGAACGACGGCGCCAGCTTGAGCTCGCGGCACTTCTGCCACACCGGATCGTAGTCGTAGTCGCTGTCGATGCCGATGACGTCGAACCACTCGGCGTACTTCGCGGCCTCGGGCTGCTCCTGAGCGACCGCCGCCACCGGCCGTCGCATCAGCCCGCCGACCATGATGACCTTGAAGCCGAGCTGCGTGGCCGCGAACTCCAGCTCTTCGATCGCCTCCTCGGGCGTATACATCGGGATGATCGCGGCGGGGATGATGCGATCGCCATAGGGACGGAACTGATCCGCGGTGAACACGTTGTACGCCCGGCAGATCGCGCGGCGCATGCGCGTGTCTTGCAGGCGATGGTACGAGAGCCCGGAGGTCGGATAGACGACCGCGACGTCGATGCCGAGATCGTCCAGCCGCTCGTACATCAGCCGCGGGAACATCGCGGTCGCACGGTCGAGCACGTTTTCGCTCGGCGACGACCAGAAGCCCTCCATGCCGGCGCGGCGCCGTCGACGCTCCTGGAGCGACATCTTCAGCGCGTTCGGGATCCGCGACGCCGCCAGGGCGAGCCCCTCGACCGCGGCCTCACCGGCGATCTTGCGGAACTGCTCGCGCATCACCGGCAGGTACTCGAGCCAGTGGCCGTCCGCGTCCACGATGGGATGATGCAGGCGCGAGTGGAGCTCTCGAGCTGTCATGGCTGACCTCACTTCTTGCGGGGGTCGTCGGCGGGATTCACGAAGGTGATGTCGGTGGGCCCCGTGCCATGCACCTCTTGCCCGAGATTGCTGTGCACGATGGCCAGCCGCGCGCCGGGGAACGTCGGCGGCTCGACCCAGTTCAGCCTGTCGGGCGTGCTGAGGACGGCGAGGAGCCTCCGCATCAGCGTGTGTCCCTCCCGATCGGTTGGCGTGGCTGCCGGTGGCCGGAACGATAGAACCGCGGCCGGTCCGCGTCAAGCGACAGTGGCGCCCGAGTGACGGCACGAGCGTGACGCCGACCGCATCACGCGCGGCCAAGATGCGGTCGGCGCCCTCACGCGTGGTGACCGCCGCCGCGCCGCTACTTTTTCGGTCCCTGCCAGTACTTGGCGTCGCTCGGAAAGACCGTCTTGCAGCGCGTAGGCTGTGACGGGCCCTCGAGCGTGTCGGCCGCGGCGCGCCACTTGGCGTAATGAGGGGCGGCCCGATGTGCCTCGAGCGCGGCCTCGTCTTTGTAGACCTCGTAGAAGTAGTACGTGTTCGGGTCGGCGTCGTCCTGCAGCACGTTGAAGCGATAACAGCCCGCCTCGTCGCGCTCGGAGCCGAGCGCGTCCTGCTCGATCGCGGCCAGGAAGCGCGCGCGCTCGGCCGGCTTCACGCGGACCTTCACCCAGATCGCGAGCACGGCTCAGCTCCGGCGCGCGAGCGGACCGCGCAGGAGCTGCCCGGGAAGCGCACCCGTGGGCTTGCCATCACGCAAGATCGTCTCGCCGTTGACGACCGTCGCCGCCACGCCGCGGCAGCGCTGCACGAGGCGCTTGGCGCCGGCGGGCAGATCGGCCACGAGCTCCGGCATCTCGGCGCCGATCGTCTCGGGGTCGAAGACGACGAAGTCCGCGGCCATGCCCTCGCGGATGAGGCCGCGATCGGCGAAGCCCCAGAGCGTCGCGGGCACGAGCGTGAGCATCCGCACCGCCTGCGGCAGCGTGAACGCCTGCTTCTTCCGCACCCAGTGGGCGAGCAGATGCGTTTGCAGCGAAGAGTCCATCAGCTGCGTGACGTGGGCGCCCGAGTCGGAGAACGTCACGCACGCGCGCGGATGCTTCATGATCTCGAGCGCGTGGTCCTGGTCCTCGTTGGCGACCGGCATCAGAAAGAACAGCTCGAGGTCCTTTTCCAGCGCCAGGTCGATCATGGCCTGCGCCGGATGGACGCCGCGCTCGGCGGCGACCTCGGCCACCGAGCGATGCGGGCCCTCGACCGTGTCGAACACGAACAGCCACTCGTAGGGCTGCGGCCGCGCTTCGGTGCCGAGCGCCTTCTTGTCGGGCGTCTCGTTCGTGGCCTCGACGAGCTTCTTCTTGAACTCGGGATCGCGCAGCCTGGCGATCTTCTCGGCGACCGAAAGCTTGCGCAGCTCCTTCCAGAGCGGCAGCCGGTCGAACGGCATCTGCGTCTTGAACGACAGCAGCGCGGAGAGCGAGCGGCTGTGGGCCTGGGCGAACATGCGCCCACCGGCGGCCGCGGTCTCGTCGAGGAGGGCCATGTACTTGCGCCAGACCTGCGGCGCGCCGCGGCGCCCGAACACACCGAACGTGATGGGCCGTCCGCTCTCGACCGCGAGCTCCTTCAGCCGGCGGTGATAGTCGGCGAGGCCGGGGTTCTCGGCGTCGCGATCGACGTTCTCGCCCGCGATCTCGAAGATCCCCGCGTTGAGCTCGCCCATCGTGTTGACCAGCCGGCGCACTTCGTTCCACTCGGCGACGCGACTGGCCACCGGGCGATGGTCGGGCGTCTCATGGCTGGGCGAGCGCGACGTCGTGAACCCCATCGCGCCGGCGCGTAGCGCGTCGCGCAGCTCACGCTCCATGGCGCGCAGCTCGTCCTCCGTCGCCTGCTTCTCGAAAGCGCGCTCGCCCATCACGTAGGTACGCAGCGCGGAGTGGCCGATGTAGCCGGCGTAGTTGATGCCCTTCGGCAGCGCCTCCAGCGTGTCGAGGAACTCGGGGAACGTGGTCCAGCGCCAGCCGATCCCCGCCTCCATCGCCTCCGGCGGGATGTCCTCGGCCCTCTGGAGATTGCGTACGACGAGGTGCTTGTCCTTGGCCGCGCACGGCGCGAGCGTGAAGCCGCAGTTGCCCATCACCACGCTCGTGATCCCGTGATAGCAGGAGGACGTCCCGAGCGGGTCCCAGAAAATCTGCGCGTCCATGTGCGTATGGCCATCGACGAAGCCCGGCGCCACCACGTGGCCCTCGGCGTCCAGCGTCTCGCGGCCGCGCTCGCGAATGCGTCCGATCGAGACGATGCGTCCGTGCCGCACGCCGACGTCCGCCCGGAACCCGGGCAGACCCGAGCCATCGATCACCGTTCCGTTCTTGATCACGAGGTCGTACGGCATGGAGTCCTCCCGTGCCGGCCGTAGGCGCCGGCGGAACTGGCCGTATCGTACCTCACGCGGGCTGGCTGCGCGCGGAGCGGAATGCGAGAGCGCGCTGGGTCGTCAGCGGCTGTTCGCGGACGGGCTCCACATGACGTTCACGTCGGCGGCATCGAGCGCCGCGGCCGTGTCCGGCGTCCGTCGCGTGCTCGTCGTCGTCGTGCCGGGCGAGGCGGACGGCGTGGGCGCCAGCTGGATCACGAGCTCTGCGCCGGGCTCGAGCTGCGCGAGCGTGAGGTGCTCGGAGCCGCGGTGGACGTTGGCCGACGATGCGACGCGCACGATGGTGCCGTCCGTCAGGACCAGCTGCTGCCGCGCGGCATCGACGCGGGCCACGGTCCCCATCCGCGTCTCGGGCGCGCGCACGGTGACGGGCGCCGCGCCGCGGACGAGCACGCGGTCGCCCGGCTTGAGCGCCTGCACGGTCGTGGGCTGGTAGACCGCGGTACGATCGTTCGCGCGCAGAACGCGGCCGTCGCTGAGGGTGATCGTTCCAGACGACGCGTCGACGGAGGCGACGGTGCCGGTCGCGTCGATCGCGGCGCCGACGCCGGAGGACGACGACGCGGTGTCGGGCGGCGGTGCGGCACCGGCGACCTGGATGTTGTTGACCAGGCCCTTGACGCCGCTGACGGCGCCGGTGATCTGCGCGGCGCGGGAGCGTTTCTCGACCGAATCGACGGTCCCGCTCAGCGTGACGACGCCGCTCTCGCTCTTCACGTCGATCTTGACGAAGTTGGACGGTGACTCGGCGGTCAGCCGCGTCATCACCTCGGCGGTGATGCGCGCGTCGTCGATGATTTCGCCGACCGTGCGGGCGTGGGCGCGGACGACGCCGCCAATGGCGAGCGCCAGCAGCGCGGCCAGCGCGAGCGAGGCGATGCGGGCCCAAACGCGAGCCATGCCTACCGCCACTGCAACGCCCTGGCCAACGACTCTACAGTGCCGCCATGAACCGACGACCCCACCTTTCATGGCTGTCCCGATCATGCCGCTCGCATTCCTGCTCGCATCGCCACTCACCGCGCCGGCCCAGACCCGGATCCGTGTGGGCACGTGCGCACGCACGCTCACCGCCGGCGTCGGCTCGCAGTTCGCGGTCGCCCAGAAGCTCGGCTGGTTCGCCCAGGAAGGCCTCGACGTCGAGGTCGTGCCGCTGACCGGGTCGACCGACTGCTTCAAGTTCGTCGCCACGCGCGAGTTTCTAATCACCCTGCCGAGCATGGAGCCGCTAGCCATCGCGCGGCAGCAGGG
>QHSO01000075.1:19790-20954 GCA_003220475.1 Candidatus Rokuibacteriota bacterium | reverse complement strand
GATGAGCTTGCCGTCCGGGGACTCCACGGTGACGCCCGTGTAGATCCAGCAGCCGGACGTCGTCTTGCCGTCATCGGTGAGCTGGGCGAACGAGGCGATGGGCTGCCCCTTCCGGTAGACCACCTTGCCGTCCTTGTCGGTGATTTCCTCTGTCGCGACGCCGTTGATCTCCTTCAAGACCTCGACCATCTCCGGATGATCGGGCTTGGACCCATAGGTGAAGTTGGCGGCGAGGAAGCCACGGTCGCGTTCCTTCTTGCTGCCCGCGTACATCTTCTGGAGGCGATGGGCCAGCGTGCAGATGAACTGCGCGTCGGTCTGCACGTCGCCCGGCGGATCGACGGCCTTCTCGTGCCACTGGATCAGCCGCATCGTATTGGTGAGGCTGCCGTCCTTCTCTGCGGCCGGCGCGGCCGGGATGAAGAAGACTTCCGTCTTGACGTCCTTGGGGTTCTTGCCGGGCTCCTTCCAGACTTCTGCGGTCTCCGTGAGGAAGATGTCGACCACGACGAGCCAGTCGAGACGCTGCATCCCGGCGCGAGCGAGCTTGGCGTTGGGGCCGCCCACCGCGGGATTCTGCCCGTCGGCGAGAAAGCCCTTGATGATGCCGTTGTACATGTCCACGAACATGTGCTGATGACTGTAGGCATCCGCCGATGCGCGCTTGGCGATCCACTGATACCCGAACTCGTTGTCCTTGGTGGCCGCGTCGCCATAGAACGCCTTGAGCAGGCTCACCATGAACTTCGGCTTGTTCACCCAGAAGCCGCCCTTCGGCGTCTCCTTCTCGAGGTACGTCTTGAGATCGGGATGCGCGTCGCGCAGCGGCATGGCGAGGTATCCGGGCAGCTCGTGGTAGAGCAGCTCCAGATCGGTGGCGCCCTGCACGTTCGCGTGACCGCGGAGCGCGGTGACGCCGCCGCCCGGCCGCCCGATATTGCCGAGTAGCAGCTGCAGCATGCAGAGCGCTCGGATGTTCTCGACTCCGTTCGTATGCTGCGTGAGGTTGAGCGCGTAGGTGATCGTGCCCGTCTTGTCCGGACCCGAGGTCGAGCAGAAGAGCTGCGCGGCCTCCTCGAACTTCGCCTTCGGGATGCCGCAGACCCTCTCGACCATCGCCGGTGTGTAGCGGCTGTAGTGCCGCTTGAGGTGCTGGAAGACGGT
>QHSO01000075.1:0-19747 GCA_003220475.1 Candidatus Rokuibacteriota bacterium | reverse complement strand
TGAACGCCGGATCGAGCAGGAACGAGGCGTTCGTGTAGTGGACGACGTAGTCCTTGAAGTAGAGGTTCTTCTGGATGGCGTAGTGCATGAGGCCACCGAAGAACGCGATGTTGGTGCCGGAGCGCAGCGGCACGTGGAGATCGGCCGCCGCGCTGGTGCGCGTGTAGCGCGGGTCGACGTGGATCAGCTTCGCACCGCGCTCCTTGGCTTTCATCACCCACTGAAAGCCGACGGGGTGGTTCTCGGCCATGTTCGACGTGGCCATGATCACATCCGCGTGCTGGATGTCGATCAGGTTCGTCGTCATCGCCCCGCGACCGAACGTGGTCCCCAAAGCTGGGACCGTGGCGCTGTGTCAGACCCTGGCCTGGTGCTCGTGGTAGACGATGCCGAAGGCGCGGTTGAGCTTCGACAGGAGGTAACATTCCTCGTTGTCGATGCACGCCGACCCGAGCGAGGCGATCGCCTCGAGGCGGTTGACCGTCACCACCTGGCCGTCCTTGTTCTTCTCGTTCTCGATGAAGTACTTCTCACGCGCGTCGTAGTAGCGCTTCGCGATCTGGTCGTACATCCACTCGATCGGCTTCTCTTCCCACGTGTCCGAACCGGGCGCGCGATACAAGGGCTTGGTCGGACGCAGCGGGTTGTTCGAGAGCTGGATCGTCGCGGCGCCCTTGGGGCAGAGCCGGCCCAGTGTGTGCGGGGTGTCCGGGTTCCCCTCGATGTCGATGATCTTGTTGTCCTTGGCGTAGATGAGCTGGCCGCAGCCCACCGCACAATACGGGCAGACGCCCGCGAACGCTTTCGCTTCTTTGATCTTGAGCGAGACCGCCGCGGCTTCGACAGGCAGCATGTCGACGCCGGCGCCGAGCGCGGCCCCCGTGGCGGTGGCTCCCCCGTACTTCAGGAAGTCACGACGTGAAAGGCTCATCAAAGCCTCCTTGTCACCACTCTGGACTGGAGAGCTCGTCCCACACGCGTCGGACGACGACGATGCGCCGAGGCTGCCCGGGCGGGCCCTCGAGCTTGACGATGTCGCCCGCGTTCAGTGCCGAAAGATCAGCGCGCGTCCCCCCGTCGTCGCTGACGACGAGGGTCTGTTCCGAGCACGAAAGGTCGGTACAGGCCTCGGCCTCGCCCCGGACCCGAACGGTCTTGGCGGTGAGGTCGATAGCGACAACGATGTGACGGGTTTGCTGGATGGAGTCGGTGAGGCTCATCGTCGGGCCTCCTGCGCGTCGAGTCCGGCCTCAAACGCCGGTAATAGGTGGCAAGCATCCTAGGCGGTCCGACCGGCGATGTCAACATTGCACTACGACGTATCCCACTGTTCTTGTGAACGTAAGCGCGAGTCGTCGGCTTGCTCTCGCGGGGCATACAGGCGTCGCCGCTCGTCAAGGAGGCGGACCGCCTCTTCCTGTGAGCCTCCCTGCAGCAGCGTCATGATCCGCTGACGCGTCGCCAGGTCGACGATCGGCGCGTCGATGACCGGGTTGTAGAGCTTCGAGAGCTCGCGCAGGATTCCGTTCACGCGCTCGAGGTCGTCGAGATACGCCGCCGCTTCGCGGAAGAGATCGAGCGCGTAGTCCTCGCGCTTGTTGCGTCCCTTGTCTTTGCCACCGAACCGCCGCTTGAACGCTTTCTCGGCGGCGGACTCGACGCGATCGCCGGGTAGCTCAGCCACGCGACGCGGGCTCGGTGTCGAGCACGAGCCCGTCGCCGGCGTAGAGATTCAGACCGTCGGGACGTACGTAGCCGACGACCGTCACGTTCAGCTGCTCGGCGAGGGCCACGGCCATCTCCGTGGGCGACGTGCGCGAGGCGACCACGGGCACGCCCATGCGCGCGGCTTTGAGCAGCATCTCGGACGAGATCCGCCCGGTCGAGAGCAGAATGCGATCGAGCGTCGGCACACCAGCGAGCAACGCGTGGCCCTTCACCTTGTCGACGGCATTATGGCGGCCGACGTCCTCCGCGACGACGAGCAGTCGGGTGCCGTCGAATAGCGCCGCGCCGTGGATTCCGCGCGAGCGCTGATACTGCGCGGCGGCGACGAAGAGCTGCTTCATGCCGTCGGCGAGTTGGGCCGGATGCACACGCAGCGATGACTGCAGCCGCGGGAACAGGCGATGGTCGATGCGAAACGTAATGCCGCCCCCGCATCCGGAGGTCAGGATGCGCTCGGTCGGCAGCGTCACGGGATGGGTCAGCGTGACGTCGGCGCGTCCGTCGACGGCGGAAACCTCGATGCGCGCGACCTCCTCGACGTCGCCGATCACCTTCTCCATCCAAAGGTAGCCGACGACCAGCGCCTCGAGCATCATCGGTGTGCAGAGCAGCGTGAGAAACTTCTCGCCGTTGACGTGGATGGTGAGGGGCTGCTCGCGGACGACGTCGCCGGCCACTTCGCTCACGCGACCGGCCCGGACGGTGACGTACGTGCGCATCGCGTGAGTATTCTATCGCGGAACGTCGGCGGGGTAACGCACACGCACGAGGACGAGACCGTGGGCCGGCGCGGTCGGACCCGCGAGCGTACGGTCGCGCGAGGCGAGAACGTCGGCCATCCATCCGACGGGACGCGCCCCCCGCCCCACTTCGACGGCGCTACCGACCAGATTGCGGACCATGTGGTGCAGGAACCGATCGGCCGAGATCAGCACGCAGACGAGCGCGCGGCGGCGGAGGACGTGTACGGCGTGCACGCAGCAGACAGGAGGCGCATCGCGTCCCGGCGCCGCGCAGAACGCGCTGAAGTCGTGCCGGCCGCGCACCGCCGTCAGCGCGGCGCGCATGGGCGCGAGATCGAGCGCGCCCGGCACATGCCAGGCAACGCGACGCCGCAGCGGGTCGGCGACCGCGCCGTTGTCGAGCAGATAGAGGTACCGCTTGCCGGCGGCCGCGCGGCGCGCGTCGAATCCCACGGGCGCGTCCGTCGCATCGAGCACGCGCACGCTCGGTGGCAGCGCTGCGTTCAGCGCGGCCTGCACGGCGGCGGGCGGCAGAGTCGACGCGAGGGTCAGCGCCGCGGTCTGGCGCAGTGCGTGGACGCCCGCGTCGGTGCGGCTGGCGCCGGTCAGCCGCACGTCGGCGCCGAGAAAGCGGCGTGCGGCGTCGAGGACCGCACCCTGGACGGTGGGCGCGTCGGGCTGGACCTGCCAGCCGTGGAAGTCGCTGCCGTCGTACGCGAGAACGAGACGAACGGTGCGGATGCCTATCGCGGCGGCCGGCGGCGCGACCCGCGCTCCGGTATCAGGGTCATCCAGACCACCGCGACGAGAAGAAACAGTCCGATGCCGATGATGTCGTTCCACTCCAACCGCCCCAGCAACGAATCCGCCGTGTGGCGCTCGAGCCACGTCTGACGCTCGAAGTCCTTCGGCTCGTAGTCCGCGAAGCATCCGCATCCCGCGACCTCTCCGGGCCGAGCGCCCTAGCTGCCGAGCAGCAGCTCCGCGATCTGCACGGCGTTCGTCGCCGCTCCCTTCCGCAGCTGGTCACCCACCACCCAGAAGTTCAGGCCACGCGGATGCGAGAGGTCTTCGCGCACGCGGCCGACCCAGCAGTCATCCTGCCCCTCGACGTCCACCGGCATCGGATACCGCTGTTGCGCCGGGTCGTCCCACACTTTCAGGCCGGGGAAGCGACCGAACAGCTCGCGCGCGCGCTCCGCGGTGATCTTCTCCTCCGTCTCGACGTTCACGGCCAGCGAGTGGCACGTGAACACCGGCACGCGGACCGTGGTCGGCGAGATTAGCAGCTCCGGTGCCTCCAGAATCTTGCGCGTCTCGTTGATGAGCTTCCACTCCTCGCCGGTGTAGTTGTCCGCGCCGAAGCGGTCGATGGCGGGGATGAGGTTGAACGCGATGCGGTGCGCGAAATGCGTGGGCACCATCGCCTCGCCCCGCGCCCACGCCAGCGTCTGCGCTCTCAGGTCCTCGATGCCGTTGACGCCGGCGCCGGACACGGACTGAAAGGCCGTGGCGACGACGCGCCGGATACGCCCGACGTCGTGCAGCGGCTTGAGCGGCATCACGGCCACGATAGTCGTGCAGTTCGGCGAGGCCACGATGCCCCGGTGTGTCTTCACCGCGTGCCCGTTGATCTCGGGCACCACGAGCGGCACCGTCGGGTCCATGCGCCACGCGTTGGACTTGTCGACGACCACGGCGCCGGCCTTGGCGATCATCGGCGCGTATTCTTTCGATTGCGCGGTGCCCGCGGAGCAGATGGCGATCTCCACGCCCTTGAAGGCCGACGGTTCGACGCGCGCCACGCGGACGTCCTCGCCGCGGAACCGCACGCTCTTTCCGACCGAGCGCTCGGAGGCGAACGCGCGCAGCTCACGCACCGGGAACTTGCGCTCCTCGAGGATCTTGAGCGTCGTCTGTCCCGCGGCGCCGGTCGCGCCCACCACGGCGATCGTGACTCCCGAAGCCATCAGCCCTCCAGCTCGCGCACCACGTGGTCCCCCATCTCGCGCGTGCCCAGCACCTTCTCGCCGGGCCGGGCGATGTCGCCCGTCCGCCGGCCCTGCTCGAGCACGCGCTGCACGGCGGCGTCGACCCAGCCCGCCGCCTCGGTCATGTTCAGAGAGTACCGCAGCAGCATTCCGGCCGACAAAATGGCGGCGAGCGGATTGGCGATCCCCTTGCCGGCGATGTCCGGGGCCGTGCCATGCACGGGCTCGTAGAGGCCGACATTGCGGCCGCCGGCGGCGGCGGGTCCCAGCGAGGCGGACGGCAGCATGCCCATAGAGCCGGCGAGGATGGCCGCCTCGTCCGACAGGATGTCACCGAAGGTGTTCTCGGTGACGATGGTGTCGAAGTGCGTGGGCTTCTGCACCAGGGCCATGGCGCAGTTGTCGACGAGCACGTGCTCGAGGGTGACGTCGGGATACTCGCGGCCGATACGCGTGACGACCTCGCGCCAGAGCTGCGAGACGACGAGCACGTTGGACTTGTCGACGGAGGCGAGACGCCGACGCCGCTTGCGCGCGACCTCGAAGCCCACGCGCGCCACCCGCTCGATCTCACGCGTCGTGTAGACCATCGTGTTGATCGCGCGCTCGCCGCCGTCGGCGAACGACTCACGGCCTCGCGGCTCGCCGAAATAGAGGCCGCCCGTGAGCTCCCGGATGACCATCAGATCGGTGCCCTCGACCACGGCGCGCTTGAGCGGCGAGGCGTCGATGAGCATCGGGAAACACATCGCGGGACGCAGGTTGGCGTAGAGGTCGAGCTCCTTGCGCAGGGCGAGCAGCCCGCGCTCCGCGCGCTGCTCCTGTGGCAGGCTGTCCCACTTGGGCCCGCCCACGGCACCGAAGAGGATCGCGTCGGCCCGCCGGCAGAGCGCCAGCGTCTCGGGCGGCAGTGGCCGGTCGGTGGCGTCGATCGCGGAACCGCCGATCAACGCCTGCTCGAACTCGAACGTCACCCCGGTTCGCGTGCCGACGGCGCGCAGCACGCGCACCGCCTCCGGCGTCACCTCCTGCCCGATGCCGTCGCCGGGCAGGACCGCGATCGTGTAGGTCGGCACGCTCAGACTCCGCCGGATTCCTTCGTGCGCGCGCCGGACTGCAACATCCGGTTCAGCGCGGACAGGTAGGCGCGCGCGCTCGCCTCGATCACGTCCGTCGAGGAGCCCTTGCCCGAGACGAGCGTGCCGTCGAAGTCGACCTTGACGGCCACCTCACCGAGCGCGTCCTTGCCGGACGTCGCCGCGCGAATGGCATAGTCCTGCAGCCGTCCCTTCAGCCCGGTGATCGCATCGATGGCGGCCAGCGCCGCATCGACCGGGCCGTCGCCCACGCCGGAGTCCTGGTACGACTCGCCGTCCTTCTTGAGCTTCACGGTCGCCGACGGGATCACGCCGGTGCCGCTGATGACGTGCAGGTACTCCAGCTGGTAGATGGCGTCCGTCTGCGTCGCCTCGTCGGTGACGATCGCGATCAGGTCCTCGTCGTAGACCTCCTTCTTCCGGTCCGCGAGGTCCTTGAAGCTCTTGAACGCGCGATCGAGATCCGAGCCGGCGAGGTCGAACCCGAGATCCTTGAGCCGCGCCGCCAGCGCGTGGCGGCCGGAGTGCTTGCCGAGCACGAGCTTGTTGGACGGCCGGCCGATGTCCTGCGGCTTCATGATCTCGTACGTGAGCTTCTCCTTGAGCACGCCGTCCTGGTGGATGCCCGCCTCGTGCGCGAAGGCATTCTCACCGACGATCGCCTTGTTGGGCTGGACGTGCACGCCGGTGATGTGCGAGAGCAGCCGAGAGGTGCGGAAGATCTCTTCGGTGCGCACGCCGCTCTCAAGACCGAAGAAGTCCCGGCGCGTGCGCAGCGCCATCACGATTTCTTCGAGCGAGGCGTTGCCCGCGCGCTCGCCGATGCCGTTGATGGTGCACTCGATCTGCCGCGCGCCGTTCATCACGCCGGTCAGCGAGTTGGCGACCGCCTGCCCGAGGTCGTTGTGGCAGTGCACCGACAGGACGTATGTGCCCGCGTGGCGCTGGAGACGCTCCTGGATGCGCGCGATCCGCTCGCCCCATTCGCGCGGGATGGCGTAGCCGACGGTGTCCGGGATGTTGATCGTGCGCGCACCGGCGTCGACACACGCCTCGAGCACGTCGCACATGTAGTCGAAGTCCGAGCGCGAGGCGTCCTCGGGGGAGAACTCCACGTCCTCGCAGTAGCCGCGCGCGTGGCGTACCGCCTCGACGGCCGCCTTCATGACCTCGGCGCGCGACTTCCGCAGCTTGTACTTCAGGTGGATATCCGACGTCGCGACGAACGTGTGGATGCGCGCCTTCGTCGCGTACTTCACTGCCTCCCAGCAGCGGTCGATGTCGCCCAGCCCCACGCGGGAAAGTCCGCAGATGGCGGGCGCGCCGGGCAGGGTGCCGACCTGCTTGGCCACCTCGCGCGTCGCCTCGAAGTCCTCTTCGGAGGAGATCGGAAAGCCCGCCTCGATGACGTCCACGTTCAGCCGCGCCAGCTGCCGGGCCATCTCCAGCTTTTCCATCGTGTTCATCGAGAAGCCGGGCGACTGCTCGCCGTCGCGGAGCGTGGTATCGAAGATGATGACGCGGTCCATGGCCTTCTCCCTCTGTCCTTCCTCGCGTGTCACGAATGGTCCTTGGCGGGCACCTCGGCCGGGATTATCGCCGGCACGTGTCCCACGATCAGCCGCCGCACCGGCCCGGAGATCGCGTAGCCACCGAAGACGAGGAAGAGGAACACCTCGTGCTTCGTGGCCACGATCATGCCGGCCAGGACGACGATCAGCAGCGTCTGGACGGGCGGTCGCTTCGCCCAGTCGAGCTCCTTGAAGCTCCAGTAGCGGAACGTCGACACCATGAGCAGCGAGACCAGATAGGTGACGACGGCCACGCCGACGCGCATCCAGCGCGCGAGCTCTTCACCTTGCAGCAGAATCACCAGCGAGCACGCCACGGCGGCGCCGGCCGGAATGGGCAAGCCGATGAAATAGCGCTTGTCGGTGGCGCCGGTGATCACGTTGAAGCGCGCCAGACGCAGGGCGCCGCAGATCACGAACAGAAACGCCGCGAACCACGCGGGGCGCCCGAGATCGCGCAACGCGAACGAGTAGAGCAGGAACGCCGGCGCCACTCCGAACGAGATGAGGTCGGCCAGCGAGTCGTACTCGACGCCGAACTGGCTCGTGGCCTTCATGAGACGCGCCACGCGGCCATCCAGCATGTCCATGATCATCGCCACGAAAATGGCGAGCGTCGCTTCCGCGTAGCGGCCGTCCACCGTCAGCAGCAGCGCGAAGAAGCCGCAGAACAGGTTGCCGGTCGTGAGCAGGCTCGGCAGCAGGAACGCGCTCTTGCGCCGCCGTTCGCGCAGCTCGTGCCACGGACGTCGCCGCGACCGCTTGCCCCCGTGTCGCCGTGGAATCATGGTCGCACCGTCATGGTAAGAGTCCGATCACGGTGATCCCCCCGATCACCCGGTCGCCCGGGCGCACGCGGACGTCACTGCCGCGTGGCACGTAGCAGTCGGTGCGCGAGCCGAAACGAATCATCCCGAAGCGCTCGCCGGCGGCGAGCTTGTCGCCGGAGCCGACGCGGCAGACGATCCGCCGCGCGACCACGCCCGCGATCTGCACGACGGTGACGCGCGCGGCGTCGCCCTGCAGGCGCACCGCGCAGCGCTCGTTGTCGCCCGCGTCGGGATCGTAGGCGGCGACGAAGTGGCCGGGCGTATAAATCACGTCGACCACGAGGCCCGCGATGGGCGCGCGGTTGACGTGAACATCGAGCGGAGACAGAAAGATCGACACGCGCGTGGACGGACCCACGAACGGATCGACCGCGTCCTCGACGCCGAGCACGCGGCCGTCGGCGGGCGCGAGCACGCCGTTGGCGACCGCGGGAATCTCCCGTTCCGGGTCGCGGAAGAAGCCGAGCGAGGCCAGCGAGGCCGCCCAGAACGGCAGCGCCAGCCGGCGATGCCCGGTCAGCCGCAAACCGACGGCGATCGCCGCCGATCCCAGGATGAACGGCCAGCCTTCGCGGGCGATCGGAAGTCTGCGTTCCATCGTTACATCCTTGGCGGCTTGATCCAGGACATCATCGAGCGCAGCCGCTTGCCGACTTCCTCGATCTGGTGATCGGCGTCGCGCCGACGCATGGCCAGGAAGCCGGCGCGGTTGGCCTGGTTCTCCAGCACCCACTCGCGTGCGAACTGTCCCGACTGGATCTCGCCCAGGATCTTCTTCATCTCCTTCTTCGTCTCCTCGCTCACCACCCGCGGGCCGCGCGTGTAGTCGCCGTACTCGGCGGTGTCCGAGACGGAGTAGCGCATGTAGGCGAGCCCGCCCTGGTAGAAGAGGTCGACGATCAGCTTCATCTCGTGCATGCACTCGAAATAGGCGACTTCCGGCTGATAGCCCGCCTCGACGAGCGTCTCGAAGGCCGCCTTGATCAGGTGCGAGACGCCGCCGCACAGCGTGGTCTGCTCGCCGAACAGGTCCGTCTCCGTCTCTTCCTTGAACGTCGTCTCGATGACGCCGGCGCGCGTGCAGCCCACGCCGCGGCCGTACGCGAGGGCGACGTCGCGCGCCTTGCCCGTCACGTCCTGCTGGACGGCGATCAGCGCCGGCACGCCCGGGCCCTGCGTGAAGAGATCGCGCATGACGTGACCCGGCGCTTTGGGGGCGATCATCGTGACATCGACATCGGGCGGCGGCACGACCTGGTTGAAGTGGATGTTGAAGCCGTGGGCGAACATCAGCATCTTGCCCTTGCCGAGCCCTTTGCGGATGGACTCCTCGAAGACCTGCCGCTGCGTCTGGTCCGGCAGCAGGATCATCACGATGTCGCCCGCCTTGGCGGCGTCGGCCACCGGCGCAACCTTGATGCCGTCCTTCTCCGCCTTCGTCCAGGACTTGCTCCCCTGATAGAGCCCAACGATCACGTCCTGACCGGAGTCCTTGAGGTTCAGGGCGTGCGCGTGGCCCTGGCTGCCATAGCCGATGATCGCGATCTTCTTGCCCTTGAGCAGGCCGAGATCGGCGTCCTGGTCGTAATAGATCTTCGCCGGCATGCGTGTTCCTTTCCTTCGTCTTGGGTTAGTCCGCGAAGCCCACCACGCGCGGGTCCTCGGACACGCGCGGCCGCTTCGCCGGCTCGGCCTTGCGGGGGCGCGTCTTCGGCCCGCGCGCGATCGCGACCTTGCCCGTGCGCACGATCTCCTGGATGCCCATCGGCCGCAGCAGCTCGATGAGGGCCTCCAGCTTGCCCTCGTCGCCCGTCGCCTCCAGCACGAACGACACCTGTGTGACGTCGACGACCTTGGCCCGGAAAATGTCCGCGGTACGCAGGATCTCCTCGCGATGCTGCGGCTCGGCGTTCACGCGGATCAGCATCAGCTCGCGCTCGACGTGGCTCTCGTCGGTCAGGTCGTTGACCTTGATGACGTCGATGAGCTTGTGCAGCTGCTTCGTCACCTGCTCGATCACGAACTCGTCGCCGCTGACCACCAGGGTCATGCGCGACACCGTGGGATCGAGCGTCTCGCCGACCGACAGACTCTCGATGTTGTAGCCGCGCGCCGAGAACAGCCCCGCCACGCGCGAGAGAACGCCGAACTTGTTCTCGACGAGCACGGAGATCGTGTGCTTGCGGGGCTCGGAGCCGTTGGCGGTCATGGTTCGTGCTGGGGGCCCCGACATGGCCCCCAGACTCCCAACGCTCGGACGCGCCCCGGCCCGGCCGTGGCGCGCCTCGTGATCGCTCGATGATGTCTCATCTCAGAACCCCGTCTGCGACTTCTCGGCGCGATCGCGGACCTCGCGCGTGGGCGGGGTCAGGATCATGTCGGTATTGGCGCCGCCGGCGGGGACCATCGGAAAGACGCACTCGTCCTTGTCGACGCACACGTCCAGAATCACCGGCGCCGGCGTGCTGAGCATCTTCTCGAGGGCGGGCACGACCTCGCTCGGCTTGGTCACGCGCAGCCCAACGCAGCCGTAGGCCTCGGCCAGCTTCACCCAGTCGGGGATGCCGGGCAGGTCGATCGCGCAGTAGCGCTCCTTGTAGATGATGCGCTGCCACTGGCGCACCATGCCGTGGCCGCTGTTGTTGATGATGACCGTCTTCACGGGCAGCTTCTCGACGAAACAGGTAGCCATTTCCTGGCTGTTCATCTGGAACGAGCCGTCGCCGTCGATGTTGATGACCTGCTTGTTCGGGTGCGCGGCCTGGACGCCCATGGCCGTCGGCAGGCCGTAGCCCATGGTGCCGAGGCCGCCCGACGTGAACCACGCGCGGGGATGCTTGAATTTGTAGTACTGCGCCGCCCACATCTGGTGCTGGCCGACGCCGGTGACGATCATCGCCTCGCCGCGCGTGAGATTGGAGATCTCCTGGATGACGTACTGCGGCTTGATGACGTCGTCGTCCCAGTCGTAACGCAGCGGCTGCGTTTTCTTCCACTCCGCGATCTGCGCGTGCCACGGGCGGCGCCCCTCGCGGCCGTCGCCGGCCGTCTTCATTTCCTCGCGCACGGCCTCGACGAGCGCGCGCAGCACGCGGCGGCAGTCGCCGACGATCGGCACGTCGACCTTGATGTTCTTGGAGATCGACGAGGGGTCGATGTCGATGTGGATGATCTCGGCGTGCGGCGCGAAGGCATCCACGCGACCCGTCACACGGTCGTCGAAGCGCGCTCCGACGGCGATCAGCACGTCGGAGTGGTGGACGGCCATGTTGGCGTAGTACGTCCCGTGCATGCCGAGCATCTCGATCGAGAGCGGATGCTCGGATGGAAACGCGCCGAGCCCCATGAGGGTGGTCGTCACCGGAATCTCGGTCAGCTCGGCCAACTCGCGCAGCTCGGCGTGGGCGTTCGACGAGATGACGCCGCCGCCCACGTAGAGGACGGGCTTGCCCGCGCGCACCATCGACCGCGCGGCGCGCTTGATCTGGCCGGCGTGCCCCTCGTAGTTCGGGTTGTAGGAGCGCATCGTGACCTTGTCGGGCCAGATGAGCTCCGCCTCCTTGACGAGGATGTCCTTCGGCAAGTCGACGTGGACAGGACCCGGCCGTCCCGTCTGCGCGATGTGGAACGCCTCGCGGATGATCGGGCCGAGGTCCTTGCCGTCCTTCACGAGGAAGTTGTGCTTCGTCGCGGAGCGGGTGATGCCGACGTTATCGGCTTCCTGGAACGCATCGTTGCCGATGAGGTGCGTCGGGACCTGCCCGGTGAAGGCGACGATGGGAATCGAGTCCATCATCGCGTCCTGCAGCGCCGTGACGAGGTTCGTGCACGCGGGGCCCGACGTCACCAGGCACACGCCGACCTTTCCGGTCGCGCGCGCGTAGCCCTCGGCCGCGTGCCCGGCCGCCGCCTCCTGGCGAACCAGGATGTGGCGCAGCCCCTGGAAGTCGTACAGCGCGTCGTAAATCGGCAGCACGGCACCGCCGGGGAGGCCGAAGATGATGTCCACACCCTCCCGCTTCAGGCACTCCAGCACGATCCTCGCCCCTGGCAGTCTCACGATCTCCCCCCTACCCCTGCGGCAGCTTCGTTGCTACGCACTCGGCGCGCCCTCCGCCGATGCCTCGCGGGCGCGCAGGCGCGCCTGCGCAGCGGACAGCCGCGCGATCGGAATCATGAACGGCGAGCAGGACACGTAGGTCATGCCCACCTTGTGACAGAACTCCACCGATGACGGTTCGCCGCCGTGCTCACCGCAGATGCCGATCTTGAGATCGGGCCGCGTTCGGCGACCGCGCTCGATGCCGATGCGGATGAGCTCGCCCACGCCTTCCTGATCGAGCACCGAGAACGGATCGTGAGGCAGTAAGCCTTTCTGCAGGTAATCCGGCAGGAACTTCGCTACATCATCCCGGCTGTAGCCGAACGTCAGCTGCGTGAGGTCGTTGGTGCCGAACGAGAAGAACTCGGCATCCTGCGCGATCTTGTCGGCGATCAAGGCCGCGCGCGGCACCTCGATCATCGTGCCGATGGTGTAGCGCACGGGCACGCCCTTCTCGGCGACGATGCCGTCGGCGATCTCCTTCGTCTGCTTGTAGGTCACCTGCATCTCACCGACGGTGCCCGTGAGCGGGATCATGATCTCTGGCTCGACGCGGACGCCCTGCTCGGCCACGGCGCACGCCGCCTCCATGATGGCGCGGATCTGCATGCCGTAGATCTTCGGCGACGTGATGCCGAGGCGGCAGCCGCGATGGCCGAGCATCGGGTTCGCCTCGCGCAGCGAATCGATCTTCGCGAGCTTGGCATCCAGCGCCGCCTTGCGCGCCGGGTTGATGCCGAGCGCGTCGAGGCGGGCGCGCTCCTCGAGCATCTCGCGGTACTCCTTCGGGTTGGCCAGGAACTCGTGCAGCGGCGGATCCAGCAGGCGCACGGTGACGGGCAGCCCGTCCATCGCGCGGAAGATCCCGATGAAATCCTCGCGCTGGAAGGGCAAGAGCTTGTCGAGCGCGACCTGCTGCGAGAGCGGATCGGACGCCATGATCATGTCGCGCACGATGGGAATCCGCTCGGCGGCGAAGAACATGTGCTCGGTCCGCACGAGGCCGATGCCCTCGGCGCCGAAGCTCCGGGCCCGCGCGGCGTCTTCCGGCGTGTCGGCATTGGCCCGCACGCCGAGCTTGCGATAGCGGTCGGCCCACCCGAGAAACTCCTGCGCCGATCCGCTGACCTCCGGCGCGGTGCGCTCGATCGCGTCGAGGATCACCTCACCCGTCTCACCATCGATCGCGATGACGTCGCCCTCGCGCACCACGCGCCCACCGGCCTCGAACACGCGGCGCTCCTCGTCGACCACGATGTCGTTGGCGCCGACGATGCACGGTTTGCCCATGCCGACCGCGACCACCGCCGCGTGTGACGTGCGGCCGCCACGCGCGGTCACGATCCCCTCCGCCGCGTACATGCCGGCCACGTCCTCCGGCGAGGTCTCAGGCCGCACGAGAATGACCTGCTGGCTGTTGCGCGCGAGCTCGACAGCGCGATCGGCATCGAACACCACTTCCCCGACGGCGCCGCCGGGCGCCGCGGGCAAGCCGCGCGCCAGCAGGCGGCCGGCCGCCAGCGCGCGCTGCTTGTCGCGCGGATCGAGCAGCGGCACGAACAGCTTGGCGAGATCGCGCGGGTTCACGCGCAGCAGCGCGGTGTGCTGGTCCACCACTGCCTCGTGCACGAGATCCACCGCCACCTTCACGGCCGCCGCCGCCGAGCGCTTGCCGGCGCGCGTTTGCAGGAGATAGAGCTTGCCCTCCTGGATCGTGAACTCGATGTCCTGCATGTCCTTGTAGTGACGCTCGAGACGGTCGGCGATGGCGAGCAGCTCGTCGTAGATCTTCGGCATGCGGCGCTGCAGATCTTCGATGTGATCCGGCGTGCGGATGCCGGCGACGACGTCTTCGCCCTGCGCGTTGGCAAGGAACTCGGCGTAGAAGCGGCGCTCGCCGGTACGCGGGTCGCGCGTGAACCCCACGCCGGTGCCCGACGTCTCGCCGAGATTGCCGAACACCATCGCCATGACGGTGACCGCGGTGCCCCAGTCGCCGGGGATGTTGTTGATGCGGCGGTATTCGACGGCCTTCTTGCCGTACCAGGAATCGAAGACGGCGCGCACCGCCAGCTGCAGCTGCGCGCGCGGATCCTGAGGAAACGGCGCGTTGGTGCGCGTGACGACGACGTCCTTGTAGACGTCGACGAGCTTGCGCAGGTCGGCGGCCGGGATCTCGGGATCGGACGAGACACCGAGCCGCTTCTTCGTCGCGGTCAGATGCTCGTCGAACGCCGCACGCCGGATGCCGAGGACCACGTCGCCGAACATCGTGATGAATCGCCGATAGCAGTCCCACGCGAATCGTTCGTTGCGCGTCCAGGCGGCGAGCCCCTCGATCGTCTTGTCGTTGAGGCCGAGATTGAGGACCGTCTCCATCATGCCCGGCATCGAGACGCGCGCGCCGGAACGCACCGAGACGAGCAAGGGACGGCGCGGGTCGCCGAAGCTGAGCTCCGCGTCCTCTTCCAGCTTCTCGAGCGCGGCCGTCACCTGATCCCACAGCCCTTCGGGAAACGTGCGCCCCGTGCGGTTGTAGGCCGCCCACGCCTGGGTGGTGATCGTGAAGCCGGGCGGGACGGGAATGCCGAGATTGGTCATCTCGGCAAGCTCGGCGCCCTTGCCACCGAGCAGGTTGCGCATGACGGAGGAGCCTTCCGCCTTGCCGGAGCCGAATGGGTACACGTACTTGATCGTCGCCATAGAACGCTCTATCTCCGTCGATCGACCAGGGAAAAAGTCTTTCAATTCTATTGGATACCGATCATCACTGTCAACGTTTCGCCCAACCTTCCCCCCGCTGGATCCCTCAACTGCCGCCCGATAAACGAAAGGGGCCACGGATCGGCAACCCGTGGCCCCTTCCTCTATCGTCTCCGGCCACGGGCGCTTGCTCCTGCCCGTGGCGTCCCGCGCGTTATCTGGTCGCGGACGCTCCGGGCAGGCCCGGCAGCAGCAGGCCCAGAATCAGCCCGAGCGACAGAACTCGCGACGTGAGCGTCATAGCCCGCGCAGTATAGCCAGGCGCCGCGAAGGTCGTCAAGGCGCCGCTGGCGACTCGTCACCGAGAACGAGACCCTCGACCGCCTCGAGGTGCTCGATCATCGCCTGCCGCGCCGCCGCCTCGTTGCGCGCGCGGATGGCGGCGAGCAGGCGGCGATGATCTTCGTGCGAGCGGGTCGGTCGCCCGGGCGTGTTGAGCGACTCCTCGCGACTCTGACGGAGCAGGTCCATCACCGCGTGAGCGATCCGTGTGATGGCGCGATTGTGAGCGGCGGCGCCGATCGCGGAGTGGAACTCGGCGTCCTGCTCGAGACCGGTGCGCCCCGCGGCCACTGCCTTCGCCTGCTCCTCGAGGATGCGGTCCATCTCATGCAATTCCTCGGGCGTCGCGCGGCGCGCGGCGAGCGCGGCGAGCGCGGGCTCGATCAGCCGGCGTGCCTCGAACAGCTCGCCGATCGCCTCACGCTGCGAGAGCATCACCAGCGCGAGCGGCTCGATGAGAGACTCCACCGAGACTTCGCGCACGAACGTGCCTTCTCCCGGGCGGATCTCGACGAGGCCCAGGCTCTCTAGCGCGCGCAGCGCCTCGCGCACGGACGTGCGGCTGACCACGAACTTTTCGGCGAGATCCCGCTCGGGCGGCAGCTGATCGCCGCTCTTGAGCCGTCCCTCGGCGATCATGGCCTTCACCTGCCGCACGATCTCCTGGTAGATCCGCGTAGATTTGATGGGGGCGATGCTCATCGTGTCGTCCCCCGGGCCCCGACGCCGCGCTTCGTCCGTCATGTCAGATGTCCTCCGGCACCGCGGCGTGCGGCCGCCGCGCGAGCCACCACCCGAGCGCCGCCACCACGGCGCCCGCCCCGACCGACACCGGCATTTTCATCTGCATGCCCATCGCCCCCAGCCAGCCAACGACGGCCTTGTCCTCGAATACCATCTCCACCGCCACGTAGGCGAGGAAGCCGCCGCCCAGCCAGACGATCCACGCCCAGCGGTTCATGAGCCGCGCCAGCAGCCCGGCCCCCCAGATCACGATCGGCAGCGAGAGCGCAATGCCGATCACGACCAGGATCATCTCGCCGCGTGCCGCGGCCGCGATCGCGAGCACGTTGTCGAGGCTCATCGTGATGTCGGCGACGATGATGATCCACACCGCCTCCCACACCGACGAGCCGTGGCGCGTGCCGCTGGCACCGCCGTCCTCCGGCCGCACGAGGCGCACCGCGATCCACAACAGCAGCAGGCCACCGGCGAGCTGCAGCAGCGGCACCCGCAGCAACAGCGTGACGATGGCGACGAACATCACGCGTAGCGCGACCGCCCCCAGCGCGCCCCACACCTGGCCGAGCACGCGCTGCCGCGGCGGCAGGGCGCGTACGGCGAGCGCGATCACCAGCGCGTTGTCGCCCGAGAGCAGCAGATTCAGCACGCCGATGCCGAACAACCGCGCCCAGAACTCGGGCTCCCACAGCAGCGCCATGGGCGCTCAGGCTTCGGCGGGCGCGCCCGACGTCGGCGGCAGCCCGCGCAGCCGGCGCCACCACGGCGTGAGGATCGGCATGAGCAGGAAGAATAGCGCGACGAGCGTGATCACGCACGCGATGGGGCGCGTGAAGAACACGCCGAGCGAGCCCTGCGACATGATGAGGCTCTGCCGCAGCGCGTTCTCGGCGAGGTCGCCGAGCACCAGCGCCAGCACGAGCGGCGCGAGCGGATAGTCGAGCTTCTTGAAGACGTACCCGACGATGAGCGGCGTCAGGATCGCGAAGGGGATCTTGAGGATGGCCGCGAAGAACGGCACGCCGGCCAGCACCATCAGCACGCCGATGATGTTGCCCGTGTACATGCTGGCGATCAGCCCCCACACGAAGTCGGGCTTCTCGGTGAACAGCAGCGGCCCGGGCTGCAGCCCCCAGATAATGAGGCCGCCCAGCATGACAGCCGCCGTCGGCGAGCCGGGAATGCCGAGCGTGATCATCGGCAGCATGGCCGCGACGCCCGCGGCATGCGCGGCGGTCTCGGGGGCCACCACGCCCTCGAGCTCGCCCTTGCCGAAGCGCTCGGGGTGTCGCGAGAAGCGCTTGGCGAACGCGTAGGACATGAACGATGCCGGCGTCGCGCCGCCGGGCTTGAAGCCCATCCAGAATCCGATGAACGAGCCGCGCACAAACGTGCGCGCGTAGCGCGGCAAGATCTTCCACGTCTGCAGCACGACGCGCAGGTTCATGCCCGTGGCCGCGCCACGGAACGTCAGCCCCTCCTCGACGGACAACAAGATCTCGCCGATTCCGAACAGACCGATCACGGCCACGATGAAGTCGAAGCCCTTCATCAGGTCGGTGATCCCGAACGTCATCCGCAACTGCCCGGTCACGATATCGAGGCCCACCGCCGCGAGGATGAAGCCGAGCAGGATCGACACGACCGACTTGAGCGGGTTGCCGCCGCCGAGCCCCACGAAGCTCGAGAACGTGAGCAGCTGGATAGCCGTCGAAGGTGGTGGCCACCGACCACGGCTCGCCGGGGATGTTGAAGAGTATCGAGGTGATGGCGCCGCCGAACAACGCCCCCCAGTACAGCGACGTCAACAAAATGATCGCCGAGGTCGGCGGCATCGTGAACGTCAGCGGCAGTAGGATCGCCACGCCGTTGGCGCCGCCGAGGCCGGGCAGCACGCCGATGATCGTGCCGAGCGTGATCCCGATCACCGCGACGAACAGATTGAACGGGGTGACCGCGATCTGAAACCCAAGGAGGAGATTCTCGAAGCCCATCAGTAACCGAGCCAGGTCTCGAGCGGCCCCTTGGGCATGGGCACCAGGAACCACTTCTCGAACACGAGAAACGTCACCACCGGAATGCCGACGGCGACGAGGAGCACGGTGATCCAGCGGTGGTGGCCCACCCAGCGCATGTAGAACGCGAGATAGATCGCGGCGGACACATAGAGCCCGAGCGCAGGCAGCACGGTCACCGTCCCCACGCTGACGCCGCCGGTCAGGAGGACCATCGCGGTCGCCGGCCAGAGCACCTGCAAGACGGGGCGCAGTCGCTCGCGCGTGACGAACGGCGCGCCCGCGCCACGCCGCCATGCCTGGATGGCGATCGCGATCGTCACGCCGAGCAGCAGCACGCCCAGCCAGAAGGGAAAGAACCCGCTCTTCGGCCCGTCGGTGCCCCACCCCGCGCCCAGGCGCAGCGAGTCGCTCACCACGATGGCGCCGATGAGCAGCAGCACCGCGGCGGTGATGAGGTCCGCCGTGCGGGTCATTGCTTCAACAGGCCGCCCTTCGCCATCAGATCACGGTGGAGCTTTTCGTTCTCTTCCACCCACTTCACGTACTCGGCGCCGCTGGCGAACGCCGGCTTCAGCGCGCCGTCTTCCATGTACTTCTTCCAGTCCGGGGTCTCCGTCACCTTTCGCAGGAAGCCCACGTACCAGTCCACCGCGTCCTTCGGCATGTCCGGCGCGCCGAAGATTCCGCGCAGCATCAGATAGTGGACGTCCGAGCCAAGCGCCTCCTTGATGGTCGGGATGTTCTTCCACTCGCCGACGGTGATGCGCTCGGTGTCGAACACGGCCAGCGGCCGCACGCGGTTGGCCTTCCAGTGGCTGACGCATTCGATCGGGTTGTTGACCGTCGAGTCGATGTGCTTGCCGACGAGATTCACGCACACCTCGCCGCCGCCCTTGAACGGCACGTACGTGAACTTCACGCCCTGCGCCTGCTCGAGCATGATCGTGAGGATCTGATCTTCCTGCGCGGACCCCGTGCCGCCCATCTTCATGGTGCCGTTCTTTTCCTTCACCGCGGCCAGGTACTCCTTGGCGGTCTTGTACGGCGTCTCCGCGTTGACCCAGAGAATGAACTGGTCGAGGGCGAGGCGTGCGACGGGCGTGAGGTCCTTCCAGGAAAACGGCACGCCGGTGTGCAACGGCGTCGTGAACAGGTTCGAGAGCGTGATGATGATCGTGTGGGCGTCGCCCTTCTTGCCCTTCACGTGCAGGAAGCCTTCCGCGCCCGCGCCGCCCGATTTGTTGACGACGATGAAGGGACGCGGCGAGAGCTTGTGCTTCTCGGCGATGCCGGCGATGAGGCGCGCCATCTGGTCGGCGCCGCCGCCGGCGCCGGCGGGGATCACAAACTCGATCGGCTTGGTCGGCTCCCAGGCGAACGCGGGAGCGGCCAGGAACAGTCCTGTCACGACGGCAAACAGTGTGAGGCGCATGGGAATCCTCAGCATCGTTGCTGTCCTCCTTTCGAGCGAGGGGGGCGACGCCCGCCCGAGCGCTCAGCCGGGCGCGACCGTTGCGACGCGCTGCGCCAGCCCTGAAAACAACACGGGGCCGGACGCAATAACGCGCCCGGCCCCGCACTGCATGACGGACCGGCTGATCACCGGACCCGGTCGGTTACTTCACGTTCAACGCCGCCTGTGCGGCGTCCAGTTTGCGAAACGGCACGACGCCGGGGATCTCCCACTTCTCCCACTGCTCGTCCACCTTCTCCTGGAAGTACGTCAGGTCCTCCTCGGTGAAGTGGGCGAAGCGGCCCTGCTTGAGCAGGTATTCCCGCACGGGCTTGCGCGGGCGGCCCTCGACGATCGCCTTGGTCTTGCCGTAGTACTTCACCACGCCGTCCTCGACCTCGTAGAGCGGGAAGATGCCCGTCTCGATG
>QHSO01000074.1 GCA_003220475.1 Candidatus Rokuibacteriota bacterium | reverse complement strand
GCGTTGATTGTAGCGGGGTCCGCGAGGCCGGCTTTAGCCGTGGCTGGCCTGTTCGAGATGGTTCGTGGCTCCGTCATGCCCGTTCTACCGTTTCTTGACGTCACAATCCGCCGACGAAGCGGCCGGGGTTGAGGACGCCGCGGGGGTCGAACTCGTGCTTGAGCGCGCGCATCGCCTGCAGCGCGGGGGCGGGCACGGGGCCCCACGGATCGAGCCGCTCGCGAACCGCGCGCGGCGCGCGTTCGACGATGACGCCACCGCCGACCTCACCGACGGTCGCGCGGAGCCGCTCCAGCGCGGCGCCGAGCACGCCGGCGTCGGCGTGCGTGACCAGCGCGCGGAGCGCACCGACGCCCGCCGCCCCGGCCACGGCGGCGCCGGGCAGCACCGCCTGCACCGCGCCGAGCATCGCCATCAGCCGCGCCGGCACGGTGCCGATTCGCAGCACCACGCCATCGAAGCCGGCGAGCACGCGATCGTAGGTCCTCCAGAACGAGGTGCCCATCGTCTCGACGCTGCCCTGAGCGCCCCGCGCGATCGCCTTCACGACACCCTCTTGGGCACGGACGGCCGGCTCGACGGTGCCGATCGCGATCGCCAGCGCGCCCGCGCTCGCCGGCAGGCCGCACGCGGCGAGCGCGCGCTCGTCGAGGAGCTCGATGCGATTGGGCTGCACGGTGGAATCGAGCAGCGACGCGACACAGTCCTGGGCGTGCGCCGGCGTCCGAAAGCTCGCCAGCCACGTCGCCTCGTAGTCCGGGGCCGGGTGCAGCCGCAGCGTGAGCTCGAGCAGCACGCCGAGTGTCCCGAGCGCGCCCACCATGAGCTTCGGCACGTCGTAGCCGCTCACCGATTTGACGACTTTTGCCCCGCCCCAGGTCAGCACACCATCGGCCTGCGCGAAGCGCACGCCGAGCAGCAGGTCGCGCATCCCACCGTAGCGCTGTCGCAGCGGCCCCGTCGCCTGCGTCGCCGCGAGGCCGCCGAGCGAGCGGCCTGCCCAGCCCGGCGGATCGAGCGGCAGGAGCTGACGGTGCGCCGCGAGGCGTGCGGCGAGCGCGCCGGCGGTGCACCCGGCCTGCACGGTGACGGTCAGGTCTTCCGGCTGGTATTCCAGCACGGCATCCAGGCGCCGCATTTCGACGACGAGATCGACGCGCGCGGGCGGATGGCCGAGCTCGAGCGCGGTGCCGCCACCACGCGGGACGACGACGAGGCCCTCGTCGTATGCCAGCGCGACGAGCGCGGCCACCTGCTCGATCGTCGCCGGCGCCGCGCTCCAGCGGGGCACGACCCCGTCGACGGCAGCGCCGCCGTCACAGACGTGCTCGGCGCCGACGATCGCGCGCAGGCCGGCGAGCATCGCCGTCGTCGTCACCGCCACTGCGCTACACCCACGTGCCCGCCGGCAGCGTCGGACGCGACGGACGAAACCCTTCGCCGCACGCCGGATGCGACGGCAGCAGCTTCGCGGGATTCATCAGGCCGTCGGGATCGAACACGCGGCGCAACCGAAACATGAAATTCAGATCGGCCTCGCCGTATTGCAGCGGCAGGTTCTTGGCCTTGTCCATGCCGATGCCGTGCTCGCCGCTCACGCTGCCACCGAGCGCGATACACGCGTGCAGCAGCTCTTCGTTGGCCTGCTGCGCACGCTCGAGCTCGCCGGGCTTGCGGTCGTCGTAACAGATGAGCGGGTGCAGGTTGCCGTCGCCGGCATGGAACACGTTGGCGAAGAGCAGGTCGTAGCGCCGGCTGATGGCGACCATCTCGCGCATGATCTGCGGCAGCTTGCTCCGCGGCACCACGGCATCCTGGAGCAGATAGGCCGCGGTGATGCGTCCCACAGCGCCGGCGGCTTCCTTGCGCCCCTTCCAGAGCAGCGCGCGCTCGGCCTCGTCGCGCGCGACGGTGACGACCAGCGCCTGGCGCTCGCGGCAGATCGCGGCGACGCGCTCGGCCTGCGCCTCCACCTCGGCGCGCGGGCCGTCGAGCTCGATGAGCAGCACCGCGCCGGCGCCGTCGGGATAGACCTTGCCCACCGCGGCATTCACTGCGCCGATCATCGCGTCGTCGAGCATCTCGAGCGCGGCGGGAATGATGCCGGCGGCGATGATCGCGGAGACGGCCTCGGAGGCTTCAACCAGGCTCGCGAACGACGCGAGCGCCGTTTTCACGGCCTCGGGCGCGTGGAGCAGCCGCACGGTGATCGCGGTGACCAGGCCGAACGTCCCCTCGTTGCCGACGATGGTCCCCGTGAGGTCGTAACCCGGGCGATCGGCGGCCTTGCCGCCGACGCTGACCACATCGCCCGTCCCCGTGACGATCTCGAGCCCGAGCACGTGATTCGTCGTGATGCCGTACTTGAGACAGTGCGGGCCGCCCGCGTTGGTCGCGACGTTGCCGCCGATCGAGGAGACCATTTGACTGGAGGGATCGGGCGCGAAGAACCAGCCGCGGTCGCGCACGGCATTCGTCAGCCACAGATTGATGAGCCCGGGCTGCACCGTGGCGCAGCGGTTGGCGAGGTCGAGCTCGAGGATCTGCGTCATGCGCGTCATCGAGACCATGACGCCGCCCTGGGGCGCCGTCGCGCCGCCGATGAGGCCGGTGCCCGAGCCGCGCGGGACGATGGGCACGCGCGCTTCGCGGCAGAGCCGCACGATGGCTTGCACCTGCGCGGTGCTGGTAGGCAGGACGACCGCGTCGGGCGCGGCCTTGTACAGCGTGAGCATGTCGCTCTCGTAGGTGAGGCGACCCTCGGGCGTGAGCACGACTCCCGCCGCACCGAGCAAGCGCTGGAGCCCGGCGGTTACGCTGGCGGAAACCGGCACGGCGGAACGGCGATCAGCCGATCTTCCAGGTGTCGCCCGAGACCAAGAGCTTCGCGATGCTCCCCGCCCCGCGGTCGGAGATGGCTCGCTGCTCCTGCTCGAGCATGACCTCCTCGTAGATCGGTGCCTCGATCGCCTCGAGCACGCCGATCGGCACCGGGAAGTTCGGTGCGAACAGATCGGCGAGGATCTTGGCGGCGTTCACGTTCTTCTCGTCATGGATCCACAGCGCGCTCTCCGGCACGTCCTTGACGTCGGCGACCTTCGGGGTGACCCCGTCCATGATCACCGCCTTGCGCGCGTCGGGCGGGCCGTACACGAGCGGCTTGCCATGCTCGAGCCGCAGCTCGTAGGCGAGCTTCGAGGTCTTGTCGTAGATGACGTTCCAGGCGAGGTCGTTGTACACGTTGCAGTTCTGGAGGATCTCGATGAAGCCGGTGCCGCGATGCGCGGCCGCGCGCTTGAGCATCTCCTCCATGTGCTGGATGTTGCGGTCCACCGTGCGCGCGACGAACGTCGCGCCGCAGCCCAGCGCGTACGCCAGCGGGTTCACCGGCCGGTCGGCCGAGCCCATCGGCGTCGACTTCGTCACCTTGCCCAGCTCGCTCGTGGGCGAGTACTGACCCTTGGTGAGCCCGTAGATCCGGTTGTTGAAGAGCAGGATCGTGAGGTTCACGTTGCGGCGCAGCACGTGCAGCATGTGGTTGCCGCCGATCGACAGCCCGTCGCCGTCGCCGGTCACCACGAACACTTTGAGATCCGGGCGCGCCACGCGAAGACCGGTGGCGATGGCCGGAGCGCGGCCGTGGATCGTATGGAAGCCATACGTGTTCATGTAGTACGGGAACCGGCTCGAGCAGCCGATGCCGGAGATGAACACGATGTTCTCGCGCGGAATGCCGAGATCCGGCATGGACTTCTGAACGGCGCTGAGGATGGCGTAGTCGCCGCACCCCGGGCACCAGCGGACGTCCTGATCCGACTCGAAATCCTTCTTCGTGTATTTGGGCGTCGGCGCGGCCGCCGCCCCGGCTCCCTGGGTGCTCATGCCTTGCTCCCGAGCAATTGGTTGATGTCTTCCAAGATTTCCTCGCTCGCCAGCGGCAGCCCGCGCACGCGATTGAAGCCCACCGCGTCGACGAGATACTCGGCGCGTAGCACGCGGACGAGCTGGCCGCTGTTGATCTCCGGAACGAGCACCTTGCGGTACTCGCGCAGAATGTGACCGAGGTCGGGCGGCAGCGGATTGAGATGCCGCAGGTGCACGGACGCCACCGATTTCCCCGCCGCCTGCGCGCGCTCGACGGCCGCGGTGATCGACCCGTAGGTTCCGCCCCAGCCGACGACGAGCAGGTCGCCGGTGGCCGGCCCGTTGATCGACGTGGGCGGAATCTCCTGCGCCACCCGACGCACCTTCTCGGCGCGCGTGCGGACCATGTGGTCGTGGTTGTCGGGATCGTAGGAGATGTTGCCCGTCACGTCCTGCTTCTCGATGCCGCCGATGCGATGCTCGAGCCCCGGCGTCCCGGGACGCACCCACGGCCGCGACAGCGTCGCGGGATCACGCAAGTAGGCGAAGAAACCTTCGGGCTCCGTGCGGAACTGGATGTCGATCGGCGGCAGCGTCGCGGGATCCGGGATCAGCCAGGGCTCCGAGCCGTTGGCGAGAAAGCCGTCGGACAGCACGATCACCGGCACCATGTACTTCGCGGCGATGCGCACGGCCTCGTAGGCGACATAGAAGCAGTCGCCCGGCGTCGCCGGTGCGAGCACCACGACCGGCGACTCGCTGTTGCGGCCATAGAGCGCTTGCATCAGATCGGCCTGCTCGGTCTTCGTCGGCATGCCCGTCGAGGGGCCGGCGCGCTGGATGTTGAGGATCACCAGCGGCAGCTCCGCCGTCACCGCGAGACCGATCCCCTCGCCCTTCAGGGCGATGCCCGGACCGCTCGAGCACGTGATACCGATGGCGCCGCCGAAGGACGCGCCGATCGCCGCCGTCACCGCGGCGATCTCGTCCTCGGCCTGGATCGTCCGGATGCGGAAGCGCTTGTGCATCGCCAGCTCTTCGAGGACGCTCGACGCCGGCGTGATCGGATACGCGCCATACACGAGCGGAACCTTCGAGCGCTCCGCGGCCGCGAGCAGGCCCCACGCGAGCGCGCGATTGCCCGTCATCGCGCGGTAGAGGCCCGGCGCCATCTCCGCCGGCTCGACCGTGTACGCCTCTTCGAAGAACTCTGCGGTCTCGCCGAACGCGTGTCCCGCCTTCAGGACGCGCGTGTTGGCTTCGGCGATATCGGCGCTCTTCGTGAACTTCTTGCCGATCCACTCCAGCGTGGGCTCGAGCGGCCGCGTGTAGATCCAGGACACGAGACCGAGCGCGAAGAAATTCTTCGTGCGGTCCTTTTCCTTGGTATCGAGCTTCAGGTCGGCGATGGCCTTGTGCGTGAGGCCCGTCATGTCGACCTTGTGCAGACGGTAGCGTTCCGCAAGCGCCGGATCGTCGAGCGGGTTCTGCGCGTAGCCCGCCTTGTCGAGATTGCGCTTTTCGAAGGCCGCGGTGTTGACGATCAGCAGGCCACCGGGCTTGAGGTCGCGAAGATGCACCTTGAGCGCGGCGGGGTTCATCGCCACCAGGCAGTCGAGCCGATCGCCCGGCGTGTACACGCGCTGGCTGCCGAACTGCAGCTGGAAGGACGAGACGCCGAACAGCGTGCCGGCGGGAGCACGGATCTCGGCGGGAAAGTTCGGCAGCGTCGCGATGTCGTTGCCGGCCCACGCCGATTCGGTGGTGAACTGCTCGCCCGTGAGCTGCATACCGTCGCCGGAGTCGCCAGCGAACCGGATGACCGCACGTTGCAGCTCGCGCCGCGCCTTGGCCGCTCCGACGGGCGCCGCCGTCTCGCTCATCGATCTCCTCTCCCGAGCCTGGACGTCGTCGTCCAGGCCCCGCACGCATAGCCCCCGTGCGTCGTCAGGTCCCGCGGGATTTGCACTGAGGCCGCCCGGCCGTCCAACGGCTCCGACGGGGCGTGCTTCATCTTAAAGGACCATCCCATATTCGGCAAGGTTAGTTGCGTGGTTAGCCCACTAAGCTGCTGTTATCCCGCGTCCATTTCGTGGGGACGCTTGAGCGTATCGCCGGGCGGCATGTTGAGCACCGCTTCCGGGAACAGCTGCGCCAGCCAATGAATCACGTCGCTCACGGTTACGATGCCGATCGGCCGCCGTTCGGTGTCGACGAGCGGGACCGTGCGAAATCCCGCGACGCTCATGCAGTGCACGGCGTACGCGACGCGATCGTGCGCGGTGAGCGCCACCGGGTTCGGCGTCATCACGTCGCGCAGTGCGGTGCGACGTGGCTCGCGGCCGGCGCCCGCGACCCGCATGAGGACGTCGCGCTCGGTCAGGATTCCGGTGAGCCGGCGGTCGGTGTCGACGATGAGCACGCAGGCCTGCCGGCGCTCGAGCATTTGCGCGATCGCGTCTTCCACCGTCGCCGTCGGCGGCAGGCAGATGGGCTCCGCGGGGCCGAGGGTGGCGATGATGTCGTCGAGCAGGGCACCACGCACGTGCTGCAGCTCGTCCTCGATATCTTGAGCGCGATCGTGAAACTCCATCATGAAGCTCCCCTTCCTTCACCGATCGATGGCGGTGACCTGAGCGGGCACGCCGCTCGCCTCCTTCAGCATCTCGACGAACCGGCTCGCCGTCGGTGTCAGCGGCTTGTGTCGACGATAGATGATGCCGACGGGACGCGCGAGATCCGGCACCCCCAGCGTCACCGCGGTCATCGTCCGAATGCCGGCTTCTTTCTGCACCGTGTGGCGCGGCAGGATGCTGACGCCGGCGGCGATGATGATCGCCTGCTTGATCGTTTCGATGTTGTCGAACTCCATCACGATGGTCGGGCGCGCGCCGTGCTGGCGCAGCGCACGGTCGATGGCCTTGCGGATCGGCAGCGCGCGATCGAAGGCGATGAAGCGTTCGCCGTTCAGGTCGGGCGGCATGACGAGCCGTCGGCGCGCGAAACGATGATTGGGGTGGCAGACGACGGCCATCGGCTCCACGCGCAACGGCACCACGGTGAGCGCGCGGTCGGACGGCGGATAGGACATGATCCCGACATCCGCGTCGCCGTTCGTCACGGCCTCCACCACCTTGTGCGGGTGCAGGCACTCGAGCTGCACGCGCGCCTCCGGATAGAGCGCGGCGAACTGCTGCATCGGCCGGCTGACGTCGTGCAGGCCGACCGAGTAGATGGCGGCCACGCGCACCGTGCCGTCCAGCCGCGCCTTCACGGCGGCGACCTCCGCCTTGGCCTTCTCCCACGCCTCGAGCATCGAGCGGCAGGCCTCGTACAGCGCCTGCCCCTGTGGGGTCACCGCGAACGGCCGCTTGGTCCGATCGATGAGGCTCGCCCCAACCTGGCTCTCGAGCTGCTGGACGGCCTGGCTGGCGGCGGACTGCGAGACGAAGTTCTGCTCGGCGCCCTTGGAAAAGGAGCGCAGCCGGACGACATCGCAGTACAGGCGCAGCGTTTCCAGGTGCACGCGCTCACTCTACACCATTAGTATCGCTGATACATACCATCCGTCTTTTCGCTGCTGACTAATACTGGTTCCTCCGGTAGTATCGTGCAACTGTTCACAAAGGGGTGGGCGTGATGGAGCAGCAAGGCCTGTATGACCCCTCGCACGAACACGATGCGTGCGGCGTCGGCTTCGTCGTCGACATCAAGGGCCGCAAGTCACACGCAATCGTCCGTCAGGGGCTCCTCGTGCTCATCAATCTCCTGCACCGCGGGGCCTGCGGCTGCGAGCCCAACACCGGCGACGGCGCCGGCATTCTGCTGCAGGTGCCGGACAAATTCCTGCGCAAGCAATGCGGCCGCCTCGGCATTCCCCTGCCCGGCCCGAAGGACTACGGCGTCGGCTGCGTGTTCCTGCCGCGCAACCTCACGCAACGCGAGAAGGTCCAGGGGCTGATGGCGACCATCGTCGCCGAGGAAGGTCAGCGGCTGCTCGGCTGGCGCGACGTGCCGACCGACGACCGGCTGCTGGGCGCCAGCGCCGTCAACGTCGAGCCGCACATCAAGCAGGTCTTCGTCGGCCGCGGCGAGGCGCGTGATGCGGTGCATTTCGAGCGCAAGCTCTACGTCATCCGCAAGCGCATCGAGCACGCCGTCGAGGCGATGGACTTCTCCGAGAAGCGGCTGACCTACATCCCGAGCCTGAGCAGCAACACGCTCATCTACAAGGGCATGCTGTCGGCCGACCAGATCGAGACGATGTATCCCGACCTGCGCGACCCGGACATCGAATCGGCGCTGGCGCTGGTGCATCAGCGGTTCAGCACGAACACGTTCCCCTCGTGGCCGCTCGCGCATCCCTATCGCTACGTCGCCCACAACGGCGAGATCAACACGCTGCGCGGCAACATCAACTGGATGCGCGCGCGCGAGGCGCTGTGCCGTTCGGACGTGCTCGGCGACGACCTGGCCAAGGTGCTGCCCGTCACGCGCGAGGGCCTGTCGGACTCGGCGACGTTCGACAACGTGCTCGAGTTCCTCGTGATGAACGGCCGCTCGCTGCCGCACGCGATCCTCATGATGATTCCCGAGCCATGGCAGCACCACGAGTCGATGAGCCCGGAGCGGCGCGCGTTCTACGACTACCACTCGTCGCTCATGGAGCCCTGGGACGGACCGGCCTCCATCGCGTTCACCGACGGCACGGTCATCGGCGCCGTGCTCGATCGCAACGGGCTGCGGCCGTCACGTTACTACGTCACCAAGGACGATCTCGTCGTGATGGCCTCCGAGGTCGGCGTGCTGGACATCCCGCCCGAAAAGGTCCTCGTCAAGGAGCGGCTGCACCCGGGCAAGATCTTCCTCGTCGACACCGCGCAGGGTCGCATCATCGAGGACGACGAGATCAAGGCGCAGCTGGCCGCCGAGCACCCGTACGGCGACTGGCTGCGGCAAAACCAGGTGCATCTCGAGGACGTCGCGCCCGCGCCCGTCGCCGAGTCGGACCACGCCACCGTGCTCACGCGACAGATGGCGTTCGGCTACACGCACGAGGACCTGCGCCTGCTGCTGGCGCCGATGGCGAAGAACGGCGAAGAGCCGATCGGCTCCATGGGCACCGACACCGCGCTGGCCGTGTTGTCGGATCGTCCGCGGCCGCTCTACGACTACTTCAAGCAGCTGTTCGCCCAGGTCACCAACCCGCCGCTCGATCAGATCCGCGAAGAGCTGGTCACGGCCATGGAATCCACGATCGGGCCCGAGGGCAATCTGCTGAGGGCCGAACCGGGATCGTGCCGGCAGATCGTGCTCAAGGACCCGGTCCTCTCCAACGAGGACCTCGCGAAGCTCGCCCACGTCTCCGAGCTCGGCTTCAAGGCGGTGACGCTGCCGATGCTCTATCCGGTCGCCGAGGGCGCGGCCGGGCTCGAGCGCGCGATCGAGGCGCTGCAGGCGCGCGCCAGCCGCGCCATCGCCGACGGCCACAACGTCGTCGTGCTGTCCGATCGTGGCGTGACGCGCGAGCTGGCGCCGATCCCCAGCCTGCTCGCCACCGCGGCCGTGCACCACCATCTCGTGCGCCGCGGCGAGCGCACACGGTGCGGTCTCGTCATCGAGACCGGCGACGCGCGCGAAGTCCACCACATATGCTTGCTCATCGGCTATGGCGCAGGCGCCGTCAACCCGTGGGTCGCCTTCGAAACGCTCGACGATCTGATCCACCAGGGCGTCCTCGCCGGCGTCGACCGCGCGAAGGCCGTAAAGAATTACATCAAGGCCCTGAACAAGGGAATCCTGAAGGTCATGGCCAAGATGGGCATCTCGACGCTGCAGTCCTACTGCGGCGCGCAGATCTTCGAGGCCATCGGTCTCAATCGCTCGGTGGTGGACCGCTACTTCACCGGCACCGCGTCGCGCGTGGGCGGCATCGGCATCGAGGTCATCGCGGAGGAGGTCCGCCGCCGACACGCCGCCGCGTATCCGGAGCGGGTGGTGGAAAAGCCGGAGCTCGACTGGGGTGGCGAATACCAGTGGCGGCGCGACGGCGAGCATCACCAGGTGAACCCGGACATGATCGCCAGGCTGCAGGCCTCGACGCGCGCCGGCAGCTACGCGGCCTTCAAGGAATACTCGAAGATCGTCGACGACCAGGGCCGCTATCGTGCGACGCTACGCGGGCTCTTCGCGCTGAAGCCCGCGGGCCCGCCGGTGCCGCTCGACGAGGTCGAGTCGGTGGAGGCGATTCTGCTGCGCTTCGCGACCGGCGCGATGTCGTACGGCTCCATCAGCCAGGAGGCCCACGAGACGCTGGCGATCGCGATGAACCGCATCGGCGGGCGCTCGAACACGGGCGAGGGCGGCGAAGATGCCTCGCGCTACGTGCGCGATCCGAACGGCGACTGGCGCCGCAGCGCGGTCAAGCAGGTGGCCTCGGGCCGCTTCGGTGTGACCAGCGAGTACCTCGTGAACGCGACCGATCTGCAGATCAAGATGGCCCAGGGCGCGAAGCCCGGCGAAGGCGGCCAGCTGCCCGGCCACAAGGTCTATCCGTGGATCGCGAAGGTGCGCTATGCGACGCCGGGCGTGGGCCTGATCTCCCCGCCCCCGCACCACGACATCTACTCGATCGAGGATCTGGCGCAGTTGATCCACGATCTGAAGAACGCCAATCCAACTGCGCGGATCCACGTGAAGCTGGTCGCCGAGGTCGGCGTGGGCACGGTCGCGGCCGGCGTGGCCAAGGCGCACGCCGACGTCGTCCTGATCTCCGGCCACGACGGCGGCACCGGCGCCTCGCCGCTCACCTCCATCAAGCACGGCGGCGTGCCGTGGGAGCTCGGCCTGGCCGAGACCCAGCAGGTGCTCGTGCTCAACAAGCTGCGCGATCGGATCATCGTGCAGACCGACGGGCAGATGAAGAGCGGGCGCGACGTCGTCATCGCCGCGCTGCTCGGCGCTGAGGAGTACGGCTTCTCGACGGCGCCGCTGGTGGTGCTCGGCTGCATCATGATGCGCGTCTGCCATCTGAACACCTGCCCCGTCGGCGTGGCCACGCAGGATCCCGAGCTCCGCAAGCGGTTCGCCGGCAGGCCGGAGGACGTCGTCAACTTCTTCCGGTTCGTCGCCCAGGAAGTCCGCGAGCTCATGGCGCAGCTGGGCTTCCGAAAGATGGAAGAGATGATCGGCCGCGCGGATTGCCTGGACGTGACGGCGGCGGTGGATCACTGGAAGGCGCGCGGACTCGACCTGTCGGCGATCCTCTACTCGCCGGCGATGCCGCCGGAGGTCGCGCGCCGCTGCGTGGTGGCGCAGGACCACGGGCTCGAGAAGTCACTCGACCACACGACGTTGATCCCCGCCTGCCGCGACGCGATCGAGCGACGTCAGCGCGTGCAGCTGACGCTGCCCATCCGCAACGTCCACCGCACCGTTGGCACCATGCTCGGCTACGAGGTGACGCTGCGCCACGGCGGCGCCGGATTGCCGGACGACACGATCCGCGTGCACTTCACGGGCTCGGCCGGCCAGTCGTTCGGCGCGTTCCTGCCGCGCGGGATCACGTTCACGCTGGAAGGTGACGCCAACGACTACTGGGGCAAGGGCCTCTCCGGCGGTCGGCTCATCGTGCACCCCCCGGGGCGCTCCACGTTCGTGCCCGAGGACAACATCATCATCGGCAACGTCGCGCTCTACGGCGCGACCGGCGGCGAGGCCTACGTGCGCGGCGTGGCCGGCGAGCGTTTTGCCGTCCGCAACAGCGGCGCGCATGCCGTCGTGGAGGGCGTCGGCGACCACGGCTGCGAGTACATGACGGGCGGCCGCGTGGTGGTCATCGGCAAGACGGGCCGGAACTTCGCGGCCGGCATGTCCGGCGGCCTCGCGTTCGTGCTGGATCTCGACGGCGACTTCCATCGCCGCTGCAATCGCGAGATGGTCGATCTCGAGGCGCTCGACCAGCCGGCCGAGGTGTCGCTGGTCGGCGAGCTGATCGATCGCCACGTCACGTACACGCACTCGGCGCATGCTGCGAAGATCCTCGCCGACTGGCGGGCGATGCGGCCGCGCTTCGTGAAGGTCATCCCCAAGGACGAAAAGCGCGTCCGCGCGGCGGAGGCCAGGGCGAAGGCCGAGGGACGCGAGCCGACGTTCGCGGAGCTGGTCGGGGCCACGAGTGGGTAAGGCCACCGGCTTTCTGGAGATCCAGCGCAAAAAGTGGCCGACGCGTCCCATCCCCGAGCGCCTGCGCGACTGGAAGGAGGTCTATCTTCCGTTCCCCCACGAGGATCTCCGCAAGCAGGGCGCGCGGTGCATGGACTGTGGCGTCCCGTTCTGCCACCAGGGCTGTCCGCTCGGCAACCTGATCCCCGATTGGAACGACCTCGTCTACAAGGACCGCTGGCGCGACGCCATCGAGCGGCTGCACGCGACGAACAACTTTCCCGAGTTCACCGGACGCTTGTGCCCGGCGCCGTGCGAGGGCTCGTGCGTGCTCGGCATCAACGACGACGCCGTGACGATCAAGGCCATCGAGGTCGCGATCATCGACCAGGCGTTCGAGCAGGGCTGGGTGCATCCCGAGGCGCCGGCCGTGCGCACCGGCAAGAAGGTTGCGGTCGTGGGCTCCGGTCCCGCCGGCCTCGCCGCCGCGCAGCAGCTCAATCGCGCGGGGCACTCGGTGATCGTATTCGAGCGGGCGGACCGCGTCGGCGGTCTCCTCCGCTACGGCATCCCCGAGTTCAAGATGGAAAAGCGCCATCTCGACCGCCGGCTGGCGCTGATGGAAAAGGAAGGCATCGTCTTCCAGACCAATGC
>QHSO01000264.1 GCA_003220475.1 Candidatus Rokuibacteriota bacterium | reverse complement strand
GTCGGTGGGCAGGATGTTGAAGCGACGCCCGGCCCCAGGCGTCACCCGACGGATGAGGAGATCGTGGTCGACGAGCAGGATCGGGATGTTGACACTACTGAGGATGTTCCCGAGGTCATTGTTCAGCAGCGACAATTCTGCGTTGTGTTGCTGCAATTGCTCGTTGAGGGTGGTGAGCTCCTGATTGCTCGACTGCAACTCCTCGTGGGCAGTCTCGAGCTCTTCGTTCGTAGACTGGAGCTCTTCGTTGCTCGCGATAATCTCTTCGTTCGCCGCCTTCAGCTCCTCGTTCGTCGCCTCTTGGTCCTCGACCACCGAATGAAGGTGTCGTTTCGTCGCCGCCAACTCTTCGCTGAGCTGCGACGCCTCGGCGCTCGGACGCCGCTGCCGCTGCTGGCCGGGAGGGTGAGCGTGATGTGTCCTCGAGGAGGGGGCCTGCGGGGCGCGGAAGACGAGGAGGAAGTGGCGGTCACCCGGAGTGAGGGCGATCGGCGTCACCTCGATATCCACGGCCATCGTGCGGCCGTCGACATCGAACCGAACATCGGGCCGGGTCACGGTGGTATTGCGGCGACGCGCATCGCGAATCAGGTCGGGAAGGGTGACGGATAAGCTGGATCGCGCCATTTTGGCGATGTTCAGGCTGGCTTGTCCTGGCGCCGGCGCCAGATAGGGGCTTGCGTCCCCACGGAACTGCACGATGTCCAGCGTGTCATTCAGGACCACTCCCGACGGCGCGTACTTATCGAGCAGGATCCGGTCGATCTCTCGATAGGCGTCGCGAAGCGGGACGGACGGCGTGCGAGGCGGCGTTTCGAAAATTGTCCGGCCGGGGTCGCCCGCGGGCAAACTGACCTTGTAGTCGATAGTCGCGGGGCCTGGCTTTCTGAGGTAGACGTGATGCTCTCGCTCGCTAACGGTGAAGAGATCGGCGTATCCCGTGACCGTTTCGGCGGAGCCAAGAATGAGGAAGCCGCCCGGCTTGAGTGCGAAATGGAACGCGCGCATGATCCTGTTTTGTAGGGGCGGCGTCATATAGATCAGAACGTTCCGACAACTCACGAGATCGAGCTTCGAGAACGGCGCGTCCTTCGCGAGATTCTGCCGCGCGAAAATGCACATTTCCCGCACGGGTTTGTTGACCTGGTAGCCGCTGTCAACTTTCGTGAAGAATCGCCGCAATCGCGTGGAGGATACGGCCGATTTAATGTTCTCCACGTAGAGACCGCTCCGTGCGCGCGCGATGACGGCCTCGCTCACATCAGTGCCAAAGATTTGGATCGGCGTTTCGGTGGCCCGATCACCACAGCATTCAAGCAACGTGATCGCGACCGAATACACTTCCTCGCCAGTCGCGCAGCCCGGTATCCAAATTCGGAGCGGATCGTCGGGAGCGCGACGTTCCTCGAGGAGCGCGGGGAACACCGTCGTCGCCAGGATATCGAAGACTTCGGGGTCGCGGAAGAAAGCGGTGACGTTAATCAACAGGTCAGTCTTCAGCGCTTCGACTTCCGCCGGATGCGACTGAAGGTGCCGCGCATAATCCTCGAGGGACTCGACCCTCGCGAGCGCCATGCGCCGTGAGACGCGCCGCCCGATTGTGGGCAGCTTGTAGAGACTGAAGTCTACGTCGCGGTTGGTGCCTCGCAGTAGCCTGAAGATCGCCGCAAACGCGGGATGTGACGCAGCATTGGTCGTGGCTTCGTCGCCGGCACGCGGAGGGTCTTTACGATCTTCACCTATGAGAGCGCGAGGCGGCCAATATCCTTTGAGGGTCATCAGCTCGCGTGTGATGTCGCTCGGAGACCCCACAACGTCGATGCATCCTGTATCAACGGCGTTCAGCGGCATCCCACTCTGTGCCGCTGACTCTTCGTCTTGCGCGAAAGTAAATCCAGCGTCGGCTTTGATCGCGCGCACGCCGAGCGAACCATCCGAGCCGGTCCCCGAAAGAATCACGCCCACCGCGCGCTCTTTATAGTCACTCGCCAGCGACTGGAGGAGGGCGTCAACCGGCAGGTGCACGTCGCGGGTGCGCGCGCGCGGTACGAGCCGCACGGCACCACCCTTGACAGTCAGGGTCGCGTTTGGCGGGATAACGTAGAGCCGGTCGCGCTCGATCTTGTCGCCATCAACGGCCTCGGTGACGGGTATCGGCGCAGTCCGCTGAAGGATTTCACTTATCCGACTCGGATGTGTCGGATCGAGATGGAGAACGAAAAGAAATGCCATGCCTGGGTCCGGCGGCAGACTCCGGAGGAACTGCGTCACTGCCTCAAGGCCACCGGCCGACGCGCCAATACCTACGACGAAGAAGTCAGCGCGGGCAGCCGAAGACTGCGCGGAGGTATCGCCTCGCGAGGCACGCGTGATCGTCCGCCGAGGGGAGTGCTTCTTCGTTTTCCACGCCCTCTTCGTGCCCAGAATCCTTCGCAACGAAAGCCGACCCCAGAGACCCGCGAGTATAGGCCTTGCGGCCGAGAACACAACCGCCTCTTCATAAGACGATCTCTTATAAGACGAGCGCTCGCCGGAAGAACTACGTAGGAAATCTTTTCAAACCGAGCAGCGACCGTCGCTTAAGACGCGCAGGGCCAGGATCGCGAGGGGCGAGTCCTCCGCCGGGCGTCAATAGTTCAGGAACAAATCGAACGAGCGATTCACTTCCGCAATTCAAAGCGGCCCACGATTTGATCGGCGATGCGGACCTGGGCTCAACATCCATCCGATGTCGAGGGCGCCACAGCCAAGCGGTCGCCATGCGGGGGGCTACTCACTTCAGTCGTGTGTTTAAGTCATATTCCCCACTGCTCCATATATTTCAGATCACCTTCGTTGGCCCGAACGCTAGTCCCAAGGACATAGTCAGCCAGAGGGAACACAACATTGAAGTTCCTGTTCAGGTGTCTGTGATGCAGGCAGTGATGTCGTGCAAGAAACTTATAGACCGGCCAGGGGCTGAAGACCCTCTGCTCCGGCTTGTGCATCTCCAGATGAATTTTGTTCCACGCCCAGTGATGAAAAATGAAAGCGGCCACGAAAACAGCTGCCCCCTGCCAGGACACTAAGGCAATAAGTGCAGCAAATGGAATAGCCTTGATCGGCGCCTTGCGCACAGTCAGCCGTATCTCCTTGTCTTCACCACGAGCGACGGGTTCATCGCTGAATATCTCGCCGTAATGCTTATGATGCACAAGAGCGTGAGCCTCAAAGATGCGCCTGAACGACGCAGTACGCGCACTGAGGAAGTTTCTTCTGTGCATGAGGTGCCTGTGTACCTGGTGCTCGATAAAAGACATCAGAACGCACGAGAACATGAACCAGCCACCAAGCCGCAAAATAAGCATTAGCGCTCCGTACATTTACGTTCCGATCATAGGCTATTGAGTGTTTTTAAGCGAGATTGATGAGAAGGACGGTCACCAGGCGCCCCGAGCCGCTGATACCACGCGGTCGATCGTCAGCCACGCTGACCATAGGAGTTGGTCGGCAGCCGGGCAACGAAGCGACGCCGGTCGCTCGGGCACGATCTAGTTTTCCCTCCGGTGACGTAAAGTCCAACTCACCCACAAGAATACGAAAGCGCGTGACGAACAATAAAGGTGGTTAGTAAGTGGCCGTAAAGTCGAATCTCAACGGTTGCGCTTACAATTCAATGCGGGCCCTGCACCTGGAGACCGATAGCTCGCCCGCCCCGTGTTTCTAGGAAAATTTCAGCCCCCGCAACCACGAAGAACGAGGGGTTAGCGGACGTCGCAGCCGCTAACCCCTTTCGTTACCCACACTTCACCCGGGAAGTGGAGGCGCCGGGCGGAGCCTCTTCGCCCTCGCCAACCCGGAGATCGAGCGCCGCACGGACGCGGTTCTTGGAGATTGTCCCGTCGTCTCTCTAGAATGAGGATGTCGCGGGGCACCCCTGACGGATGCTTCGCCGGCGGCGGTCGCGCACGCTCGCAGCAGGAGTCGGTCGACGGCCCGAAGAAGCGCATCGCCGTCATGCCGTTCGACGTGAAGGTGCACAAGGCCGGCTCGATCGGCAACGGCATGTCCGATATGCTCGCGGACGCGCTGGTCAACACCAACCGGTTCATCGTCCTCGAGCGGCAGAACGCCAAGGACGTGATGGCCGAGCAGGACTTCGGCCGCTCCGGTCGGGTAAAGAAGGAGACTGCTCCCCAGATCGGCGAGCTCGAGGGTGCCCAGCTGCTCATCCGCGGGGCCGTTACCGTCTTCGAGCCCGAGTGCTCCGCCGGAACGCTGGCCGTGATCGGCGTCAAGCAGGCGTGCGTGGCGATCAACATGCGCATCATCGACGCGAAGACCGGGCGTGTCGTCAACGCCACGACCGTCGACGGAAGCGCCATGACCGCGGGCGTCGGCCTCACCGCAAACGTCCCGTCCATGGCCCTGCCGCTGGGTCTCGGCGGCTGGTCGAAGACGCCGATGGAGCGGGCGATTCGCAATTGCATCGACTCGGCGGTGCAGCACATCGTGAAGACGGGTTTGTGAGGTGTATTCGCGGAGCGATGGCAGCGCTCGGATCGCCGTAACACGGCCCACGCTCGACCTGGGAATCACCGCGGTCATGGCCCACGGCAGCTTCACCAATCGCGCGAACAACGACGTGACCTGAGCAGCGACCCGGGCTTCATCCCCGACGGCGCCTTCGGGATGCGCGTCGGACCGGTCAGCGTCGGTCTCGCGGTCACGACGGTCTCGGGCTTGGAGGCTGACTGGATTACGTCGACACGCCGGGAGGGGCCGGCCGCATCCTCGTGCTCCGGTCGGCGGTGGGCGTCGCGCATCAGGTGACGTCGAATTTTTCGATCGGTGTCACCCGAGGACTCATCTACAACGAGAACGCCCTCAAGGCGCCGTACATCTCAGAGACAGCCCCAGCTGCGCGGCCTGAAGACGTTGCTCGACCTCGAGACTCGTGGCTTTGGCGCGAACGCGACCGCTGGCCTCCTCTATCGTCCTCACCGGAGCGTCCAGCTCGGCCTCAGCTACACGAGTCCGACCCACGTCCACACCGAAGGCGAGGCGACCGGCAACGTCGGAGCGCAACTCGCGACGCTCGGCCTCGCGCTGCGACCCGATTTCCGATACGACGCCGAAGTGGACACGCACTCCCCCAGATGGTCGCAGCCGGCCTCTCGTGGGACGACCCCGTCCCGCTGCAGGTTGTCGAGCGCCTTCTGAGCGGCGACGGCCACACAGTGTCGACCGCGACGAACGGACTCGAGGCCCTCGAGAAGTTTCAGGTCGGGTGGTTCGACGTCGTCGTGACCGACCACGCCATGCCGGAGATGAGCGGCGCGGAGCTGGCGGCGATGATCAAGCGCCTCGCGCCGCGCAAGCCCGTCACTCTTCTGGCCCTTCGCGAGGCCCTCTCAACGGTGAAATAGTCGTCCGCAATGGGCCCTAAGTATCGCTGTCGGAACGCGTGGCATTGCGCTCCGCTTTTGTCCTATCAGTGACTCCCTCGCTTCGCGGCCGCGCGCCGAATGTCAGTCGGTCAGACTGCCAAGCGCGGGGCAGGTGCCAGCCGTGGCGAATTGCCATGAAACGAAGTCCAAAGCACAATCCTCCGCCGACCGCTGCGACGGGCACTGATGGGAGTTGCAGCCTATCGCCAATGACTACGACAGAGGCGCCCGCGAGAGCAGCGACAGCGTAGAGTTCCGCCCGTAACACTGTCGGGATTTCGGCCACAAGGATGTCGCGCGCGATGCCGCCGCCGACGCCGGTAAGCATGCCGAGCATGATGGCAGCGATCGGCGTAAGACCAAATGCAAGGGCTTTCAGTGCACCCGAGACTGCGAAGAACGCCAACCCTGCGCCGTCGAGGATGAGCACCGGCGTCTGGAATCGCGCGGTCGCCGAGTACGAGAAAAATACGGTCACGCCGGCGAGAAGCGGGGCGGCGATATAGCGCCAGTCAGCGAGCGCCGCCGGCGGCACCGATCCGATCAGCAGGTCGCGCCCGATTCCGCCAAACGTCGCGGCAGCAAATGAGAGTACGAGAATCCCGTAGAGATCGAGGCGGTGCTTGACCGCTGTCATCGCCCCGGTCAGCGCGAAAACGAATGTGCCGGCAAGATCCAGCGCCAGCACCAGTGTCTTCATGAATGTCCTACGGCGCTTTCCGGGAGAGCCAGGCGTGCGCGCCTACCCTCAACGCTTCAACACCTGTCTCCAGCGTCGGATGGATCACTGGGGCGAACTGCGGATTGTGATTCGTGGGATGGTTGGAATTATCGACCGCCTTCTCAGAAGCGATAACGCCGCGCGAGGCACGCAGCGTTCGTACACGATCCTGCAGTTCGTCATTCGAGCCTGCAGATCGCTCACCTGATCGTCCGCGGCACCCTGCGCTCTCGCCATCCTCATCATCGTCCCTCTGACTCAGCGCGCAGTATATAAGGAAGGATGCTCTTTTCCGATTGCGCCAGCGCGTCGTCACGACGGCGACGCCGAGACCTTCGGCCAATGCGGCGAGAAACGCGCGTTGCGGAGCTCGTTGACGGCGGCGTCGAGCAGCGGCAAGTCGACGTCGAGCCCGTCGCGGTTGATGAGCAGCATGCCCTTGCAGACCGGGTGGCGTCCCCAGTCATGTGGAAAAAGAGAAATGGC
>QHSO01000073.1 GCA_003220475.1 Candidatus Rokuibacteriota bacterium | reverse complement strand
CGCTCTCCGACACCGGCACGACCCTCGAGGGCGATCTGGAGGAGTCGCTGTTTCTCGGCGATCGTTGGCGCCATTACGTGCGGCTCGGCAGCGCGCTGCTGATCGTCGATGGCGCCGCGTCCCACCCGCCCGGTCCCGTGCGCGTGAGCGTGTCGCGCGACCGGCTTCGCGTCTATCCACAAGGAGGTGCGTCATGCTGATGCGTGCGCTGGTGCTGCTGCTCGTCCTCGTCGTGCCCGCCTCGGCCGCGACGCGGCTCAACGTCGCCATCGGCGCCGACGTCAACGTCGTCGAGGTGCACAAGACGCTGCTCGGCCCGGGCTTCAAGGCGCAGACGCCCGACGTCGAGCTGAACGTCGTCGGCACCGGCACCGGCGAGCCGGCCAGCCGCGCCATCTACACCAAGATCCGCGCGCAGGCCGACGCCGGCCGCGCGCCGTGGGACATCGACGTCGCCCTCGTGAGCATGGCCGTCGCGTCGCAGATGGTGAAAGAAGGCCTGCTGCTGCGCTACGTGCCACGGCTGAAGAACGCCGCGCTCGTGAAGGGTGCCGAGGTCAAGGAAGCCTTCGGCGTCAACGTCGACGGCTACGTCGTGCCGATGTTCCAGAATCAGATCGCCATCGCGTACAACCCGGCCAGGGTCGCCGCGCCGCCGAAATCGTTCGACGAGCTCACGAAGTGGGTGGCCGCGAATCCCGGGAAGTTCGGCTACAACGGCATCAAGGGCGGCGTCAGCGGCGTCGGGTTCACGATGGGCTGGGTCTACTGGAAGACCGGCCTGTACAAGCAGCTCACGCAGGGCCCGTTCGACCGCGGCCGCGAGGGCGCCATTCGCGAGGCGATCACCGCGCTGCGCGACTTCAACCGCAACGTGCTCATCACCAACGGCAACGCGGGGACGCTGGATGCGCTCAACCGCGGCGAGATCGCGATGGGCGTGGTGTGGATCGACCAGCTCGTCGCGTGGAAGAACGAGGGGCGCATGGACCCGTCGATCACGCCCGTGCTGCCCGCACCCGGGCTGCCGATCTATCCGCTCTACCTCGTGGTGCCGCGCGAGGCGGCCAGCAAGGACGCCGCCGTGCGCTACATCGACTACATCGCCACGCCCGAGGTGCAGGCCAAAGCGATCGTCGAGCGCTTCGGCTGGTATCCCGGCGTGGATCCCGACAAGGTGTTGCCCTTGATCAGCGCGAAGAGCCGCGAGCTGCTGTTCAAGGGCGTCTCGGCCGAGGATCTCGCGCGGTATTCGCGGCAGATGCCGATCAAGGAGTACCACGACCTGATCGCGCTCGCGTACGAGGAGATCGTGCGCTGACGCGCGCCGAGCGCGTCGCGTGGACGGCGGCGTGTGCGCTGCCGCTGGCGGTGGTCGGAGTCGTCTTCGTCTGGCCGCTCGCCGTCTCGGTCGCCGCCAGCTTCACGCGCGCCGGCGTGCCGACGCTCGGCAATTACACGACGGTCTGGCGCCTCTACCTTCGCGACGTCGGCTACACCCTCGCCGTCTCGGCGGCGGGCACCGCGCTGACGTTCGCGCTGGCGATTGTCGTCTGCGGCTGGCTCCGCGTGCGGGCCTTCGCCCCCGTGGAGTTTCTGCTGAAGGTCCCGCTGTTCGTGCCGTTCGTCGTCGTCGGCCACGCGCTGCGGGTGTTCCTGGTACCGTGGGCGCCGGCGCTCGCCGGCTCGTGGGGCGGCCTCGTGCTGGCGCTGGCGTGGAAGCATCTGGGGCTGGCCGCGCTGCTGCTGGTCGGCGCCTTCCGCGCCGTCGACGAGAGCCACCTCGAGGCCGCGCGGAATTTCGGCGCGGGCACCGCGCGCCTCACGCGCGACGTGCTGGTGCCGATGTCGGCGCCCTCGCTGGCCGTGAGCGCCGTGCTGATCTTCTCGTCGATGCTCGCCTCGTTCTCGATCCCGCTGATGATGAGTCGCGGCGGCGGCGCGCAGATGCTGATGATCGACGTCTATTACCGCTTCGGCCAGCACGGTGACTTCGAGACCGCGGCGGCCCTGGGCGTCGTCGGCTACCTCATGGCGATGGGCGCGGCCCTCGTCTATCTCCAGCGGCTCGCGCCCGTGAAACGCCCGTGAGCCGCCTCATCACGCGCGCGGCGGTGCTGGCGGCCGCCGCGTTCCTCGTCCTCGGCCCACTCGCGAGTCTCGGCGTGTGGTCGCTGGCCGAGCGCTGGACGGCGGGGAGCCCGTGGCCGCAGCGCTTCGGCCTGAAGTACTGGAGCCGCATGCTCACCGGCGACTTCCTCGAGCCGCTGCGGCTCGGGCTCGTCATCGCGCTCCTCGTGACGGCGCTGGCGCTCGTGCTCGCGATCCCGCTGGGCTATGCGCTGGCGCGGCTGGCGTTTCCCGGCCGCGCGCTCGTGCTGCTGACGTTTCTCATGCCGCAGGCGTTTCCGCAGCTGCCCGTGTTTGCGAGCGCGACGCGCGAGTTCTATCGCTTCGGCCTCGCCGGCACGCTCGGCGGTGTCGTGCTCGTCCACCTCGTCGGCGCGCTGGTGTTCGCGGTGTGGACGATGACCGCCGTCTTCCGCGCGCTGGCGCCCGAGCTCGAAGAGGCCGCCTGGAACCTCGGCGCATCGACGACGCGCACGTTCTTTTCCGTCGCGCTGCCGCTGGCGACGCCGGGCGTCGCCGCCTCCGCGGTGCTCGTGTTCCTGTATTCGCTGGACGAGTTCACCGGCACGCTGCTCGTCGGCGCGCCCTTCGTGACGACGCTGCCCGTCTACATGTACACCGCCAGTCAGGGCTACGAGCTGCAGATCGCCTCGGTCACCGCGCTCGTGCTGATACTGCCCGGCGCCGTGCTGCTCCTCGCCCTCGATCGGTTTTTGAAGTCGGAGTATCTCGCGTTCTTCGGACAGCTCTAGCCGGCGCGCGCGGCGCCGTGCGACCACCGCGGGCCGCGTGTATCATGCGGGTTCGCCATGCCCGACGTCCTCACCGTCCGCACGCCCACGCTCGAGATCGCGTATGAAAGCCACGGCCGCGCCGACGGCGTCCCCGTCGTGCTGCTGCACGGCTTTCCCGACGACGCGCGCGCCTTCGACGGCGTCGCGCCGCCGCTCGCCGCCGCGGGCTGTCGTGTGCTCGTCCCCTATCTGCGCGGCTACGGCGGCACCCGCTTTCTCGACGCCGCCGAGCCGCGGATGGCTCAGCAGGCGGCCATCGGTCAGGACCTGCTCGATTTCCTCGACGCGCTCGGCATCGCGTCGGCCGGACTCTCGGGCTATGACTGGGGCGGCCGTGCGGCGTGCATTGCCGCGATCGTGGCGCCCGAGCGCGTGCGTGCGCTGGTGACGATCGGCGGCTACAACGTGCAGAACACGCTGGCGCCGTCGGCGCCCGCATCGGTCGCGCAGGAGCGCGCGTACTGGTACCAGTGGTACTTCAACACCGAGCGCGGGCGCGCGGGCCTCGCGAAGCATCGCCGCGAGCTCGCTCGGCTGCTGTGGCAGGAATGGTCGCCGACGTGGAAGTTCGATGACGCCACCTTCGAGCGCACCGCGCCGTCGTTCGATAATCCCGACTTCGTGCCGGTCGTCATCCATTCCTATCGGCACCGCCACGGCAATGCGCCCGGCGATCCGCGCCTGGACGCGATCGAGCGCCGCCTCGCCGCGCGACCGCCGATCACGGTGCCGACAATCATCCTGCACGGCGGCGACGACGCCGTCAGTCTCGCGCGCGGTGTCGGGCGGGACATCGCGCTGTTTCCGCCGGGAACGGAGGAGCGCGTCGTGCCGGGTGTCGGCCACTTCATGCCGCGCGAAAATCCGCAGGCGGTGGTCGATGCGCTGCTGAAGGTGGTGCGCTGATGCGCGTCGAGGTGATCTGCACCGGCGACGAGGTGCTCACCGGCAAGATCGTCAACACCAACTTCGCTTACATCAGCCAGAAGCTCGAGGACGTCGGGCTGTCGGTCGCGTGGGAGACCACTGTCGGCGACGATCGCGAGAGCCTGCTGCAGGCCTTCCGCCTGGCCGGCGCGCGCGCCGACGCCGTCATCGTCAACGGCGGCCTCGGCCCGACCGTCGACGATCTCTCTCAGGAGATCGCCGCCCAGGCCGCGGGCGTGCCGCTCGTGCTCAACGAGGAATGGCTGACGAAGATGGAAGACTTCTTCCGTCGGCGCAGCCGGGTGATGCCGCCGAACAACCGCAAGCAGGCCATGCTGCCCACCACCGCCGAAGTCATCGACAATCCCATCGGCACCGCTTGCGGCTTCGCGCTGGACATCGGCCAGGCGCGCTTCTATTTCACGCCCGGCGTGCCGCGCGAGCTCAAGCGCATGCTCGAGGAGCAGATCATCCCGCGACTGCTCGCCAAGAGCGGGCTGCAGACGACGATCCATCTCAAGCGCTTCCATTCGTACGGGCTCGGCGAGTCGCACGTCGACGCGCTGCTGAGCGGCGTCGACGCGCTCGTGCCCGACGGCAGTGTGAAGCTCGGCTTCCGCGCGCACTATCCGCAGCTGGAGACCAAGCTGACCGTGCGCGGCCGGGACATCGACGACGTGCGCGCCAAGCTGGCGCCGGTGGAGGCCGAGGTTCGCAAGCGGCTCGGCAACTTCATCCTCGCCGAGGACGACCAGACGCTGGAAGGCGTCGTCCTCGCGGAGCTCACGCGTCGCGGCGCGACGCTGACGATCGTCGAGACGTTCACCAGCGGCCAGATCGCCGCGCGGCTCGCCCACCTGCCCGGCGCGGAGAACGTGTTCCGCCGCGGCCTGCTCTCGCGCGACCTCGCCGAGATCTACGCCGCCGTCGGCGTGCAGGCGCCGTCGGGTGAGACGACGCGCGAAACGGCGGAGGCGGTGGCGCGCGCCGTGCGCCAGCAGACGGGCACGACCTACGCGCTGGCCGTGCTGATCGACCTCGACGAGGGCGCCGACCGCATCGAGTTCGGCGGCACGATCTGCCTGGCCATCGCCACCGCGGACGACGCCGCCTCGCGCCGCAGCCGCATCGTCGGCGGCCGCGAGTGGGTGCGGCTCGGCGCCGTCGAGCTCGCGCTGGACTGCCTGCGACGCCAGCTGCAAGGCCTGCCCGTGTACGAGCGGACCGATTTCGAGAAAGTCGACAAGGCTTAGGAGAACCGCCATGGCCTACGAAGCGCAGCTGGCCGAGACCGTCCTGATGCGCGGGCACCGCGGTGACCGGATCGACGCCTACCTCGCGCGACCGCTGGGCGCCGGGCCGTATCCCGGCGTGGTGGTCATCCATCACATGCCCGGCTGGGACGGACCCAACAAGGAGATCACGCGGCGCTTCGCGCATCACGGCTTCGTGGCGATCGTGCCGAACCTCCACTTCCGCGAGGGCAAAGCCACGCCGGAGGAGAACAGCGCGAGCATCCGCACCGCGGGCGGCATGCCGGACGATCGCACGATGGGTGACGTGCAGGGCGCGATCAACTATCTGCGCGAGCTGCCCTACCTCAACGGCAAGGTGGGCGTGATCGGCTACTGCTCCGGCGGGCGTCAGGCCTATCTCGCGGCGTGCACGCTGCGCGGCACCGACGCGGCGATCGACTGCTACGGCGGCGGTGTGGTCGCCAAGCCGGAGGAGCTCACGCCGCGACAGCCGACGGCACCGATCGAGCTCACCAAAAATCTACAGGCCCCGCTGCTCGGACTCTTCGGCATCGAGGACACGCGTCCGTCGCCCGACGACACGGCCAAGACCGAAGCGGCGCTCAAGGAGCACCGCAAGACCTTCGAGTTCCACACCTATGACAACGCAGGGCACGCGTTCTTCGCCGTGGACCGGCCGCAGTATCGTCAGCACGCGGCGGTCGACGGCTGGAAGCGCGTGCTCGGGTGGTTCGAGAAATACCTGACGGGAGGCGCCCGATGAAAGTGAACGCGGTCAACGGCTTCGCGCGGATCCTCAAGGCCGAGGGCATTCCGTGGGTCAGCTGCTATCCCACGAGCCCCGTGAACAACGCGCTCGGCGAGGAGGGCGTGCCCATTCTGATGATGGGCGAGGAGCGCTTCGCCGTCGCGGTGGCCGACGCGTTCTCACGCGTGACGTGCGGCAAGCAGATCGGCGCCTGCACGGTGATGGCCGGGTTGAACGCCGCCGGCATCCAGATGGCGTACGGCGCCGTCGCGCAGGCGTGGGAGGATTCGTCGCCGGTGCTCGTGATCGCCGAGGGCGTCGGACCGGGTGCGACGCGCCACACGCATTACGACATCGGCGAGGCATTCAAGTCGGTCACCAAGTGGGTCGGCGAGATTGGCCGCCCCGAGCTGGTGCCGGACTACCTGCGTCGCGCATTCACGCATCTGCGCTCCGGTCGTCCCGGCCCGGTGCTGCTGCTGATTCCGCGCGACCTCGGCCAGTACGACGAGGCGGAGCATCCGTACTCGCCCGTGAAGGGCTGGCGCACGGGACCGGATCCCGACGACGTGACGAGCGCGATCAAGGCGCTGTCGGCGGCGAAGGACCCGCTGCTCTTCGTCGGCGAGGGCGTGCTGTACGCCGACGCCACGGCCGAGCTGCTGCGGTTCGCCGAGGCGGCACAGGTACCGGTGCTCACCACGCTCAAGGGCAAGAGCGCGTTCCCGGAGAACCATCCGCTCTCGGTCGGCGTGCGCGGCTCGCTGGCCGAGCGCTTTCTGCGGAAGTGCGATCTGCTCTTTGCGGTCGGCGCGAGCCTGTTTCCCAACCGCTTCAGCCACGCCATCCCCGACGCCGAGCGAAAGACGATCGTGCAGTGCACGGTCGACACGCTCGATCTCAACCGCTCGTACGAGACGCGCCACGCGGTGGTGGGCGACGCCAAGCTGACCCTGCAGGCGCTCCACGACGAGCTGTCCCGGCGCGGGGCGCCGAAGAAGAACGCGGCGCTCGTCGAGGAGATCCGCGCCGCGAAGCAGGAATTCCTCGCCAAGTTCCGGCCGTGGATGGAATCGACGGAGACGCCGCTCAATCCCTACCGCGTGCTCGGCGACCTGATGAAGGTGCTCGATCCCAAGAACTCGTTCGTCACTGCGGACTCCGGCAACACGCGCGATCAGACGAGCACCGTATACGAGGCGCAGATCCCGCGCGGCTTCCTGGGCTGGGGCAATGTCTCCACGCTTGGCTTCAGCCTGGCTGGAGCCGTGGGGGCCAAGCTCGCGTATCCCAACCGCCAGTGCGTGCACATCACCGGCGACGCCGGCGTGTGCTACATGATGGGCAACTTCGAGGCCGTCGCGCGCTACGGCATCGGCATCACGACGCTGCACATCAACAACGGCGGCTACTCCGGCTATGGCCCCGGCTTCTGGGGCGCCGGGCACGATCCGTACACGTGGAAGGTGTCCGATCACAGCAAGGCCTGCATGGCGTCGATGGCCAAGGCCGTCGGCTTTCACAGCGAAGACGTCGACAAGCCGTCGGAGATCATTCCCGCCCTCAAGCGCGCGCTCGACGAGAACGCCAGGGGGCGGCCGGCGTTCGTCGAGTTCCTGTGCTCGCACCATCCGGTGCACGGCGGCTGGGTGCGGTCGGCATGAGCGACGAGATCCGCATCCAGTTCACGCGCTTCTCGGCGTTCTACTCGCCGCTGATCGCGACGATCGCGGGCGGCTTCCTCGCGCAGGAAGGTTTCGCGCCCAGGCACTCGATCGCGCCGCCGGGCAAGTCCGCGATCGAGGGCGTCGTCGCGGGCAGCGTCGATGTCTGCCAGTCAGCGCCCTCGCAGGGCTTCGGCCCGCTCGAAAAGGGTCAGGCGCCGCCGGCGGTGCACTTCGCGCAGATCAACGAGATGGACGGCTTCTTCCTCACCGCGCGCGCTCCGGACCCCGCATTCACGTGGAACACGCTGGGCGGCAAACGCGTGCTGGTGGACCACGGCGGCCAGCCGCTGGCGATGTTCAAGTACGCGTGTCACAAGCGCGGCGTTCCGTACGGCGACCTCACCGCCGTGGACGTCCCCAGCGGCCAGATGGATCAAACGTTCCGCAAGGGCGAAGGCGACTACATCCATCAGCAAGGGCCGGCGCCGCAGCAGCTCGAGCACGACGGCGTCGGTCACATCGTGGCGTCCGTCGGCGAGGCGATCGGGCCGTGCGCGTTCTCGAGCCTGGCCGCCACGCGCGAGTGGCTCAAGTCCAGCGCCGCCGCGCGCTTCACGCGCGCCTATCGCCAGGCGCGCGCGTGGCTGCTCGCGACGCCGCCGTCGCAGGTCGCGGAGGCGGAGGCATCGTTCTTCCCCGAGGTCGATCGCGCCGTGCTGACGCGAACGATCGCGACCTACCAGCAGCTCGGCTGCTGGACACCGCACGTCGAGATCACGCGACCGGCGTTCGAGGTCACGCTGGACGTGTTCCAGCACGCGGGGCTGATCACGCGCCGCCACCGCTACGAAGACGTCGTGGCGCAGCCGCCGGGGGCCTGAGCAGAGCCGCTCGGACTTCCCGCGGGAGTGGAACACTCACTTCACCGTATACGAGCCGAGCTCCTCGATGCGGTCACCACCGTCGACGCGCCGGAATTCGCGGATCCACGTGCGGGGCTCGGCCGCCCACCACGTCTCCACGACGCTGCCCGCACGGTTCTGACACGTCACGTGCAGGGTTTCGAATGTGCCGGCCGGGACTGTCAGTGTCACCTCTTCCGTGGCGGCGCACCTGAGAAAGGTTCGTCGCCCGTGCTGACCACCGTTATCGACCCGCTCCGTGTCGACGTCCCAGGTGGCGCCGACATAGAGGGGCCACGGATACCCGACCGGCGGCGTGTATCGGGCAATGAGCCGACCGCCGACAGTCCGCTCCGAGGACACCGCGGCGGAATCGGCTCGGACGGCGAGTTGTCGGACGCCCTCATCGACGACAAAGTGCCGAACACCGTCGATCATTTCCTCCCCAAGGACATGCCGCACGGATATGCCCTCAACGCCCGGCGCGCGCCACTGATAGCGCCACGTGTCACCGACCGACCACGCGGAGACCGGCGCCGCCCACATCCGTGTAGGCTTTGCTGCCACGGCTGGCGGCGCCACGCGTGAGGTCTCGAGTACGACGCGCCGCCGGTCGGGTTCGAGCACGACGCGGAAGTGACGAAGAAAGTTCTGGCCGAGCAAACCGTCACCTCGCAACCTGCGCTCACTGACCACGACGTCGAGGTCTTCCACGACCATCTCGCCCATGCGTAGCGAGGCGATCTTGATCACCGGAAGGGACAGGAATCTGCCGTCGGCGAGCTGCAACTTCACAAGCGGCGCATCCGGGGGAATGGTGATGCCGAGCGCGCGGACTTTGTCGCTCGCCAGCAAGGTCAAGGACGCTCCCGTATCGACGATGAGGCGCGCCTGCACGGTCGCGTTGATGGTGACGGGCGTCAGGATTGCGCCATTCTCCACGTCCACAGGCACGATCGCCTGCGAGGGGACCGTCGCTGACAGACGTCCAGAGGAACCGGGTGTGCGTCGCTTGAGCTCCGCCTCGATGCATGCCACAAAGGCGGACCGCTCCGCAGACAGACGAGCGTAGTCGCGGGGCCTCACGTTGATCATGAGCGCGCCGGTCCACACGTCGAAGTAGTAATCGACATTCGGATACTGCTGGCCGCAGACTTTTCCGGCTTCGGATTTGCGGCGACGCATCGCCTCCTCGCCGGATCCGCGTGTCGCGCAACTGCTTGTGACCATCCCAGCAAGAATGCCCACGATCAATATCAGACGAGCATGAACCATAAGGCCTCGGACTGCGCGGATCGGTCGCGACCGGTGCCCACTGCACCGATGGTGCCCTGTCGGCGACGCTAAGGGTGGCGCGGTGCGAGGAAATCCGCAAGAGGTTATCGCATGGTGTAGCCTAAACCGCGTTTCGCGGGAGGAGCAGATGAAGCGCAGCGAGTCGCGAATCCTGACCACGCATACCGGCAGCCTGCCGCGCCCGCCCGCGCTGCGCGATCTGCTCGTGCGCCAGGACCGTGGCGAGACGATCGATCCGGCGGCGCTCGCGCGCGAGGCTGAGGCGGCGGTGCGCCACGTGGTCGCGCGCCAGCTGGAGTGCGGGATCGACGTCGGCAACGACGGCGAGCAGCCGCGCGTCGGCTTTTCGACGTACCCGGCGCGTCGCATGCGGGGCTTCGACGGCGCCAGCAAGCGGCGGCTCTCGCGCGACATCGCCGAGCATCCCGACTACGCAGCGCGGCTGTCGCGTCAGCGCGCCGGCGCCGCGCGCATCAACGATGCGCCGCAGGCGGTCGCGGAGGTCGCGTACACCGATCTCGGCGAGGCCACCGCGGAGTGTGAGCTCTTTCGCCGCGCGCCCGGCGCCGACAAGTTCCCCGAGGCCTTCATGACCGCCGCCTCGCCCGGCGTCATCGCCACCATCATGCTCGACGCGTTCTACGGCTCTCACGAGCGCTATCTGAAAGCGCTGGCTCGTGAGATGCGCCGAGAGTATGAGTTCATCGTCTCTCGCGGCTTCGTCTTGCAGCTCGACTGCCCGGACCTCGCCATGGAGCGCGCGCGCTTCTTCCAGGACGAGCCGCTCGAGGGCTTCCTGACCGCCGTCGCGCTGCACGTGGACGCCATCAACGAGGCGGTCGCCGGTCTGCCGCGCGAGCGCATCCGCCTGCATCTGTGCTGGGGCAACTACGACGGGCCGCACACGCACGACGTGCCGCTGGAGCCGCTGCTGCCGATCGTCTACCGCGCGAAGGTCGGCGCGCTCTCGCTGCCGCTGGCGAGCCCGCGCCATCAGCACGAGCTGAAGGCATTTCGCCGGCATCCGCTGCCGGATGGGATGCTGTTCGTGCCCGGCGTCATCGACTCCACGACCAACGTCGTCGAGCATCCGGAGGTCGTGGCGGACCGCATCGTGGCCGTCGTCGAGGCGATCGGCGATCGCAGCCGCGTCATCGCCGGCGTCGACTGTGGCTTCGGCACATTCGCGGGCTCGCAGCTGGTCGAGGAGAGCGTGGCGTGGACGAAGCTCCGCGCGCTGCGCGAGGGGGCCGACCTCGCCACGCGCCGGCTGTGGACATAGGAGGAGAACGATGGCGAGGCTGACGCCCATCACCAGCAAGCACCAGGTGGCCCCGAAGAACCAGGCGATCGTCGACGGCATCGTCGCCAGCCGCGGCGCGCTGCAGGGGCCGTTCACGATGTTTCTGCACTGCCCGGAGCTGGCCGGCCGTCTCGCCCACCTCGGCGCGTTCGTTCGGTTCGAGGGCTCCCTAGATATGCGCGTGCGCGTGTTGGCCGCGATGACCGTCGCGCGCGAGCTCGACGCCATCTACGTCTGGGGTGCCCAGACCGGCCAGGCGCGCAAGCTCGGTGTGCCGGCGACGACGATCGCCGCCGTGCGCGAGAAGCACGCGCGCGGGCTCCCGCCCGAGGACGCGCAGATCGTCGAGTTCACGCGCGCGCTGCTGCGCCAGCATCGCGTCGACGACGCCACCGTCAAGGCGCTGCGCGCGCGCTTCGGCGACGACGGCTTCATCCAGCTCACCGGCGCCATCGGCTACTACAGCATGCTCGCGATGACGGTGAACGCGTGCGAGCTCGAGGCGGCGCCGGGCGCCGAAGTTCTCCAGCCGGGAGGTGGGTCATGAAGCGCTGCTCGATCGCCCTCGCGCTCCTGCTCATCGTCGTCGCGGCGGGCCGCGCGCTCGCGGCGGAGCTGTCGGCGGCCAAGCCCGAACAGGTCGGGCTCGAGCGCGCGGCCGTCGAGCGGGAGATGACGATTCAAGATTTGATGCGGCATACGTCGGGCCTCACCTACGGCAACCGCGGCACGACGGAGATCTACAAGATGTATCCGCAGTCCTCGAACGAAGCCTCGCTGACGCTGACCATGGACGAGTTCATCGAGCGGCTCGGCAAGGCTCCGCTGCTCTACCAGCCCGGGACATGGTGGGAATACAGCCTGTCGACCGATGTCCTCGGGCGCGTGGTCGAGATCGTCGCGGGCAAGCCGCTCGGCGAGGTCCTGGCCGAGCGCGTCTACCGGCCGCTGAAGATGGCGGACACGACGTTCCTCGTGGCCGCCGACAAGCGCGCGCGCATCGCGCAGGGACTGCCGACGCATCCCGAGACCGGCGCCGACTACAAGCTCGCCGATCCAAGCGTGCCGCGAAAGTTCGACTGCGGCGGGGGGTGTGCCGTGTCGACGGCGAGCGACTACGCGCGCTTCGCCCAGATGCTGCTCAACCGGGGCAGCCTCGACGGCGCGCGCGTGCTGGGCTCGCGGACCGTGGACTTCATGACGTCCGATCATCTCGGCTCGATCTCGCGCGGCGCCTTCAGCGCGACGCCCGGCTACACGTGGGGGCTCGGGCTCGCCGTCCGCCAGGACAAGGGCCTCGCCCCGATGCCGGGATCGCCTGGCGATTTCTTCTGGCCCGGCGCGTATGCGACGTACTGGTGGGCCGATCCGAAGGAAGACATCGTCGTGGTGTTCATGACGCAATCGCCGCTGGGCCGTCACTATCAGCAGCTGCTGCGCGGTCTCGTGTACCAGGCGATCGTGGAGTAAGCGATGAAGATCGTCGACGCGCAGGTTCACATCTGGTCCGGCGGCAAGCCCGGCAACCCTCGGCATCGCCAGATTCCCGCGTTCACGAAGGACGACCTCTTGAAGGAGATGGCCGCGGCCGGCGTGGACGCCGCGGTGATCCACCCGCCGACGTCGTGGGACCCCAACGCCAACGCGCTCGCCATCGAGGCCGCGCGCACGCATCCCGATCGGTTTGCGATCCTCGGCAACTTTCCGCTCGACAAGCCCGAGAGTCGCGCGCTGATCGACGGGTGGAAGCGGCAGCCCGGCATGCTGGGGTTGCGGTTCACGTTCTTACAGCCACACATGAAATCGTGGCCGACGGACGGCACGATCGAGTGGCTGTGGTCCGCGGCGGAGCGCGCAGGGCTACCGGTCGCGCTGCTCGCCGCGAACTTTCTGCCGAAAGTTGGGCAGGTCGCCGAACGCCACCCGAACCTGAAGCTGATCATCGATCATCTCGGCCGTCGCTCGCCGGCCGAGACCGGCGAGGGCGCGTGGGACAACCTGCCGCAGATGCTCGCGCTCGCGAACTATCCGAACATCGCCATCAAGGCCACCGGCGCGCCCAGCTATTCAGCCGAGGCCTACCCATTCCGCGACATCCACGACAAGCTGAAGCGCATCTTCGATGCCTTCGGACCCGCACGGATGTTCTGGGGCACCGACATCACACGCATGCCCTGCCCGTACCGCCAGTGCGTGACCATGTTCACCGAAGAGCTGCCGTGGCTGAAGGGCCGCGACGCGGAGCTCGTGATGGGCCGCGGCGTGTGCGAGTGGATCGGTTGGGACCTGCCGTCGTGAGGAACGTCTCATGGAAATGAAAGCCGCGATCTTTCGCAAAACGCACGCGCCGCTGACGATCGAGTCCGTCGAGATCGACAAGCCGTGGGGCCGTGAGGTGGTGCTCGGACATGAGGGCGCGGGCGTGGTCGAGGCCATCGGCGGCGACGTCACGACCGTGAGGCCCGGTGACCACGTCGTCGCATGCCTGTCGGGATTCTGCGGCGCCTGTCCGCAGTGCCTCGACGGGCATCCCAATCTCTGCACGGGCGGACTGGTGACGCGGCCCGACTCCGCGGCGCCACGGCTGTCGCAGGCCGGCGCGCCGCTGCGCCAGTTCATCGGGATCGCGAGCTACGCCGAGCGCATGCTGCTGCACGAGAACTCGCTCGTGAAGATCGATCCCGATCTCCCGCTCGATCGCGCGGCGCTCGTGGGCTGCGGCGTGCTCACCGGTGTCGGCGCCGCGCTGCGCACGTCGGGACTGCAGGCGGGTCAGACCGTCGCCGTGTTCGGCTGCGGTGGCGTGGGGCTCGCGATCGTGCAGGGCGCGCGCATCGGCGGCGCGCGCCAGATCATCGGCATCGACGTGTTCGACAGCAAGCTCGAGATGGCCAAGCGCGTCGGCGCCACACACGTGGTCAACAGCGCCAACGACGATCCCGTCAAGGCGGTCCGCGCGCTGACGAAGGGCGCCGGCGTCGATCACGCCTTCGAGGCCGTCGGCAACGCCAAGCTGGTGCGGCAGGCCATCGAGAGCCTCGCCATTCGGGGCACGGCGACCATCGTCGGCGTGCTGCCGCCCGATGCGACCATCGAGTTCCCGTGGATGGCCATCCGACCGGAGTGCCGCGTGCAGACCTCGCGCATGGGCAGCAACCGCTTCCGCCTCGACATCCCGCTGTATCTCGAGTTCTATCGTCAGGGGCGGCTGCTGCTCGACGAAATGGTGACCCGACGCGGACGCCTCGACGACATCAACGACGCGTTCCGCGCGATGAAGGCCGGCGAGGTCGCGCGCACCGTGCTGACGTTCAACTGAGTTGGCGAGCTTCACCCTGAAGAAACGATGAGCACACAAGCGCAGAAGGCGGACGCGTTCCGCGCGCTGCACGAGCGGGCCGGCGCCTTCATCATTCCGAATCCCTGGGACGCGGGCACCGCCAAGCTTCTCGCCTCGCTGGGGTTCGAGGCGCTGGCGACGACGAGTCTCGGCTTGTCGAACATGCTCGGTCGCGTCGACGGCACCATGACGGTGAGCCGGGCCGAGGTGCTCGACAACTGTCGCGCCATCGTGGAGGCCACGGAGCTTCCGGTGAGTGCCGATCTGGAAAACTGCTATGCGCACGAGCCGCGTGCCGCCGCCGAGATGATTCGGCTCGCAGCCGACGCCGGCGTGGTCGGCGGCTCCATCGAGGATGCGACCGGGGACGCCGCGAAGCCGATCTACGACTTCGGCCTCGCGGTCGAACGCGTGCACGCGGCCGTGGAGACGGCCCACGCGCTGCCGTTTCGGTTCGTCCTGACGGCGCGTGCGGAGAACATGATCCAGGGCCGGCTCGACCTCGACGACACGATCAAGCGGCTGCAGGCCTTCGAGGAGGCCGGCGCCGACGTGCTGTATGCGCCCGGGCTGCGCGATCTCGCAACGATCCGCACCGTCGTCGCCTCGGTCGGTAAGCCCGTGAACGTCGTGATGACCCACGGCGACCCGTCGCTCACGCTGGCGCAGCTCGCCGGCGCGGGCGTCAAGCGCGTCAGCGTCGGTGGCTCCCTGTCGCGCCTGGCGCTTGCCGCGTTCCTGCGCGGTGCGCGCGAGATGGCCGATCACGGCGGTTTCACGTGGATGCGCGAGACCGTGCCGAGCCGCGAGCTCAAGGCCGTCTTCAAGCGATGAAGCACGCACACCTGCTGATCGCGCTCGTCCTCACGCTCATGGTCATGGCCGCGGCGGCGCAATCGCCGACGCCCGTGGTGCTGATGATCTCGATCGACGGTCTGCGTCCCGACTACGTGACCGGCGCCGACAAGCACGGCCTCAAGATTCCGACGCTGCGGCGCTTCGTCACCGAGGGCGCGTACGCCGAGGGTGTCCAGGGCGTGATTCCGACCGTGACGTATCCGAGCCACACGACGCTCATCACCGGCGTGTGGCCGGCCAAGCACGGCATCCTCTCCAACACGGTCTTCGAACCGCTGCGCACGGGACCGGCCAACTGGTACTGGTACGCGGACGACATCCGCGCGCCCACGCTCTGGGACTCGGCGGCGCGCGCCGGCTGGACGACCGCGAGTATCCAGTGGCCGGCGAGCGTCGGCGCGCGGGTAACATGGAACATCCCCGAGTACTGGCGCGGCAGCGCGACGGAGGACGCCAAGCTGCGGCGTGCCGTGTCCACGCCGGGGCTGCTCGCCGAGCTGGAGGCCGACCTCGGGCCCTACCCACACGGGCAGGAGGCGGAGGACGACGAGGCGCGCGGTCGGTTCGCCGTGCGCGTGCTGGAGAAGAAACGCCCAGCGCTCCTCACGCTGCACCTGCTCGCCCTCGATCACGTGCAGCACGAAACCGCGCCGTTCAGCCCCGAGACCTTCGCCGCGCTCGAGCGCCTGGACGGCGTCGTCGCAAAGCTGCGCGAGACGGCCGAGCGGCTGGCACCCGGCCGCGCCTTCGTCGCCATCGTGTCGGATCACGGCTTTGCGCGGATCGACACGCAGCTGAACCTGTTCACGGCGCTGCGGGAGGCGGGGCTGTTCAGCGTCGATCGCGGCACGATCAGCGACTGGACCGCGATGCCGTGGATCTCCGGCGGCTGCTCGGCGATCGTGCTCAAGAATCCGGACGACGCGGTCGCGCGCGCCAAGGTTCGCGAGGTGCTCGACCGCCTCGCCGCCGAGCCCGCGAACGGGATCGACCGCATCCTCGACGCCGATGCGCTCCGCGTGCGCGGCGCCTTTCCGACGGCGGCGTTCGTGGTGGGACTGAAGCCGGGCTGGCGCATGAGCAGCACGCCGCGCGGGCCGCTGGTGTCGAAGAGCCAGGGCGGAACGCACGGCCACCTCCCCGACCTGCCCGATCTCCACGCGTCCTTCTTCCTCGTCGGTCCCGGCGTGCCCGCCGGCCGCGCGCTCGGCGTCATCGACATGCGCGACGTCGCGCCGACGCTCGCACGGCGCGTGGGGCTGACGCTACCGAGCGCCGACGGGAAAATCCTGCTGCCCTAACCGAGGAGGCCTTCATGCATTACGGCGT
>QHSO01000072.1 GCA_003220475.1 Candidatus Rokuibacteriota bacterium | reverse complement strand
CTCAACGGCGACGAGATCTTTCCGGCGATGCTCGAAGCGATCCGCGGCGCGACGTCGACGATCACCTTCTAACTTCATCTACGAGAAGGGCGACGTCGCCCGCGACATGGCGGAGGCCCTGGCCGAGCGCTGTCGCGCGGGCGTGGGCGTCAATGTGCTGCTCGACGCCGTCGGCAGCAAGAACATGCCGAAGAAGTACCGGACGCTGATGGAGCGCTCGGGCTGCCACGTGGCCAGCTACCACTCGCTGAACCCGCTGGCGCTCAAGCGCATCAACCATCGCAATCACCGCCGCGTGCTCGTGGTCGACGGTCGCGTCGGTTTCACGGGCGGCACCGGCGTCGGCGACAAGTGGACGGGGGACGGCCGCCGCGAGGGGCACTGGCGTCAGACCGACGTGCGCATCGAGGGACCGATCGTGCGCCAGATCCAGGCGGCCTTCGCGGAAAACTGGCGCGACGCCACCGGGGTGCTGCTTTCCGGCGCCGCGTACTTCCCCGAGATCGAGCCGCGCGGCGGCCTCGTCGCGCAAACCATCAAGAGCTCGCCCGCCAGCGGCGCGGCGGAAGCGTATCTGCTGTTTTTCCTCGCCCTTGAGGGGGCGCGCTCGTCGATCTTGCTGACCAATCCGTATTTCGTGCCGGACGGCACGATGAGCGACGCGCTCGTGCGTGCGGTCAAGCGCGGCGTCGACGTGCAGATCATCACGGCCGGCAACGCCGACACGAACCTCGACCGGCTCGTGCGGCAGGCGAGCCACGCGCACTTCGGCCGCGTGCTCGAGGCGGGTGCAAAGATCTACGAGTACCGGCCGGCGCTGCTGCACGCCAAGACGATGGTCGTCGACGGCCAGTGGGTCAGCATCGGCAGCGCCAACCTCGACAACCGCTCGTTCGCGCTCAACAACGAGCTGAATCTCGCCTTCCTCGACCGCGGACTCGCCGCGCGCATGACCGAGGTGTTCCGAGAGGATCTGAGGTACACGAAGCCAGTGCGCTACGACGACTGGGTCCGCCACCGCGTGCGCAACGCGTTCTATCTGCCGCTGATTCCTCTGCGCGACCAGCTGTAAGACTCGGAGGGGGGCTTTGCCCCCCTTCCGACCGTCGTCGCGCGCCGGCCGGCGCGCTCCTCCGTGCCTCCCCCCAGCAACAGGACTGCGGCGGCAAAGCCGCCGCTCGAACGCGTGACATTCCTCCGTGGCATACTCTTGCATTCCGCGCGAGGAGGGGAGCATGCCAGCGACCAAGCTGCCGACGCAGGCTGATGTGGAGTCGTACTTCAAGCGGCTGAACAACTGGGGACGCTGGGGGCACGACGACCAGCGCGGCACGGTCAATCTGATCACCGACGCGCGGCGCGCGGCGGCACGCGCGCTGGTGAAGAGCGGCCGCACCGTGTCGCTCTCCCGCGAGATCGTCGCGCAGCCGCACTTGCAGTTCATGTATCACGTCACGTGCCCGTCCAAGCGCGAGCGCGCCGACGTGGTGCTCGATCGCTTCGACCTCGTCTATCACGGCTTCTGGATCACGCACGTCGACGCGCTCTGCCACGTCGGCTGGGACGGCGAGCTCTACAACGGCCGCCCGTTTGCCGACAGCCTGTCCGCCGCGGGCTCGACGTGGTGTCCGATCGACCCGTTGTTCGACGGCATCCTCACGCGCGGCGTGCTGCTCGACGTCGCGGCGGGCCGCAAGGAAGGCTACGTGACGGTCGGCAACCCGGTCACGCCGCGAGAGCTCGACGAGACGGCCGCGCGCTTCGGCGTCCGTGTCGAGCCGGGCGACGTCGTGGTCGTGCGCAGCGGCGACGAGAAATTCCGCCGTGAGAATCCCGACTGGGTGCCGCGCGTGTCGCCGCATCCGGGACTGCACGTCTCGTGTCTGGAATGGTTCCGCGAGAAAGACATCGCGGCGATCTCGTGGGACATGATGGACGAGCGTCCGATCGGCTACGCCGGCTTCGGTATGGGCGTGCATCTCGCCATCCCGTTCCTCGGGCTGGCGCTGGTGGACAACACGAATCCCGAGCGGCTGGCCCAGGCGTGCGCGGAGGAAGGCCGCTACGAGTTCCTCTTCACCGCGACACCGCTGCGCCTCGTCGGCGCGACCGGCGCGCCGGCGCATCCGCTGGCGATGTTTTGATCGAGGAGCGCCACGGCTCCGCCGGGGCGCGACGAGCGTTGGGGGGTGTGGGGGGCCATTTCGGGGCCCCCCACGTCACTAGATCGCGTGGCGCATCCAGATGTTGGGGTCTTCGTAGCGCCCCTCGTCGGCCTGACGATCGATGATGACGGGCTGCAGGGCGCCCGGCACGACGTAGGGGCCGGAGTCGGGGAAGCGCATGTCGGTCCAGCGCTCCCAGTTGGCCACCGTGCCGAGGATGATGAGCGCGCGCGGCGCCACGTCAACGATGTCGGCGCCCAGCCGCGCGTGCACGCGGATCCACGGGTCGAACGGCAGGCCGTCCTCGTTCGTCCAGCGCGCGTAGCGCTCCATCGGCGCGAGCGGATACTGGCTCTTGTTCGCAGGGCGTACCGGCGCGATCAGTGCGCGCAGCCCGTGCGCGCGCGCCAGGTCGAGCATTGCGCGGACGGCGATGGCGCTCATGCCCTTGCCGCGAAAGCGTGTCGCCACCATCGCCGCGAGCGCGCAGAGCACGTTCGGGGCGCGGCCCGCGTCGTGATCGGCCTGCGCGCGGCGCAGGATGTCCGCGATGCTCGACGGCAGGTCCTCGACCGTCCCGTTCCAGACGACCGGCACGGCGTGAGTCGCCGCGATCGTCGGCCCCATCTCGTCCACGATCAGCAGCTGCCAGTCCGCCCATGTCGTGAACAGTCGCGGCCAGTACTGCCCATAGCCGAGGGCGTCCTGCTGGCGCAGGAAGCGCGGCCACGACGCGTCGGAGAGCTGCTCGAAGTCGTCCTCGCGATCCGGCCGCTCGCGCAGCGTGAATGTTTTGTAAGGCATGCGTCATGATACGGTGGCCTGCGACATGGCGCCGGCCATTCCCCCGTTGCCCGAGACGCTGCCCGCCGATCCCCTGCCGCTGCTCGCGACGTGGCTCGCCGAGGCCGCGAAGACGATCCGCAACTCCACGGCGATGACGCTGGCGACCGTGGACGGCAACGGTCGGCCGGCGGCGCGCATGGTGATCTGCCGCGGCTTCGACGCCACGACGGGCACGTTCGTCTTCTACACCGATCGCGAGAGCGACAAGGGCACCGAGCTCGCCGCGCGTCCGTGGGCGGCGCTCGTCTTCCACTGGGACGCGGTCGAGCGTCAGGTGCGCGTCGCGGGGCCCGTCACCGACGTGCCTGATACAGAGAGCGATGCGTACTGGGCCGGACGACCGCCCGACGCGCGCGCCGCCGCCTCCGCGAGCGAGCAGAGCCGGCCGCTGGCCTCGCGCGCGGCGTTCCTCGCGCGGATCGCCGACGTCACCGCGCGGGCGCGCGGCGGCGACGTCTCTCGGCCCAAGCGCTGGGGCGGCTATCGCGTGTGGGCGGAGCGCGTGGAGCTCTGGGTGGGCCAGCCCGGCCGCGCGCACGATCGCGCGCGCTGGACCCGGCCGCTGACGCGCGCCGGCGAGGCCTTCGCCGGCGGGCCGTGGCTCGGCACGCGGCTGATGCCGTGAGCGGCTGGCTGCCCGCGACCGACATGCCGCGCTACGTGCGCGAGCTGTGCGACTTCGTCGGGTTCGGCGAGGCGGACGCCGCGACCGTGCGCGCCAGTGCGCCCGTCGTGCTCGAGCGCGAGGCCGAGCTGACGGCCGCGCTCTACGATCACTTCCTGAAATTTCCGGAGTCCGCGCGATTCTTCCTCGGCGCCGACGGCGCGCCCGACGTCGCGCGCATCGAGCGGCGCAAGCACAGCCTCGGACGCTGGCTCCGCGAGACGGCGCAGGCGGCCGTCACACACGAGTCGTCGTACTACCTCCTCGCGGTCGGTCTCTCGCACAGCCATCGCGCCACCGGCCCCGGCGGCGTCGTGCCCGCGCACCTCGTCGTCAACGCGATCAGCCTCGCGCAGTCGGCGCTGGCCGGTCTCTTCGCGGCCGCGCTGCCGCCGGCGCGCGCGCTCGAGGCGAGCGTGGCGTGGAACAAGCTGTTGCTCGTCCATCTCAACGTGTTCCTGCTGGGCTATCTGCCGCCGACGCCGCGACCGACGTCGGCAGCGAGTCCGTGAGCGCGGCGCCGGCGGCGGTGACGGTGCGCGAGCGCGTGGCGCTCGCGCCGTACACGACGCTCGGCGTCGGCGGCGCGGCGCGCTGGTTCGTGGAGATCACGGACGAGGCGACGCTGCGCGCCGCGGTGGCCTGGGCGCGAGAACGGCGCGTGCCGCTGCGGATCCTGGGTGGCGGCTCCAACGTCGTCGTCGCCGACGCCGGCGTCGACGCGCTCGTCGTGAAGATCGGGCTGCGCGGCATCGCGACGCGCGAGGTCCGCGGCGCCGTCGAGGTCACGGCCGCCGCCGGCGAGCCGTGGGATGATTTCGTGGCGTTCGCGGTGGCGCACGACTGGGCGGGGCTCGAGTGCCTGTCGGGGATCCCCGGTCTCGTGGGCGCCACGCCGATGCAGAACGTCGGCGCCTATGGCCAGGAGGTCAGCGATACCGTCGTCGCCGTGCGGGCGCTCGACACGACCTCCGCCGAGGCCGTCACACTCTCGCCGGCGCAGTGCGGCTTCGCGTATCGCGACAGCGCGTTCAAGAGCCGCGAGCCGGGACGGTACGTCGTGCTCGCGGTGACGTACCGTCTGCGACCGGGTGGCGCGCCGATGCTGGGATACGCCGACGTCGCGCGCGACGTCGCCGCGCGCGGGATGACGGCGCCCACGCACAGCGACGTCCGCACGAGCGTGCTCGCCATCCGCCGCACGAAGTCGATGGTGCTGATCCCGGGCGACCCCAATCGTCGCTCGTGCGGCTCGTTCTTCACGAATCCGATCGGACGGCGGCGTGAAGCTCTCCGCGGCGTGGCTCATCGAGCGGGCGGGTTTCCGCCGCGGCCAGCGCGAAGGCGCCGTGGGGCTCTCGACCGCGCACGCGCTCGCGATCGTCGCGCACGACGCGGCGCGGGCGTGCGACGTGCTCGCGTTTGCGCGACGGCTTCAAGAGTCCGTCGCCGAGCGCTTCGGGGTCAGGCTCGCGCTCGAGCCCTCCGTCTGGGAGTGACGCCGGCCTCGGCACAACGACTCGACCAGCGCGCGCCGCTTGGCCTTCTCCCGCGCCTCGGCCAGCCGATCGCGCGCGAGGAAATCGGCGTGGTACTCGTTCATCCACATGCCGTGACTCAGAGCAGCCGCTCCATCACGACGACGTCGACCCAGCGCCCGTCCAGCCGTCCCTGCTCGCGATACACGCCGACGCGCGTGAATCCCAGCCGCGTGTAGAGCGCCATGCCGGCGCCGTTGTCGGGAAACGCCGCCAGCACCGTCTTGTGGTAGCCGAGCGTGCGCGCGCGCTCGATCAGCGCGGCGAGCAGCGCGCGTCCGACACCGCGGCCGCGCCACGCGCGCTCGATGTAGACGGACACGTCGGCGACATGATCGTAGACCGGACGCGGGTTGAACCGGTTGAGGCTGGCCCAGGCTATTGTAGCGGGGACCGCGAGGCCGGCTTGGGCCGCAGGTGGCCTGTTCGCGACGGTGAGTGGCTCCGTTTGGGCGATCAGGACGGGGTGGCGTGGGCCATGGGCGGCCATCCACTCGCGGCGCTCGGCGGGTGTGCGGAGCTCGGTCTCCAGCGTCGCGACGCGATCCTCGATACCCTGGTTGTAGATGCGGCAGATCGCCTCGGCGTCATCGGGCCCCGCGTCGCGAATCGTCACGTGTGTCCGGAGCGTCGTCTCCGTCATGCCGTCCACGCTCCCACGCGCGCGCCCATGAGGGAAATGAATTGTCGGAATGCAAACGATTAGCGATACTGCGGCTCCGATGGAGCTGTCGCCCGTCCACGTCCGGACGTTCGCCGAGGTCGTGCGCCACGCCTCGTTCTCGCGCGCGGCCGAGACGCTGCACGTGAGCCAGCCCGCGGTGAGCCATCACATCCGCCACCTGGAGTCGGCGCTGGGCGCGCGCCTGCTCGAGCGCGTCGGCCGCCGGGCGTTTCCCACCGCCGCCGGCGAGGTGTTGCTCGAGCACGCGGGCCGCGCGCTGGCCGAGCTCGAGGCGGCGCGCCAGGCGATCCAGCGGCTGCGCGGTGTCGTGGCCGGACGCGTGCGGCTCGGCACGGGCGCCACCGCGAGCACGTATCTGCTGCCCGATGCGCTGCGCCGGCTGCGCGCGCGCCATCCCGAGCTCGAACTCGTGGTCGTCACCGGCAACTCCGCCGACCTGGCGGCGGCCGTCGCGGCGAGCCAGCTCGACGTCGCCGTGCTGACGCTGCCGGTCCATGGACGACAGCTCGTGACGTCTCCCTTCCGCGCCGATCCGCAGGTGGCCATCGCCGCGCCCGACCACCGGTGGCCGCGCCGCGGCGCGCTGCGGCCGGTCGACCTCGCGGAGGCGCCGCTCATCCTCTACGAGCGCGGCGGGACCATTCGCCACGTGATCGACGCCTGGTTTCAGCGCGGCGGCGTGCGGCCGCGCGTGGCGATGGAGCTCGGCAACGTGGAGGCGACCAAGCGCCTGGTCGCCGCGGGCCTGGGTGTCTCGGTCATCTCCGCCGTCGCGGTGCGCGGAGAGGTACGGGCGCGAACGCTGACCGCGCGGCCGTTGGCCCCGCCGCTGGCGCGGCGGCTCGCGATCGTGCGGCGGCGCGACAAGCCGCCGACCCCGGCGCTGGACGCGGTGCTGGCCGCGCTCGACGGCGTCGCGGGCGCGTGATGGACTCCACGCGCGCGCGCCGTCAGTCCATCGTCTGGCGGGCGCGGCTCGCCAACCTCTTCGGCGCGGTCATGGCGTTCGTGTACTTTCGTTTCATCGATCCGATCGCGTCGGGGCCCGACGTGACGTGGCCGGAGATCGTCTTCTCCGTCGTCGCCTTCACCGTGCTCACCGTGACGGGCGCACGACTCGCGACGCGGTGGGCCGCGCCGATGCTCGCCGGGGATCGAAGCTCGACCGAAGCCCGGCGCCGCGCGCTGCTCTTTCCGTGGGTGACTGCCGGCGTGTCGCTGATCAACTGGATGATCGCCGGCGTGCTCTTCGGCGTCGTGGGTCCCCTCCTGGCCGGCTGGTCACTGACGGTTCAGTCCGCCGTTCGGGCCATCATCGGCATCACCGTCGTCGGCGGCGTCGTGACGGCCGCCATCGTGTTTTTCTCGGTCGAGAACCGCTGGCGCCAGGAGCTGCCGGCGTTCTTTCCGACGGGCGACCTCGGCGGCGTGCGCGGTGTGCCGCGCCTGCCCGTTCGCGCTCGATTGCTCACCGTGTTCATGCTCACGAGTGTCGGCCCGCTGATCCTGCTCGGCATCGTCGCCTGGCGTCGCGGCGCGATGGCGGCCGCCGATCCCGCCGCCGCCCCCGGGATCTTCGGCGAGATGGTCGCGATCATCGCCTTCCTCATCGTGGCGAGCCTGGTGGCGGCGGTGCGGCTGTCGTGGACCGTCTCCGACAGCGTGGCCGCGCCCCTCGTCGGCCTCACGTTCGCGATGGCTCGCGTGGAGCGAGGCGACCTCGACGCAGCGTGTCCCGTCGTCTCGAACGACGAGATCGGCGCAGCGACCGAGGGCTTCAACCGCATGCTCGACGGCCTGCGCGAGCGCGAGGCGATCAAGGAGACGTTCGGCCGTTACGTCGCCCGCGAGGTCCGCGACGAGATCCTTGCCGGCCGGGTCACCGTCGAGGGCGAGCAGCGCGAGGTCACCGTGCTCTTCGCCGACCTCCGCGACTTCACGCCGTGGGTCGAAGCGAGCGAGCCGCGGCAGGTCGTGCGCGACCTCAACGGCTATTTCGCCGAGATGGAGGCGGCCGTCCGCGCGCATGGCGGCCTCGTGCTGCAGTTCATCGGCGACGAGATCGAGGCGGTGTTCGGCGCGCCGGTCGCGGCGCCGGACCACGCCGCGCGCGCCGTGCGCGCCGCCGTCGAGATGCGCGCGCGCCTGGCCAAGTGGAACGCGAGCCGCGCCACGCCGCTCCGCCACGGCATCGGCGTGCACACCGGCGCCGTGCTCGCCGGCGCCATCGGCAGCCGCGAGCGACTTTCGTACGCGCTCGTCGGCGACACCGTCAACCTCGCCTCGCGCATTCAGGGGCTGACGAAGGACGTCGGCGCCGACATCCTCGTGAGCGCGACGACGGCGCGGCGACTGAGCGGCGAGATCACGCTGCAGCCGCTGCCCGCCATGCGCGTGAAGGGGAAAACCACCGAGGTCGAGGTTTTCCGCGTCGTCTGAGGGTGTAGGCTGAGGGGTGTTGCCCTTCGACGAGATCGCGCGCGCCAATCCCGAATACGTCGACGCCCTCTATCGTGAGTACCTTCGCGATCCCTCCGCGGTCGACGAGCGCTGGGCGCTCGTCTTCGCCGGCTTCGACCTCGCCCTGCGTGATGGTGTGCGCCCCGGCGGCTCGATCGACGAGCTCGTGCACACCTATCGTGAGCTCGGCCATCTGGTGGCCGATCTCGACCCGCTCGGTGGCAGTCCGCGCGAGCATCCGCTGTTGCGGCTGTCGGAGCTCGGCTTCACCGAGCGCGATCTCGACCGCGTCGTGGACTGGGCGCCCTTCAAGGGCGGCGCGCGCGGACCGCTGCGCGACCTGATCGCCGCCCTCCGCGAAACGTACTGCGGCACGCTCGGCGTCGAATACCTGTCGGTGGCGGACAAGGCGCGCCGCGAATGGCTGCAAGAGCGTATCGAGCCGCGCCGCAATCATCCCGAGCTCACCGCCGACGACCGCCACGCGATCCTCGAGCGTCTGGTGACCGCCGAGACGTTCGAGCAATTTCTCCAGGCGCGATATCCCGGGCAGAAGCGCTTCTCGCTCGAGGGCGGCGAGACGCTCGTGCCGTTGCTGGATGCCGTCGTCGAGGAGGCGGCGCGGCTCGACGTCGCCGAGATGGTCCTGGGCATGCCGCATCGCGGCCGGCTCAACGTGCTCGCGCACGTGCTGGAGAAGCCCTACGAGATGATCTTCGCCGAGTTCGAGGGCGCGCCGCTTCCCGACGACGTCCTCGGGGAGGGCGACGTCAAGTACCACCTCGGCTACTCGCGTGACCGCCGCACGCGCGCCGGGGGCCAGGTGCACCTGTCGCTGACGTCGAATCCGAGCCATCTCGAGTCGGTGAACCCGGTGGTCGAGGGCATCGTGCGCGCCAAGCAGGCGTACCGTGACGACCGCGACCGGCGGAGCGTGGCGCCGGTGCTGTTGCACGGCGATGCGGCCTTCATGGGCCAGGGCATCGTGTTCGAGACGCTCGCGCTGTCACCGCTTGGCGGCTTCACCACGGGCGGGACGATCCACGTCATCGTCAACAACCAGATCGGCTTCACGACATCGCCCGACGAATATCTCTTCACGCGCTATCCCTCCGATCCCGCGCAGGTGCTGCGCGCGCCCGTCTTTCACGTCAACGCCGACGATCCGGAGGCGGCGCTGCAAGCGGCGCGGCTGGCCGCCGGCTATCGGCAGACGTTCCGTGCCGACGTGTTCATCGACTTCGTGTGTTATCGCCGTCACGGCCACAACGAGCTCGACGATCCCACGCTGACGCAGCCGGTGATGTACGAGCAGATCCGCAATCACCCCTCGGTCGTCGAGCGCTACACCAAACGCCTTGTCGAGGCGGGCGTGGTGGACGAGACGCAACTGGCCGAGATGCGCAAGGCGCGGCGCGCCGCGCTCGAATCGGCGCTGCGCACCGCGCGCAAGGAGATGCCGCGCCAGCAGGTCTTCGCGTTCGGCGGCGTCTGGCGCGGCCTGGGCTGGGCGGGCGCCGACTGGAGCGCCGATACCCGCGTGCCCGCCGAACGCCTGCGCGCCATCGGCGAGGCGCTCGTCCACCTGCCGGCGGACTTCACGCCGCATCCGCGCGTGAAGAAGCTGCTCGAAGAGCGGAGCGCGCGCGTCGCACGGGGCGAGGCGCTCGACTGGGGCATCGCAGAGACGCTCGCGTACGGCAGCCTGCTGCTGGAGGGCACGCCCGTGCGCGTGAGCGGTCAGGACACGGTGCGCGGCACGTTCGGCCATCGCCACGCCGCCATCTTCGACGCCAAGGACGGTCGGCCGTGGGTGCCGCTCAACCACGTCCAGAACGAGCAGGCGCTGCTCGAGGCGGTCAACAGCCCGCTGAGCGAGGAGGCCGTGCTCGGCTTCGAGTACGGCATGTCGAGCGGCGACCCGCGGCGCCTGACGGTGTGGGAGGCGCAGTTCGGCGACTTCGTCAACAGCGCGCAGGTGATCATCGACCAGTTCATCGCGAGCGGCGAATCCAAGTGGCAGCGCATGAGCGGGCTGGTGCTGCTCCTGCCGCATGGCTACGAGGGCCAGGGCTCCGAGCACTCGAGCGCCCGCCTCGAGCGTTTCCTGCAGCTCACCGCGGAGCAGAACATCCAGGTCATCGTGCCGACGACGCCGGCGCAGATCTTCCACGCGCTGCGCCGTCAGATCCACCGCCGCTTCCGCAAGCCGCTCGTGGTGATGTCTCCCAAGAGCCTGCTGCGCCACCCGGAGGCGGTCTCACCGCTCGCCGAGCTGACGGACGGCGGCTTTCGCGCCACGCTGGACGATCTGCGACCGCCGTCGACGGCGCGGCGCCTGGTGATCTGCGCGGGCAAGATCTTCTATGCCCTCGATGCCGCGCGCCGCGACAAGGGGCGCGACGACGTGGCGCTGGTTCGCATCGAGCAGCTCTACCCGTTTCCGACCGACGAGGTGCGTGGACTGCTCGCCCGCTATGCGGCGGCGACGGAGGTCTGTTGGGTGCAGGAGGAGCCGGCGAACCAGGGCGCGTGGTCATTCGTGCGGCCGCTGCTCTCGCCGCTGCTGCAACCGCACGTGCGCTTCTCCTACATCGGCCGCGTCGAGGCCGCCGGCGTCGCGACGGGCAGCCATCAGATCCACCAGGCAGAAGAGCAGGCGATCCTCGAGCAGGCGCTGGAGCGTTGAGATGGCCGCCGAGATCCGAATCCCGCAGCTCGGCGAGTCGATCACCGAGGCCACGCTCGTGCGCTGGCTCAAGGCCGACGGTGCGCACGTCGACGCGGACGAGGTCGTGCTCGAGCTCGAGACGGAAAAGGCCACGATGGAGGTGCAAGCCGAGACGGCCGGTCAGCTGAGCATCGTGGTGCCGGCCGGCTCACGCGTCCATCCCGGCGACGTGGGAGCCATCGCGCTCGGTGGCACCGCGCGCTGAGCCGCGCCCGCCCCGCGAGCCGTCGCGCTCTGCCGAGCCGCCGCGCTTTGCTGAGCCGCCGCGCGCCGGCGAGCCGCCACGCGCCGCCGAGCCGCGAGGCGATGGCGAACGCACGGCTGAGCCCTCGCGCGCGGCGGCCACGGCGCATGACGGCGACGGCCGGGGCGGCACCGCGCGCGCCGAGGACGATGCCGAGCGCGAGCCGATGAGTCAGCTGCGGCGCACGATCGCCGCGCGCCTGGTCGAGGCGCAGCGAACGGCGGCCATCCTCACCACCTTCAACGAGGTCGATCTCGGCGAGCTACTCGCGCTGCGTGCGCGTCATCGCGAGCGCTTCAAGGCGCGCCACGGCGTTGATCTCGGGCTGATGTCGCTGTTCGCGCGCGCGGTGATCCACGGGCTGCGCGAGGTGCCGATCCTCAACGCGCGGATCGACGGCACCGACGTCGTCAAGCCGCGCCACGTCCACCTCGGCATCGCGGTCAGCACGCCGCGCGGCCTCGTGGTGCCGGTCGTGCGCGGCGCCGAGGCGCTGGGGCTCGCGGCGCTGGAGCAGGCCATCGCCGACGTCGCGCGGCGCGCGCGCGAGGGAAAGCTGGCGCCCGTCGACCTGGTGGGCGGAACGTTCACGATCACCAACGGCGGCGTGTTCGGCTCGCTGCTCTCGACACCGATCCTCAACCCGCCGCAGTCGGGCATCCTCGGCATGCACAAGATCGAGGATCGGCCCGTCGCGCGCGGCGGCCAGGTGGTGATCCGCCCGATGATGTACGTCGCGCTCTCGTACGATCACCGGCTCGTGGATGGCGAGCAAGCGGTGACCTTCCTCGTCCGCGTGAAAGAAGCGCTGGAGGATCCCGCGCGCATGGTGCTCGAGGTGTGAGCGTTCTCGCCCACACGCGCGTCGGCACCGGCCCGCGCGCGATGTTCCTGCTGCACGGCTTCCTCGGCTCGGCGCGCAACCTCGCTTCGCTCGCGCGCGGCCTGGCGCAGCGGGTCACCGCCTGCAGCGTGATCGCGCTCGATCTCACCGGTCACGGCGACTCACCGGCGTTGCCGCCGCGGCCGGACCTCGCGGCCATCGCCCACGACGCGCTCGACACGGCGCGCGCGCTCGATACCCCGCCGCCGTGGACGCTGATCGGGCACTCGCTCGGCGGCCGCGTGGCGCTGCGCGCGGCCGCGCTCGAACCGACCGCGCTCGGGCACCTCACGCTGCTCGACGTGACGCCCTCGCCGCGCCCCGCGGGAGGCGAGGTCGCCACCATCGTGAAGGCGCTGGGTGCCGCTCCCGACGTCGCGCACGATCGCCAGACGTTTCGCGCGTGGTTTCGGCAAGCCGGGTTGCCGCCGCCGGCCATCGACTGGCTCCTGTTGAACCTCGCGCACGAAGGCAAGTCCTACCGCTGGCGCATCGACCGCCGGGCGCTGACGGCGCTCTACGACGAGATCGGCGCCGAGGATCTGTGGCCCGCCGTCGAGCGGCGTCGCGCCTACACGGTCCACGAGATCCGCGGCGGCGCGTCGGACCACGTGCCGGACGCGGACGTTCGCCGGCTCGAGGCCGCCGGCTGTCGCGTGGATACCATCGAGGGCGCCAGCCACTTCATGCACGTCGAGCGGCCCGAAGAGTTGGTGGACCGGATCGTGCAAGGGCTCGGTTGAGGAGACGCCGATGGCCATTCAGGATGCCGACCTCGTCGCCCTGCGCGAGCGCGTGACCGCGGCGATCCAGCGCGGCACCGACCTGCTCGGTGATCTGACGTTGCTCGACGACTGGCTGCAGGGCCTCATGCCGACGCTGGCGCGCCTGTCGGAATCCGAGCGCGCGGCGTTCGGCGCGCGGCTCTGCGGCTACGACGCCTCGCTGGCTGACCGGCTGCGGCAGCTCATCGAAGGACTCGCCGACCTCCTCGCGGGGCTCACCGCGAGCGACGGTGGCGAGGCGTGGGTGCGTCAGCACGTGGCGCGGCTGGAGGCGGGAGAAGAAACCGAAGCGGCCTGAGCGCCACGGCGCGTGCGGTAGCATGGCGCGCATGACCGACGCGTTCTACATCCGGGACGGCGACGAGTTCGTCGCCAGCGTCCACACGCGCGGGCCGTGGAGTCCGCGCCACCAGCACGGCGGGCCTCCGGCCGCGCTCCTCGCGCGCGCCATCGAAGCGGCCGCACCGGGATTCGTTGTCGTGCGTATCACCGTCGATTTCCTGCTGCCGGTGCCGATCGACCGGCTGTCGGTGCGCGTCGAGCCGCTGCGCGCGGGCACCAAGGTGCGGCGCCTGGTGGCCCGGCTGCTACACGGCGAGCGCGTGGTGGCGCAGGCACTCGCCGCGCTCGCGCGCACGGTGCCGGTCGCGATCGTCTCGCCGGCCGACGATCCGCCGCTGCCACCGCCGGAGCGCGGGCTGCCGTTCGAATTTCCGTTCTTCAACGAGCCGGTCAGCTATCACGCGGCGATGGAAACGCGGCTCGTGCGCGGCGAACTGGGCAGCGGTCGCGCCGCCGCGTGGATGCGCCAGCGCATGCCGCTCGTCGCGGGCACGGAGACCTCGCCGCTCGAGCGCGTGCTCGTGGCCGCCGACTCGGGCAGCGGCGTCAGCGCCGCCATCGAGCACAAGCGCGTGAGCGCGATCAACGCCGACCTGTCCGTCAGCGTGTATCGGCCGCTCGACGGTGAGTGGGTGGGCATGGATTGCCTGTCGATCTACGAGCGCAGCGGCGTGGGGCTCGCGGACACGCGGCTGCACGACGTGCGCGGCCCGCTCGGTCGGGCGCTGCAGAGCCTGATCGTCGAAGCGAGAACCTAGCGCAATACTCGCTGTAGCCACGCGGAGATGTCGGCGATCTCCGTGGCGCAGACCGCATGCTCCATCGGGTACTCGTGCCACTCGACGGCGTAGCCGGCGGCCTCGAGCTGGCGGCGCGACATCATCGCGCGCTCGACGGGAATGAGCGGATCGTACAGGCCGTGCGCCATGAAGATCGGCGTCGCGCGATTTGCGGCGGCGGCCTCGGCCGCGAACGCGGAGGCGACCGGCAGATAGGTCGAGAGCGCCATGATGCCGGCCAGCCGCTCCGCGTGCCGCAGCCCGGTGTGCAGCGCGATCGCGCCGCCCTGCGAGAAGCCGGCCAGCACGATGCGCGAGGCAGCGACGCCACGCTTCTTCTCGCTCGCGATCAGCTCCTCGACGTGCGCCTGCGAGGCGCGCACGCCGGCGGCGTCTTCGCGGCGCTGACCCTCGAGCGCATACACGTCGTACCACGCGCGCATCACCGCGCCGCCGTTGATCGTCACCGGCTGCATCGGCGCGTGCGGAAACACGAAGCGCACCGCGAGGGCATCGGGCAGGTCGAGCTCCGGCACGATCGGCTCGAAGTCGTGGCCGTCGGCGCCGAGGCCGTGCAGCCAGATGACGGACGCCGTCGCCGGCCGTCCGATCTCGAGCTCGATCGTCGGCAGCACGGGTCTCAGCGCGCGATGGCGTCGAGCAGCCGCTCGAGAAAGCCCGGGATGTGCGGCTTGTCGATCCAGCGCACGATGGCGAGCAGGTCGTGCTCGGGATCGAGCCAGATGAGACTGCTGCCGGCGCCGCGCGCTGCCCAGGCCCCCGCTCTGCCCACGTTCAGCCACCACAGCAGGCCGTACTCGGGGTTGATCGGACACGGCCGGCGGCACTCGTCGATCCACGCCGCGGGCAGGATCTGCGCGTCGCCCCAGCGGCCGCGACGCAGATGCAGCAGGCCGAAGCGCGCGTGGTCGCGCGCCGACATCCAGAGACCGCCGCCCCAGTGCGAGCCGCCGGGCACCGACGGCATCCGCCGGCCGTCGATCTCCACCCACGCGTTGTCGTAGGGCCGCCACTCCCACGTCGCGGTCGCGCCGATCGGCGTCATGATCGCCTCGCGCAGCACGTCGGGCAGCGGCCGGCGAAACAGCTGCAACAGCGAGAGGCTCAGCCGGTTGACGCGGACGTCGTTGTACTCCCACAGCGTGCCGGGCGGACGCATCGGACGCGGCACGCCCTTGTCCGTCTGTCCGAAGTCGGCCTTGCCGAGGTCGCGATTGTGGTCGATCGTGTCCGGCTTGCCGAACATCGTCCCCGACCACTCGCTCGTCTGCTGGAGCAGCTGCCGCCACGTGATCGGCTGATTCTGCGGCGAGTCGAACGCGTCGTCGATTGCGTAGTCGCACACGGGATCGTCGATGCCGCGGATCAGACCGCGCGCGACGGCGACGCCGGCGAGCGCGGCCAGGTAGCTCTTGGCGATGCTGAACGACATCTCCACGCGCTCGCTCTCGCCCCACTCGGCGATGAGGCGGCCGCCGCGTACGATCAGCCCGCTCGGGCCGCCGCGTGGCCGGATCGGCCCGAGCACGCCGCCGGCACGCTCGGGCTCGTCGGCGACGCCGACGAACACGCCGCGCTCGGTGATGAAGTCGGGGCGCCACCGCGTCTCGTGGGCGCGGTGATACGCGATCGCCTCGTCGACGCGCCGAGCGTCCAGGCCGACGTCCGCCGGCGTCGCCGTCGGCCAGTCGGCGACGGCCGGGAGTACCAGGGGGGCGTAGCCCCCCTGCTTAAAGAGAGGGTCGGCCATCTCTCACGCGTGCGCCGCGGCGCTACCCGTGGGACACGCCACGCCGGTGCCCCCGTGGCCGCAGTAGCCCGACGGATTCTTGCTGAGGTACTGCTGGTGATAGCCCTCCGCGTAGTAGAACTCCGGCGCGTCGACGATCTCGGTCGTGACGCGACCGTGGCCGGCGGTGTTCAGCGCGCGCTGGTAGGCGTCACGCGAGGCCTCGGCGACGCGCCGCTGCTCGGGCGAGAACACGTAGATGCCCGAGCGGTACTGCGTGCCGACGTCGTTGCCCTGACACATGCCCTGGGTGGGATCGTGCGCCTCCCAGAAGACCTTCAGCAGGCCCTCGTACGAGATCACGGTCGGATCGAAGACGACCAGCACGACCTCGTTGTGACCGGTGCTCCCCGTGCAGACCTCTTCGTACGTCGGATTCGGCGTAACGCCGCCGGCGTAGCCGACCGCCGTCGTGAACACGCCGGGTGTCTGCCAGAACGCTTTCTCGGCGCCCCAGAAGCAGCCCAGCCCGAATACGGCGGTCTGCAGACCCGCGGGAAACGGCGGCGTCAGCGGCCGGGCGTGCACGTGATGCTTGGCGGGCACGGGCATCCGCTCGGCGCGACCGGGCAGCGCCGTATCTTTTGTCGGCATCGTGATCTTGTGCGAGCCCCACATGGCGGTGACCTCCGGCCTCATTGTAGTCCCGCGCGCGCGGCCTGGCGGCTCCGCTTGCGTTCCGCGTGGCGATCTGGTGTCCTAGCGCCCGCTCGAATCCATGGAGGTGTCGACATGAAGGCTCAGCGCCGCGTCTTCACGCTCGTGCTGCCGGCCGTGCTCGTGCTCGCTACCGCGGCGCACGCCCAGCTCGCCGTGACGTCCAACGACAACAAGGTGACGCTCGACAACGGCACGGCGAAGGTGCTGCCGAATCCCGCGCCGGACACCGTGACGATCCTCGATCTCAAGTCCTCGCCGCCGCGCGTGGTCGCCGAGATCGCCGCGCCGGGCAGCGTCATCGGCCCGCCGTTCAGCGTCGCGCTCACGCCGGACGAGCGGCTGGCGCTCGTCGGCTCGTCGAGCCGCGTGGACCCCAACGATCCGACGAAGACCGTGCCCGACACGCGCGTGTCCGTCATCGATCTCAAGGCGTCGCCGCCGGCGGTGATCGCCACGCTCGAGGCGGGCCGCAGCGCGGCCGGCATCTCGATCAATCGTCAAGGCACGCTCGCGCTCGTCGCCAACCGCAGCGAGGGCACGGTGTCCGTCTTCTCGATCCAGGGCACGACGGTGAGCCCGGTCAGCAAGGTCACGATCGCCGACGAGAAGTCGGGCACGAGCCACGCGGCGTTCACGCCCGACGGCAAGATGGCGCTCGTCACGCGCGACGGCGACAACAAGATCTCCGTGCTCAAGATCGACGGCACGAACGTCGAGTACACCAAGCGCGACATCAACGCCGGGCTGCGACCCTACGGCATCGACATCTCGTCGAGGGGCGACTTCGCGGCCGTCGCCAACATCGGCATCGGCCAGGGCGATGCGGACACGGTGAGCCTGATCGACGTGCGCGCCACACCGCCGCGCGTGGTCGAGACGGTCAGCGTCGGGCAGACGCCGGAGGGCATCAAGGTCTCGCCCGACGGCAAGCACGTGGCGGTGGTGGTGATGAACGGCAGCAACAAGGCCAAGGAGTCGCCGTTCTATGGCGACCACGGCAAGCTCGTGATCCTGCGCGCCAAGGACATGAAGCTCACCAAGGTGGCCGAGGCGCCGATCGGGCACTGGTCACAGGGCGCGGCGTTCTCGCCCGATGGCAAGACGATCCTCGTCGGCAACATGGTGGAGAAGGACGTCCAGGTCTTCGCGTTCGACGGACGTGCGCTCAAGGAGGTCGGGCGGATCAAGGTCAACGGCGGACCGGCGGCGATCCGCACCGCGGAGAAATAACGCGGACGTCCGGTTCGGCTCGCGCACCATCTATTACGGCTGGGTGATCGTCGCCGCGCTGTCGGTGACGGAGACGGTCACCTGGGGGATCATCTACTACGGGTTCCCCGTCTTTCTGAGGCCGATGGAGCAGGACCTCGGCGCCTCCCGCGTGGCGGTGACGGCGGCCTTCTCCATCGGCCTCGGCACCTCCGCGCTGGCCAGCATCTCCGTGGGACGGTGGCTCGATCGGCGCGGTCCACGCGCGCTCATGACGGTGGGGTCGTGCCTGGCCACGCTGCTCACGTTCGCGTGGGCACGCGTCGAGAGCCTGGCCACCCTCTATGTCGTCTGGTTTCTGATGGGCCTGGCGATGGCGACCACGCTCTACGAGCCGGCGTTCGCCGTCGTCGTGTCGTGGTTCGCGCGTGGGCGCGATCGCGCGCTGCTCACGGTGACGCTGGTGGCGGGGCTCGCCAGCACGATCTTCATGCCGATCGAGGCGGCGCTGCTGGAGCGGATGGGCTGGCGCAGCGCGCTCACCGTGCTCGCGGTGGTGCTCGGCACCATCACGATCCCGATCCACGCGCTGCTGCTGCGCCAGGGCACGGCGGGGAGGACCGCCGGCGTCGCCGAGGGCGCCGCACCCAGCCTGACGCTCGGCCAGGCGGCGCGCACCGCGATCTTCTGGGTGCTCGGAATCGCCTTCGTCGTGTCCAACTTCGCGACGGCGGCCGTCACCACGCACCTCATTCCGTTTCTCGTCGAGCGCGGGTACTCGGCCGCGGTGGCGGCGGCCGCCATCGGCTGGACGGGCGCGATGCAGCTGCCCGGCCGCGTGCTGTTCGTGCCGATCTCCGCGCGCCTGGGCTCGCGCGTCATGGTGGCCGCGGTGTTCGTGGCCCAGGCCCTCGGCGTGGGGCAACTCACGCTGCTCGCGCGCCTCGGCACGCTCGTCCCGTTCATCGTGCTGCAGGGCGCGGCCAACGGGATGGCCACGCTCGCCCGCGCGTCGTCGCTCGCGGAGATCTTCGGCGCGCGCAACTACGGCGCGATCTCCGGCGCGGTCGCGCTCGGCGCCAACAGCGCGCGCGCCTTCGGTCCAGTCGGCGCCTCGCTGCTGCTCGTCGGCCTCGGCTCGTACCCGGCCGTGTTCTGGGCGCTCGCGGCGTCGCTCGTCGCCGCCGGCGCCGCGGTGCTCCTGGCGGACACGACCACGCGCGCGGAGCGCTGAATGGCCGGACGAAATTTGGCCGGTGGTTCGAGACTGGCCAGGCGATGCCGATCTCCGGGCGAGCCGTCGGGGACCGCGCCGTCTCCCGACACCATCTGTAGGTGCTCGAGCGTGGCACGCGAGTCGCACCCGTGGCGCCGGGATGCACTTGCTCAAGCACCCGGTCATCACGCGGTTCTCTCTGCTCTGTCTGCTCGGCACGGTCGTGCTCGGTCTCGGGATGGGTTACGCCATTTCTGCGCTGCTCACACGGGCCGTCTCCGAGTGGGAATGGCAGAACACCGCGGCGCTGGTCCGGCGTGAGGTCCAGCGCGAAGGACTGCAGCGCATCTTCAGCGCCTCGGCCGATCGCGCCTCGCAGGAGCGCTGGGGCCGCGCGCTCTCGGCGACGATCACCACGCTGCCCGAGGTCGTTCGCGTGAAGGTGTGGAGCCGGGAGGCGGAGATCCTCTGGTCGGACGAGCCGGGGCTCATCGGTCAGCGGTTTGCCGGCAACGACGAGCTGCAGGGCGCGCTTGCGGGCGAGATCGAGGTCGAGATCAAACGGCTCGGCAAGTCCGAGCAGCGCTACGAGCAGCGCGCTTTCGGCACGCTCGCCGAGGTCTATGTCCCGATCGTCGGCGGCGGCGGCCGCGTGCTCGGCGTCATCGAGGTGTACAAGACGCCCGATCGGCTGCAGAACACCATTCGCTGGAGCCGGATCGTGATCTGGGCGATCTCGGTCGTGGGCGGCGCCATGTTCTATCTCGTGCTGCTGCCGCTGCTGATGCAGGTCTATCGGCGCCAGGTGCAGGACGAGATGCTGCGCCAGCACGCCGCGCGGCTGCAGGAACAGGTGGAGCACCGCACGCAGCAGTTCATGCAGGCGCAGAAGATGCAAGCGCTGGGTCTGCTCGCCGGCGGCATCGCGCACGACTTCAACAATATGCTGACGGTGATCTTCGGCCGCGCGCAGGTGCTGCTCGACCGACTGCCGAAAGATGCCCGCGCGCGCCAGGATGCCGACGCCATAGGCGAGGCCGCCGAGCGCGCGGCGACGCTCACACGGCAGCTGCTCGCCTTCAGCCGCAAGCAGCTGCTCGAGCGTTGCACGCTCGATCTCAACCGCGTGATCGCCGACATGGCGCAGATGCTGCGGCGGCTGATCGGCGAGAACATCACGGTGGTCACCGCGCTCGCGCAGAGCGCCGCGTGGGTCAACGTGGACCGCGGTCAGCTCGAGCAGGTGATCCTCAATCTCGCCGTCAACGCGCGCGACGCGATGCCCGGCGGTGGCCAGCTGACGCTCACGACCGAGAGCGTCGACAGCGACGGCGCCGACGCGCTGCCGTCCGGGCGGTTCGTCGCGCTCGTAGTCAGCGACACGGGCGTCGGGATGGACGCCGCGACGCGGGAGCGGATCTTCGAGCCGTTCTTCACGACCAAGCCGGTCGGTGCGGGCACCGGACTCGGCCTCGCGACCGTCTACGGCGTCGTCGAGCAGCACGGCGGCCACATCGCGGTCGACAGCGCGCCGGGGCGCGGCACGACGTTCCGGGTCTATCTGCCGAGCATGGACGAGCCCGCACCGCAGGCGGTGATGCCGCTGGTCATGCCGCGCACGGGATCGGAGACGATTCTCGTCGCGGAAGACGATCCGGCGGTGCGTGCGCTCGCCACGGACATGCTCCGCGAGCACGGCTACACGGTGCTGGCCGCCGCCGACGGCGAAGAAGCCCTGCTCGTCGCCGAGTGTCACGCCGCGCCGATCCACCTGCTGCTGACGGACGTGATGATGCCGCGGATGAACGGCCTCGAGCTGGCACGTGCCTTCGGCTCGATTCGTCCGCACGCGCGCGTGCTGTACATGACCGGCTACGCGGAGATGCCGGCCGCGGCCGACGGCATCATCGTGCAGAAGCCGTTCAGCGTCTTCGTGCTGATGGACGCGGTGCGCCGCGCGCTGGAAGCCGCGCCGCGCGCCGACTACGCCACGTCGATCGCCTGACGTCCGCCGCGCGCCCCGCACGCCTGTCTTGCTCGATGAAAATTCCGCGCCCGGCGCGCCTTGACACCTCTCGCCGCGGGCAGCATAGTGGCGACGACATCGTGATGAGCCAAGCGCGCACCGTCGGCGAGCTCCGCAGCGCCGGCTACACGTCGAAATCGGTCAAGCAGGAGATGCGCGACAACCTCGTCACCCGCCTGCGGCGTGGCGAGTCGTTCCTGCCGGGTATCGTCGGTTACGACGAGACCGTCATCCCCCAGATCGAGAACGCGGTGCTGAGCGGCCAGGACATCGTGCTGCTGGGCGAGCGCGGGCAAGCCAAGACGCGGATCGCCCGGCTGCTCGTTGGGCTGCTCGACGAGGTGGTGCCGGTGCTCGCCGGCTGCGAGATCAACGACGATCCCTTCGTCCCGATCTGCGCTGCGTGCCGCGCGCGAGTGGCCGAGCGCGGCGACGCTGCGGAGATCGCCTGGCTGCCGCGTGACCGTCGCTACGGCGAGAAGCTGGCCACGCCGGACATCACGATCGCGGACCTCATCGGCGAGGTCGATCCGATCAAGGTGGCGGAGGGCCGCTATCTCGCCGACGAGCTGACCATCCACTACGGCCTGTTGCCGCGCACGCATCGCGGGATCTTCGCGCTCAACGAGCTGCCGGACCTCGCGGAGCGCATCCAGGTCGGGCTCCTCAACATCATGGAGGAGCGCGACGTGCAGATCCGCGGCTACAAGGTGCGGCTGCCCATCGACCTCTACGTCGTGGCCAGCGCGAACCCCGAGGACTACACGAATCGCGGCCGCATCATCACGCCGCTCAAAGATCGCTTCGGCTCGCAGATCCGCACGCACTATCCGCGACGCGTCGCCGACGAGATCGCCATCATGGAAGCCGAGCGCACGGCGCTCGTCGCCGACGGGGTCCGCACGACCGCGCCCGAGTACATGAAGCAGATCGTCGCGGAGCTGACGCATCTGGCGCGCAAGGCCACCGAGATCAGCCAGCGCTCGGGCGTCTCCGTCCGCGTGAGCATCTGCAACTACGAGAATCTCGTCTCCAGCGCGCTCAAGCGCGCCATCCGGCTGGGCGAGACGGATGCCGCGCCGCGCGTGAGCGATCTCGGCGCGCTGGTCGCCTCCACCGCCGGCAAGATCGAGCTGGAGACGCTCGGCGACACGAGTGAGGACAAGGTCCTCGGCAAGCTCGTCCAGCGCGCCGTGCTCAACGTCTTCAATCGCTCGCTGACGCCCGCCGAGCTGGACCCCGTGGTGGCCGCGTTCCAGAACGGCCTCAGCGTCCAGGTCTCCGACGCCATGCCGTCCGCCGAGTACGCGCGCCAGGCGGAGAAAACGCCGGCGCTGCGCGCGGCCGCCACCAAGCTCGGCGCCGACAGCGCCGCGGGCCTTGCGGCGGCGATCGAGTTCGTCCTCGAGGGTCTGCACCTCAGCAAGAAGCTGAACAAGGACTCGCAGCCCGGACAGGCCCGGTACCGAGGCTGACGGTGCTCCACCGCTATTCGCGCTGGGATGGTTCCCAGGCGTTTGGGGATCTCGACGCCGACGACGTTCTCGACGAGATCGCCGACGACGTTCTTGGCTACGGCGATCTGAAGTCCGCGCTGCAGCGGCTCCTGCAGCAGGGGATGCGTGGGCCCGAGGGCACGCGCATGCCCGGCCTGAAAGATCTCCTCGACAAGCTTCGCGCGCAGAAGGCGCAGCGCATGCAGCGCTACGACCTCGGATCGAGCCTCGAGGACATCGCGAAGAAGCTCGACGACGTCGTCAAGACCGAGCGGGCGGGCATCGAGCGCGGCCTTCAAGGCCGCGAGCGTGAGCGGCGGCGCCAGGCGCTCGAGCAGATTCCGCCGGACGCGGCGGGGCGGCTGCGCGAGCTGCAGAACTACGAGTTCCACGACGAGCAGGCCGAGCAGAAGTTCCAGGACTTATTAGCGTCGCTGCGGGCGCAGGCGATGCAGCCGTTCATGCAGGGCATGAAGAACGCGCTCGGCAACCTCACGCCCGAGGATCTGCGACGCATGCGCGAGATGATCCAGGACCTCAACCGCATGCTGCGCGAGCGCGCCGAGGGCGGCGAGCCCGACTTCGCGCAATTCAAGGCGAAGTGGGGCAGCCAGTTCCCCGGCGCCGAGAGTCTCGACGACGTCCTCGAGCAGATCGCGCAGCGCATGGCGCAGATGCAGTCGCTCATGCAGTCGCTGTCGCCCGAGCAGCGCGCACAGCTCGACGAGATGATGCGTGGGCTGTTCCTGCAAGACGAGCGACTCGAAGCGGCCATGCGGCAGCTCGGGATGCACCTCTCGGACATGATCGACGAGATGACGCAGCGGTATCGCTTCCGCGGCGACGAGCAGGTCGGTCTCGAGGACGCGATGCGCCTCATGGAGGAGATGCAGCAGCTCGACGCGCTCGAGCGCGAGCTGCGCGGCACCCGCGCGCTGGAAGACCTCGACCGCGTCGATCCCGCGCAGGTCGAAAAGCTGGCCGGCGAAGAGGCGCGGCGCGACCTCGAGCGGCTGCAGGAGATCGCCAAGCGGCTCAAGGACGCCGGCTACCTCGAAGGCGAGGATGACGACCTCAAGCTGACGGCGCGCGCCATCCGCAAGATCGCCGACAAGGCGCTGCGCGACATCTTCGCCCGCCTCAAGCGCGACCGCTTCGGCGGCCACCAGATCGACCGCCGCGGCGCCGGCGGTGACCAGACCGACGAGAGCAAGCGCTACGAGTTCGGCGACCCGTTCCTGCTCGACCTCAAGGAGACGGTGATGCGCGCGCTCGGCCGTCGTGGGCCCGGCACGCCCGTGCGGCTCGTGCCCGACGACTTCGCGGTCATCCGCACCGAGCAGCGCACCCAGGCGGCCACCGTGGTCATGCTGGACATGAGCCGCTCGATGCTGAACAACGGCTACTTCCTGCCGGCCAAGAAGGTCGCCCTCGCGCTGTCCGCGCTGATCCGCAGCCAGTTCCCGCGCGACGCGCTCTACATCGTCGGCTTCTCGCTCTACGCGCGCGAGTTCACGACGCAGCAGCTGCCCACGCTGTCGTGGAGCGAGTGGAACATGGGCACCAACATGCACGCGGGGTTCATGCTCTCGCGACGGCTCCTCGCGCGGCACGCCGGCGGCAACCGGCAAATCTTAATGGTGACCGACGGCGAGCCGACCGCGCACCTCGAGGGCGAGGTGGCCGACTTCAGCTACCCGCCGACGCCGCGCACGGTGCAGGAGACGCTCAGGGAAGTCCAGCGTTGTACGCGTGAACGGATCATCATCAACACGTTCATGCTCGAGCGCAGCCCGTGGCTGACGTCGTTCGTCGAGCAGATGGCGCGCATCAATCGCGGCCGCGCGTTCTTTGCGACGCCGGACCGGCTGGGTGAATATCTGGTGGTGGACTATGTGAGCGCCCGGCGGCGGGCGCGGGGAGCGTGACGATGGCCGATCTCAAGATCTGGATGAACGGGAAGGTGGTGCCCGGCGAGCAGGCCGTGCTGCCGGTCAACAGCGCGGCGGTCTTTTACGCCACGAACTGCTTCGAGGGGCTGCGCGCCTACTGGAACGCCGCCGACGGCGAGATGTACGGCTTCCGCCTCGCCGAGCACTTCGCGCGGCTGCGCGAGTCGATGACGCCACGACGCCGACCGGCCTCTACATCAACCCGCGGCGCCGCCCGAGCGCGCCCACCGGGCTACGCGCGTGCGTGTCGTCGTGGACGCGTACCAACGACAACGCGATTCCGATCCGGCTGAAGTCCGGCTCCAACTACCAGAACGGACGGCTGGCCACACTGCAGGCCAAGGCCGACGGCTACGACTCGCCGATTCTCCTGAACCGGAGCGGCACCGTGGCCGAGGGCACCGGCGCGACGTTCTTCATGGTTCGCCGCGGCGTGCTGCTGACACCGCCGCTGACCGCCGACATTCTCGAGTCGATCACCCGGACCACGCTGCTGCAGGACGTCATTCCCGATCTCGGGCTGGAAGTCCAGGAGCGCGACATCGCGCGCACCGAGCTGTACGTCGCCGACGAGGCGTTCTTCTGCGGCAGCGGCTACGAGATCACGCCGATCGTCTCGATCGACCGGTTCCCGCTCGGCAACGGCGAGGTGGGGCCGATGACGAAGAAGCTCAGCCGTGCGTACATGGACCTCGTGCGCGGGATCGACAAGCGCCACCCCGAGTGGCGCACCCCGGTCTACAAGCCCATGCAGGTCGCCACGCGCTAATCCGAGGCACCGGCCGGTGTCGCTTGCGCCGGCCGGTGTATGAACAAATCCTTCGCCCGGAGCTTGACCGAGGTCGCGACCGGCGGCCGCATCTGGTACCTGACCGGCCGCAGGTGGTCGCCGTACTGCCGATCGCGGTTGTAGACCGTGCCGAACTTCCAGAGCATCCGCAAGAAGTTCGTCTGACCGCGTAGCGCGAGGCGCGCGGCCAGTCCCGCCACCTCGCGAAGCGCGGTCACCCCGAGGTGCTTGCGGTTGATCACGGCCTGCGTCGCGACGAGCTCTTCGTAGAAGCGCTGCAGCGGCAGCCGCGTCGGAAGCACCGCGTGCTGGACGTCGAAGAGGCGGTAGTCGAGCGTGGTGAGCCGTCGCGCCTCGGTATGCCAGATCTCCGTGCCCGGGTACGGGGTCGCGACCGTGAGGTGCACGATCTCGGGCACCGTCAGCGCCCACTCACGGACGATCGCGAAGCGCCGCTCGTCCCAGTCCGGGTCGGCGATGATGTTCACGGCCACGGTGAAGCCGAGCTCGCGCGCGACGTCGAGCGCCTTGAAGTTCTCGCCCGGGGTGATGCGCTTGCGATGCAGGCGCAGCGCGTCCTCGTCGAGCGCCTCGAGGCCCAGGAACATGTAGTGCAGTCCCAGCCGCCGCCAGTACTCGAACACCTCACGGTTGCGCAGCAGCACGTCGCAGCGGGTCTCGAGGTAGTACTGCTTGCGCACGTGGCGCTTCTCGAGCTCGCGCCCGATGGCGAAGCCGTGCTCGGGATGGATGAACGCCACATCGTCCACCAGGAAGACGTTCGGCTCCGCGATCCTGGCGAGGTCGTCGGCGGCCGCCTCGGGCGAGACCTTGCGATACGAGCGGCCGTAGAACGTCCACGCGCTGCAGAACGAGCAGTCCCACGGGCAGCCGCGTGTCAGCTCCGCCGAGGCGCAGGGATCGAGCACGCCGATGAAGTACTTGCGGCGGCGCCGCGTGAGGTCGCGGGCGGGCGGGAATCGATCGATGTCGTCGAGCATGGTGGGCAGGGGCCCCGCGCCGTCGGGCGTCACCACGCCAGGCAGCGTCGATATCCGCGGATCACCGACGGCCTCGAGCAGACGCGGCGTGATCAGTTCGCCCTCGCCGCGCACGAGCGCGTCGAGAGCTCCGGCCGCGTGCTCGAGCAGCTCATCGGCGATGAACGACCCGCTGTGACCGCCGGCGAAGATGAAGCAGCCGGGACGCCGCCGCTTGGTCTCCTTCGCGAGGTCCAGCACCTCGGGGACGTTGGCCAGATAGTTGAGCGAGAAGCCGACGGCGTGCGGCGCGAAGTCCGCCACCTCACGGTGGTAGTCGGCGTGACCGAAGATCTGCAGATCGAGCAGGCGCACGTCGTGGCCGGCCGCGCGCACGGCGGCCGCCACGCGCTCGAGGCCGATCGGCTCGAGACGCAGGAAAATTTCCGAATACATCAGCGGGCTGGGATGCACGAGGAGGACTTTCATGACCCGCTATTGTACGCCGGCCTCGGCGAGAGTCGCCTGCGCCAGCGCGAGCGCGCCCAGGACGCCGGCGCGCTCGCCGAGCGCGGGCGGCACGAGGTCGGGCGCCCGGACGTAACCCGCCAGCGTCTTCACCGTCTCCGCGCGCACGCGGGCGAGCAGGCCGGCCGCGCGCATCACGCCGCCGCCCAACACGATGCGCGGTGGCGACAGCACGGCCGCGATGGCCGCGACGCCGAGGGCGAGATAGCGCGCTTGCAGCCGCCACGCCTCGTGTTCCGCGGGCAGCGTTTCCGGCAGCGCGCCCCAGCGCTGCGAGAGCGCGACCGCCGAGGCGAGACCCTCGAGACAATCACGATGATACGGACATGCGCCGGCGAAGGTGTCTGCGGAATCGCGCGTGATCGGAACGTGCCCCATCTCCGGATGCACGAGCCCGTGCACAGGACGAGCGCCGACGATGGCGCCGCCGCCGATGCCCGTGCCGACCGTGACGTAGACGAACGGATCGACGCCGCGTCCGGCGCCCCAGCGATACTCCGCCAGCGCGGCGCCGTTGACGTCGGTGTCGAAGGCGACGGGCACGGACAGCGTCCGCAGAGCGCCGACGACGTCGGCGCCGCGCCAGCCGGGCTTGGGTGTCGTCGTGATCCGGCCGAACGTCGGCGAGCTCCGGTCGAGATCGATGGGACCGAAGCACGCGGCGCCGACGGCGGTGATCTCGGTGTGCGCACGGAAGAACTCGAGCACGCGGCGCAGCGTCTCGGCGGGCGTGGTCGTCGGCACGGTCGTCTCGGCACGCACGTCGTCGGGGCCGGTGCCGACGGCACAGCGCACGCGCGTGCCGCCGGTCTCGACGCCGCCCACGAGCGGCGCGCTGCTCAGGCGGCCGCCACCTCGACGCGCGTGTCGTTGTAGCAGGCGCCCTCGGAGATGTCGGCGTGGTGCGTGGGCGCCAGCGCGGAGACGGTCTGGCCGTTGTCGCTCGTCTTCATCCACGCGCCCTTGAGCGAGCACACCACGCCGCGCGGCACCGCGTCGGTCACGCGCACGGGCAGGCGCACTTCGCCGAGGTCGTTCCACACCCGCACGCGCATTCCGTCGTGCAGCCCGCGCGTGCGCGCGTCGTCGGGATGGATCTCCAGCGGCGGCGTCTCCGCGTTGGCCGTGCACCCGCCAAACGTGGACGTCGTGCGGCGATCGGACGCCGGCGTGATGAGGATCAGTGGGTACGAGGAGGTGAACGGCCGATACGAGGGCAGCCGCGCGCCGAACTTCTTCTCGAGATACGACGAGGCCAGCTCGACCTTGCCGGACGGCGTCGTCGGCAGCACGTTGGCGAAGAGATTGGCCGGCGCGCCGTCGAACGTCATCAGCAGGGCGGCGTCCAGCGGAATCCGGCTCGGACGGACGCCTCCGAGCCGCAGATCGGCGCCGTCGATCGCGTCGTCCATGAGCTGGGCGTCGGTCGCGGTGAACGCGGGATCGTCGAAGCCGAAGCGCGCGGCGAGACGGCGAAAGATCTCGGTGTTGGGGAGCGCCTCGCCCTGCGGCGGGATCACGGGCTCGGCCCGCTGCAGCCAGTGCGTGCCGTACGCGGCGAACAGGTCGTCGTGCTCGAAGTGGCTGCACGCGGGCAGGATCACGTCGGCGTAGGCGAGGCTATCGGTCATCACCACGTCCGAGCCGACGATGAACAGATCCTCGCGCGCCAGTCCTCGGCGCATCCGGTTCTGGTCCGGGTGGACCACGAGCGGGTTGTGGTTGTAGATGAAGATCGCCTCGAGCGGCGGCGCCAGATTCGGATCGGTCAGGTGCTGGCCGACGTCGACGATGTTCAGCGTGCGCGTCCCCTTCGGGACGAAGTCGGGCCGCGCCAGCTTTGCCGGCGTCTTCGGGAACGCCCCGCGCGCGCCGTTGACGAGGCCGCCGCCCTTCACGCCGAACTTGCCCGCGAGCGCAGGCAGCGCGAACGCCGCGCGCACCCCACTGCCGCCGTTCTGGTTGCGCTCGAGCCCGTTGCCGACGGCAATCGCCGCCGGCGAGATCGTGCGGAACCACTCCGCGAATTGCTGGACGTCGCGCTCGTCGAGCCCACACTCGCGGGCGGCGGCCGCGAGCGTCCACGGCCGCGCAAGCGCCATGTATTCGTCGTACCCGGCGACGTGGCGCTCGACGAACGCGCGATCGATCCCGCCGCGTCGCTCGAGCTCGGCGGCGATCGCCCACGCCAGCACGACGTCGGTGCCCGGCTTCACGGCCAGGTGCAGGTCGGCGCGCTCGGCGATCTTCGTCCGCTTCGGATCGACCACGACCAGCTTGGCGCCGTTGCGCCGCGCGCGGTCGACGAGCGGCGTGAGGTGCAATCCCGACCACGTGACGTTGTAGCCCCAGGCGACGATCAGGCGGCTGGCTTCGATTTCCTCCGGCGGAATACCGGGCGTCGCGGCGCCATAGGTGCCCGCCCACGCTTCGGTGCGGATGCCGCCGCACAGCGGCGCGCGGTCGAGCAGCGTCGCCCCGAGACGATGGAAGAAGCGCAGGTCCATCGAGGCGCCGGCGAGCATGCCGTGCGGACCGCCGTAGTTCAGCGGCATGATCGCCTGCGGTCCGTGCGCGGCGATCACGGCCGACAACCGCGCGTGCACGACGTCGAGCGCTTCGTCCCACGAGATTCGCTCGAAGCGGCCTTCGCCCTTCGCACCGGTGCGCCGCAGCGGCGTCGTGAGCCGGCCGGCTCCGTGCACGAACTCCGGGTACGACTCCGGGACCTTCGCGCAGAGCACACCGGCCGTGTACGGGTTCGCGCGCGACCCGCGGATCTTCGTGATGCGTCCGGCCTCGACGGTGACGGTGAGGCTGCAGGTATCGGGACAATCGAGGGGGCACACGCTCGGGCGCTCGACGGTCGATGTGGTCATGGCGTAGGAGTATAGTCCTTCCGCAACCAACAACGCCCGGTGGAGACGCCCATGACAGCCATCACTCAATCCGTCGACCTCGACCGTCGCGGCCGCGTGGCCGTGCTGACCGTCAACAACCCGCCCGTCAACGCGCTCAGTCAGCACGTGCGACAGGGTCTGCACGACGGTCTCAAGAAGGCCATTGCGGACTCGGCCACCCAGGCCATTGTCATCGCGTGCGCGGGACGCACGTTCATCGCGGGCGCGGACATCACGGAGTTCGGCAAGCCGCCGGCCGACCCGAGTTTGCACAGTGTGCTCGACCTCATCGAGGGCAGCCCCAAACCGGTTGTCGCGGCGATCCACGGCACCGCGCTCGGTGGCGGTCTCGAGGTGACGCTCGCGTGTCATTACCGCGTCGGCGTGAAGGACGCGCGCTTCGGTCTGCCGGAGGTCAAGCTCGGTCTCCTGCCCGGCGCCGGCGGCACGCAGCGACTACCGCGCGTGGTCGGCGTCGAGAAGGCGCTCTCGATGATGGTGAGCGGCGATCCCATCCGCGCCGACGAGGCGCTGGCCTCCGGTCTCATCGATCAGATCGTCGACGGCGATCTCACCGCCGCGGGCGTGGCCTTCGCGGAAAAGGTGCTGAACGAGAAGCGGCCCCTCAAGAAGATCCGCGATCTCGACGACAAGCTGACGGCGGTGCGCGGCAAGCCCGAGGTGTTCGCGAGCTTCCGCAAGTCCGTCGCGCGCCAGACGCGCGGCTTCCGCGCCCCCGAGAACATCGTCAAGGCCGTCGAGGCGGCGGTGAGCCTGCCGTTCGATCAGGGTCTCAAGCGCGAGCGCGAGCTGTTCGTCGAGCTGCTGAACTCGCCCGAGTCCAAGGCGCAGCGCTATT
>QHSO01000071.1 GCA_003220475.1 Candidatus Rokuibacteriota bacterium | reverse complement strand
CGATCACCGCGCGCATCCTCGACGCGCTGGCGACCATCCGACCCGCGGACCGCGCGGTCTTCGAGGCCAATCGTGCGCGCTTTCTCGCGCGGCTCGACGCCGGGCTGACGCGGTGGCGCGCGCGACTGGCGCCGTTCGCCGGCGCACGTCTCGTCGTCGTGCACGACACGTGGCCATACTTCGCGCGCCGCTTCGGGCTCGCGATCGCGGGAGCGGTGGAAGAGACGCCGGGCGTGCCGCCGTCGCCCGCGCACCTGGGCCGGCTCATCGAGCGCATGCGGAGCGCGGGCGTCCGCACGATCGTCGCGGAGCCCGGCGCCGCGCCCGCGCTCGTGCGGCGGCTGGCGGACGCCACCGGCGCGCGCGTCGCCACGCTCGTGCCGTCGGTGGGCGCGGAGCCGGCGGCGACCGACTACATCGCCCTCTTCGACCTGAACGTCGAACGCCTCGCCGGCGTTCTGGGAGCCGTCGGAGCCGGCGCGCCCGCCTCGGTCCCGCGATGACGCTCGAGGTGCTCGGTTGGCCGCTGGCGGCCGCGCTGGTGCTCGCCGGCATTCACGCGTGGCTCGGGCTGCACGTGCTCGCGCGCGGCGTGATCTTCGTCGACCTGGCCCTCGCGCAGGTCGCCGCGCTCGGTGCCACCGTTGCGCTCCTCGCGGGCCATACACCGCAGGGGGCCGGCGCGTCCTGGTACGCGCTCGCCTTCACCGCGGCCGGCGCCGCGGTGCTCGCAAGCCTGCGCGACCGACCGGCGCTCGCGCGCGCCGCCATCCCGGCCGAGGCCGTGATCGGCATCGTCTACGCGGTGGCGGCGGCGCTGACCGTGCTGACGCTCGAGCGCGTGCCGCTCGGCGGCGAGCAGGTCAAGGCGCTGCTGGTCGGCAGTCTGCTCGGCGTGACCCGTGACGACGTATTCCATCTCGCCGCGCTCTACGCGGGCCTCGGCATCGTCGCCTGGCTCGCGCGGCGGCCGCTGGCCGCGCTCTCGTTCGGCGGGCCGCTCCGCCACGCGCGCCTGTGGGACTTCGGCTTCTATCTCGTGTTCGGCCTCGTCGTGACGAGCTCCGTGCGCGTGGCCGGCGTGCTGCCCGTCTTCGCCTACCTGGTCGTGCCCGCGGTGGCGGGCGCGGCGCTGGCGTTCACGCCGGTCCGGCGGCTGGCGATTGGATGGACGGTCGGTGCGCTCGGCAGCGTGGTGGGCATCGCCGCGTCGTTCCGCTGGGATCTGCCGACCGGCGCCACGGTGGTGGCGACGCTCGGCGCGCTCCTCGCCGCCCTCGGCGCCGGGCTCGGGCTGCGCCGGCTCGTGCGCGGTGGCCGCCGCGCGGCGCTCGGCTCGGCGGCGGCGCTCGGTCTCGCGGTGGCGCTCGCCGGCGCCGCGCTCGCGGTGGTGCCGCAGGCCGACCACGTGTGGCTCGACGCGCTGGAGGCGACCGTGCCGGCGGCGCAGGACATCTTTCTCTCGCCGCACGAGCGCGCCGTCGCCGACGAGGCGCGACGCGCGATCGCGCGGGGCACCCGCGATGTCGGCGCGCTGCGAGCGCGGCAGGCGGACATCGCGTGGGGCGCGCGGGTCGCCGACGCGGAGGAGCGCGAGCGGCTGCGGCAGTTCACGCTCGGCCGTGAGGAGCTCGTGGCCGGCGACCGCATGGTGCTACGCTCGCTGCGCGCGCGAGCCCGCGAGCGCCAGCGTGTCCGCCTCGGCCTGCCGCTGGTCGTCGTCGGCGCGGCGGCGGCGCTGCTCGCGATGCGCGGCCGGCGACGCGGTGACTACGTGCGTTCGTACGTGTAGAAGCCGCGCCCCGTCTTGCGGCCGAGGTGGCCGGCCATGACCATGCGCTTGAGCAGCGGCGGCGGCGCATAGCGCGGCTCGCGGAACTCCTCGAACATGACCTCGGCCACGAACATCGCCGTGTCGAGACCGACGAGGTCGAGCAGCGTGAACGGGCCCATCGGGTAGCCGCAGCCGAGCTTCATCGCGGTGTCGATGTCCTCGAGCGACGCGAGGCCGCCTTCGTACACGCGGATCGCGTCGAGCAGGTAGGGCACGAGGAGGCGGTTCACGATGAACGCCGTCGAGTCCTTCGCCTGCACCGGCGTCTTGCCCACGGCACGCGCCCACTCGGTGACCGCGCTGACGGCCGCCTCGTCGGTGAGGATCGTCCGCACGACCTCCACGAGCTTCATCAGCGGCACCGGGTTGAAGAAGTGCACGCCGAGCACCTGGCCGGGCCGCTTCGTGGCGGCGGCCAGCGCGGTCACGTTGCACGACGACGTATTGGAAACGAGGATCGCCTGCGGCGGGCAGATCCGGTCGAGCTTCGCGAACGTCTCGTTCTTGAGCGCCTGGTTCTCGGTCATCGCCTCCACCACGAGATCGACGGCCTTGAGGTCCTCCAGCCGCGTGGTACCCGCGATGCGTCCGAGCGCGTCGTCCTTGGCCTTCGCTTCGAGCTTGCCCTTGGCGACGAGGCCCTCCAGCGTCTGTCGCAGTCGCTCGAGGCCACGCTTGACGAGCTCGTCGTTGGCCTCGACGAAGAGGACGCCGAAGCCGGCCTGCGCGGCGACCTGCACGATGCCGGAGCCCATGAGCCCGCAGCCGATCACACCGACGTTCTTGATGGCCATGATCCTTCCTGTGCCTTGCGGATTTGAGTGCAGACGCGTCGCGTCGGCGCGCGCTACTTCGAGCGGCGGCCAGGCAGGGGCGGCGCCTCGTAATGCGTGCCCGGCGGGCAGGGATTACGCACGGTTACCGTGACGTCGCCGTAGCGGACGCTGCCATCGTCCTGGACCTCGCCGAGGCCGCGGCGTACCGGGGCGGGGCCCTCGGCGCGCAGCGACTCCTGATACGCGGCGTCGCGGCTTTGCGCGCGCGGTGCCGTCAAGTCGAGCAGCAGCGAGGCGCGGATGGGCGTCTTGACTTCGTCGGCAGCGGCGATGCCGCTCGCGGCGAGCGAGCCCAGTATGGCGGCGACCAGGAGCCTGGCAGACCTCACGGCTCTATTCATACACGATCAGCGAGTGCAACGGGTAGTCCTTCAATTTTTCGCGGCCCTTGAGAAAGGCAAGCTCGATCATGAACGCCACGCCCACTACTTTACCCCCGAGCTGCTGCACCAGGCGCAGGGTGGCCGCCATCGTCCCGCCCGTCGCCAGAAGATCGTCGACGGCGAGCACCCGCTGGCCGGGCGTGATGGCATCCTCGTGAACGGCGAGCGCATCGCGGCCGTACTCGAGCTCGTATTCGACCTCGATCGTCTTGCCGGGCAGCTTGCCGAGCTTCCGCACCGGCACGAAGCCGGCGCCGAGCTGATGCGCGACCGCGCCAGCGAAGATGAAGCCGCGAGATTCGATGCCCACGACGATGTCGATCCGCTCCCTGGCGTAGTTGGCGCCCAGCATGTCGACCACGGCGCGGAACGCCGGCCCGTCCTTCAGAAGCGTGGTGATGTCCTTGAAGAGGATCCCCTCGGTCGGGAAATCCTTGATGTCTCGGATTTTGGCGCGAAGGTCGGCGATCTCCATGCCGGCGCCCATGGTAATGGACGGCGCGCAGAACCCGCAAGAACCCTCCACGACAAGGGCAGCGCAATGCAGCCTCCCCGCGCATGCTGCAGGCCGCTGCGGGCCCGTCATCAGGCTATGTGTAGGTTTTTCAGCGGCTTAGAGCTTCGGCACGTCCCTTGAGTATCAATGCGCCGTGGAAAGGAGGTTCGAACCCTCATGCGCTTCACGATGATCCCGGTGCTCGGTTTGATGCTGGCGCTCTCCGCCTCGCCGGCGTTCGCCTTCGGCGGTGGTGGTGGGCATTCCGATGCCGTCTCCGGCGGCGTTGCCAGGAGTTCGAAGACGAGCAGCCCGGGCGGCAGTTCGGGCGGCGGCTCGGTCGCCAGCACGTCGGAGCCGCTCGCGCTGTTTGCGGTCGGTATCGGTCTGCTCGGCGCCCGCTACCTGCGCCGGAAGTAAACCCGGCTCCCTTCCCACGTGCGCCGTCGGCTCGCCCGGCGGCGTTCGTGTTTGCCGACGCCGAGCACGCGATCGATCGACGGAAAAGGTTTTCCCTTCTCGTCGTTACCGATCGAGGCGGGCGATGGCCTCCGGCAGCGCCGCCAGGGTCGGCACGACTGCATCCGGACGCCGGCCGCCGACCGAACTGGTCGACGCGCTCGTGACCTGCACCACGCGCATGCCCGCGGCGCGCGCCCCTTCGACGTCGAGGATCGCGTCGTCGCCGACGTGAATCGCGCGCGCGGGATCCGCTCCGAGCGCGCGCAGCGCACCGAGGAAGATGGCCGGATCCGGCTTGCGCACGCCCGTCTCGTCCGAGAACACCGTGTGCGCGAAGCACGCCAGCAACCCGTACTGCTCGAGCAAGCGCCGCAGCGTCGCGCCGGGCGTGCGCATCGTGTTGGAGACCACCGCCAGCGTATAGCCGAGCCCGCACAGCGTACGCAGCGCCTTGCTCGCGCCGTCGTCAACCGTCGGCGGCACGGCGAGGATCGGCCGGGCGTACGCATTCACGAGCGCGGCCAGCAGGTCGGCCGGCAGCCGAGCGGCGAGGTCGCCATCGATGGCGCCGACGATCGCCCGCACGTGATCCTCGACGCCGACGTCGCGGTGCCGCGCCCAGATCCGGCCGAGGTAGGAGCCCGACGCTTCGTAGGCGCGATCGAGCGCCGACGCGGAGACGCGCACGCCCGCGCCCGCGAGGATCGTCTCGAAGTCCTTCATGCGTCGCGTCTTGTAGCGATTGTCGCTCGCAGGCGAGTCGAACAGCAGGGTGCCCCAGAAGTCGATCGTAATCGCGCGAACGGTCATTCGCGCGTGCCGCCGGCGCTGCCCGCGAACCGCGGCGGCCGTTTTTCGAGGAACGCGGCGGCGCCTTCCCGCGGCTCGTCACCCGCGTAACACGCCGCGAAGGCCTCGATGCCCGCGCGCACGGCGGTCGGCAGATCGCTCTCGCGCCAGCGGATCATCAGCGCCTTTTGCGCGCGCACGGCGCCGGGCGCGCAGGCCAGCAGCGCGGCGAGCGTCTCGTCCACCGCCGCCGCCAGCGCCGTGGCCGCGACGACGCGGTTGACGAGCCCCCATTCGAGCGCGCGCGCGGCGTCGACGCGCGTGCCGAGCAGCAGCATCTCGGCCGCGCGGCCGGGGCCGATCAGTGGCGGCAGCAACGCCGCCTGGATGACCGACGGCACGCCGACCCGAACCTCCGGCAGGCCGAACGACGCATCGGCGGCGGCCAGGCGCAGATCACACGCGAGCGCCAGCTCGAAGCCGGCGCCGAGGCAGGCGCCGTGCACCGCAGCCAGGACCGGAAACGGCGCGCGGTGGACGGCGTCGATCGCCGCGCAGAGGTCGGTGATCAGCGCGCGCGCCGACGTGGGATTGAGACCGTGCAGCACGCGGACGTCCATGCCGGCGGTGAACGCGCGGTCGAGGCCATTTACAGGCTCGCCTCAGACGGCGGGGCCCCAGCCCCGCGACGTCTTGCGGCTCGCACGGCCATTAATAGGCTCGCCTCAGACGGCGGGGCCCCAGCCCCGCGACGTCTTGCGGCTCGCACGGCCATTAATAGCGTCGCATCGTGGGGTCGACGGCGCGCGCCCACGAGTCGAGACCGCCGGCGAGGTTCTTCACGTTCTTGAATCCGTGCTGCTCACGCAGGTACTGCGCGACGGCGGCGCTGCGCACGCCCTGGTGGCAGTACACGACGATCTCGTCGTTCGGGTTCAGCTCGTCGGTGCGCAGCTCGATCTCCTCGATCGGGATGTGAACAGCGTTCTCGAGACGGCACAGCTTCGTCTCCCAGTCCTGCCGCACATCGAGGAGCAGCGGACGATCGTTGCGATCCAGCCGCGCCTTCAGCTCCTTGGGTGTGATCTCGCTCACGGGCCCTCCGTAGACGGGCGTCAGCGCGGCGCGGGACGACCGACCAGGAAGTCGGCGAGCCAGCCGTTCACGACCTGCGCGTGCTCGATGTGGGGGAAGTGGCCGCACGCGTCCAGCCACCGCGCGCTGGCGCGCGGGAATCCCGCCGCCGCGTCCGCGCAGTGCGCGGCGGGAATGGCCGGATCCTGGCGGCCGTGGACCAGCAGCACGGGAAGATCGAGCGTGGCGATCGCACGCCGGTAATCGACGCGACGGTCGACGAAGTCGGCGGCGAACGAGCGCACCGTGCCGAGCCACGCGGCGCGCGCCGCCGCGCTCGTGCGCGCGGCGTACTCGCAGCCGACCAGGAACGGGCGCGCCACCCCGGACGCCAGGCGAAGCCCGGCACGCAGCCCGAGAGCAACGCGAGCCGCTCGACGCGCGCCGGGCGTGTGAGCGCGTAGGTGACCGCAACGGCGGCCCCGAGCGAGTGGCCGACGAGCGACGCATGCGTGACGCCGACCCCATCGAGGAACGCGTGCAGCGTGCGCGCGAAAAACGCGAGCGAGTAGGCCGCGCGCGGCTTGGCGGAGCGGCCGAAGCCGGGCAGATCGATGGCGTACACGGTGGCGCGCGCGGCCAGCGAACCGATGTTGTGACGCCAGGATTCCGCGAACCCGCCCAGACCGTGCACGAGCACGACGGCAGGACCGCGGCCTTCGACGAGATAATTCAGCGCGAGGCCATCGACCTCGCCACCCCGGAGCCTCAATTGCGGCATGGGGCTAGAATTCTACCAGACCGTCTCCATCCCCATCGACGAGCCGGCCGAGCGCCGCGCGATACGGAAACACGCTGAACACGCCGCCGGTGTGCACGAAGCACACGCGATGCCCGAGCGCGCGCGGGTCGCGTCGAATCGTATCGAGCAGTCCCGAGAACGCCTTGGCCGTGTACACGGGATCGAGCACGATGCCCTCGAGCCGCGCGAGCTTGAGCATGGTGTCGAGCTCGTCGCGCCGAACGGCCGCCCGGCCGGCCCCCTGATAGCCATCGAGCAGCCGCACCTCGGCGGGCGGCCGAACGGCGAACCCGTAGCGGCTGCGGGCGCGATCGATCACCTCGCCGACATAGGCACGCACGCGTGCGGCTTCCCACGCGATGGGAATGCCGACGATGTCGGCGCGAAGGTTGGTCAGCTGCTTGGCCATGAGGAGGCCGGCCTGGCTGCCGCCGCTGAAGTTGGTGATGGCGATGGTGTCGAACTCGGGCGCCCCGTGGCGGACCTGCTGTGCGAGCTCCTGCCCGCACGCGAGGTACCCGAGCGCGCCCACGACGGTGGCGCCGCTCTCGGGGATGACGTAAGGCACGCGGCCGGCCGCGCGCTCTCGCGCCGCGAGATCCTGCATCGTCTCGTCGATCTTCTCCCACTCGGCGTCGGTGCAGTACTTGATGTCGGCGCCGAGCAGACGATCGAGAAGCAGGTTGCCGTCGTACTCGGCCGGGCGGCCGCCCTTGAGCGCGAGCACCGCGCGCAGGCCCAGCCGCGCGCACACCGCCGCCACGCAGCGGCAGCAGTTCGACTGCAGCGTGCCGCACGTGATCAGCGTGTTCGCATTCTGCGCGAGCGCTTCGCCGATGAGGAATTCGAGCTTGCGGATCTTGTTGCCCGTCTCCAGCAGCCCCGTGAGGTCGTCTCGCTTCACCCAGAGCTCGACGCCGAGCTCGGCGGAGAGTCGCTCGAGCTTGAGCAGCGGCGTCGGCGCATAGGCGAGCTCGACGCGCGGGATCGGCGGCGCGGTCGTGGCCATTGAATTCACTATCTCAAGCGAAGAGGTCGCCTGGCAAGGATTCGTGCGGTTGTCCGAGCAGCCGCTTCAGCATCAGCGCGTTACGCACCGGATAGTCGCGATTGTTGTTGTTGAACGAGACGTAGACCTGCTCGGCCTCGTCGGCGGCCTCGTCGAGCTCGGGCATCAGCTCGTGCAGCTCCGCCTCGCTATAGAGGTAGTCGTACTTCTCGCGGACGGCGGGTTCTTCGCCGCGCAGCTGTCGCATCCACCCCTCGGCGTTGCGGCCGTGCAGGCGGAAGACGGCGACGGGCGCGGTCACGACGGCCATGCGAGGGACCGCGCCGGCGACCACCGGCGCGTCGACGACGACGCAGCAGGCGCCGGCGCGGCGCAGCGTGCTCAGCGCCTCGTGCGTGTGATCGGGCAGCCACGAGCGGTGGCGGAACTCGACGGCCACCGTCCAGCCGGGCAACCGCGCGGGCAGCGACGCGAGGTACTCGAGCCGCGCGTCGTCGTAGCGGACCCACGGCGCGAGCTGGAAGAGGACGTAACCGAGCTTGCCCGCCTCGGCCAGAGGGGCCAGCGCCGCGCGGAAGAGTCGGAACGCCTCGTCGAGCGCCTCCGGCGGGAATTCGCCGGCCTCGATCTCGCCGCGGTGTGTCCGTCGCGCGCGCGGCGAGATCAGCCGGGCGACGTCGGCGGGCAGCGACTGGGGACGCGGGTGATGTCCCGTCATCAGCGCCCACGCCTTGACGTGGAAGACGAAGCCGGGTGGCGTCCGCTCGGCCCAGCGGCGGACGTTGAGCACGTCCGGGATCGCGTAATACGACGAGTTCACCTCGACGACGTCGAACACGGACGCGTAGAAGCGCAGCCGTGCGTCGGCCGACATCGATTTGCGAGGATAGAACGCGCGCGACTCGATCAGCGCGGGATCCGCCCACGACGAGATCCCGACGCGCACGCGCGGGCGGCTCACGCCGATCGCAACCGCTCCGCCTCTTCCAGCGCCGCCTGCACGCGCGGCCAGGCGAGGAACGTCTGGCGCAGCGCGGCCTCGGGCGCGGGGCCGGGCGGCACCGGCGCGGCGTCGGTGCCGCCGACGGCGGCGCCACACGCGCCGCAAAAGCGCGCGGCCGGTCGCAGAGCCCCCCCGCACGCAGCGCATCGCGCCTCCAGCGCGACGCCGCATTGCTCGCAGAAGCACGCCGGGCGGGATGACGCGGTAGACGTTGATCGGCTGCGAGACGTTCTTGAAGGTCTGCGGCCCCAGACTCTCGAGAACGAAGTGCTGCCGGATCCGCTCGGCCGTGGCGGGACCGACGACGATGTCACCGCCCTGCGCGAACGCCGCGAAGCGCGCGGCCACGTTGGTCGTCGAGCCGGTCGCGGTGAACGTCCAGCGCTGGCCGCCGGCGCCGCCGAGCTTCGTGGCGCCCACGAGGGCCTCCCCCGTGTTGATGCCCATGTGCAGCGACACGGGCGGAAAGATCCCGCCGTACTCCTCGTTGAGCGCCGCCGTGCGCTGCCGGATGGCGAACGCCGCCCGCGTGGCGCTCAGCGCGTGGTCGGCGGTCGCGCGCTCGGACTGGAAGATGACCATGAGGCCGTCCCCGGCGGTCTCGCTGATGTCGCCGTGGTGCGTCTGGATGATCTCGAGGAAGGACGAGAAGTACGTCTGCACGAGCTGGTTCAGCCGCTTGGGCTCGAGCTGCTCGGACAGCTTGGTATAGCCGGCGATGTCCAGGAACAGGACGGATACCTCGACGCTCTTCTTTTCCAGCTCCGTCGCATTGGGGTTGCGCTCGAGCAGACGCTTGACCGACTCGGGCACGAACTTCGAGAGCTCGCCCTTGAGCTGCTCGAGCAGCTCCAGTCGTTGGCGCGACTCCTGGAGATTCTGCAGCGCGGTGGCGAGCTCGGTGTTCTTCGACTCCAGCTGCGTATACGCTTGTGCGAGGCGCTCGGTCATGTCGTTGAAGGCCGTCCCGAGCTGACCGAGCTCATCGCGCGCCGTTGCCGGCGCTCGCGCGCTGAAGTCGCCCTCGCCCACACGGCGCGCGGCCATCGCGAGCTGCGCGACGGGTCGCAGCACGATCCGCTGCATGGTCACCGTGAGGACGGCGCCCGCGGCGACGATCGTGAGAAGGCCGATGGCGAGCTGCCGATTACGATGACGCGCCACTTCCGCGAACACCGGCTCCATCGAGGTGGCCACGCGCACGACGGCGCGCACCTGATGGTCGCTGCCGTGACAGCCCTGGCATCGCTCCTTGTTCTGGATCGGGGTGAGCAGCGTGAAGTACCGTGTGCCACCGCGCGTCTCCAGCGCTTCCTGGATGGCCACCGTCTCGACGGCGCGCGCGAACAGCGGGTCGTTGATCTTCTTGCCGGGCGGCTGCGCCATTTTCTTGATGTTGCTCATGACCTCGGGGGCGAGCCCGGCATTCTTGTCGACCTCCATCGCCGTCGTCAGATCCGTGAAGGCCTCCATGCCGGTGCGGCGATAGATGTCGACGGCGTCGACCGGCGAATTCTGGCGCAGCTCCTGGATCACCGTGCGCGTCACGTCGGGCCGCTCCTGCAGCATCGCGCCCTCGATCGACGCGACCAGCGTCGCGGTCAGCCGCCGCGCCGCGACCTTGTTCTGCTCGACGAGGAGATCGGCCTCTCGCTGAATGGTGAGGATCGTCGACACGCCGAAGCCGATGATGAGCACGCCGACGATCAGAAGGCCGATCTTGAGCGCGAGCACCGAGCGGAAGACGACCAAGCGCATTGCGGCGACGATGGTAGCACTTGCCACGGAACCGCCGCGGTCGCGGGGAACGATGAAGGGGCCGGCGGCGGGCGCCGCCGGCCCATGCGCGTGAGCTATTCCTCGATGTCGTCGACGATGTCGTCGACGGCCTCACCAACCTTCCGCTTCGCCTTGCCGAAGCCCTCGCGGAGCTTGCCGGCGGCGCGCTCGCTGCGGCCCTCGGCCTCGAGCTCGGGATCGTCGATGGCTTCGCCCGTCTCTTCCTTGATGTAGCCCTTCGCTTTTTCGGCCTTGCCACGAATCTCGTCGCGATTCATGCGCGCCCTCCGTTCCGGATCGCGTCGCGCGAAAAACCGCCGCGATCCAAAAAAAAATTGTGCAAGGCCACTGCCAGCGGCTGGCGCCGTGCCGTTCCGCTACACGTGTAAGCGCCGGTTTTTTCAAATTTCGCCAATTTGCGCGTCAGCCATTTGACACCGCCTGTGGTAGAACTTTGCTTCACCCCCGACGAGGGGTTGCGTAGCGCATTACGAGATGCTAGCCTCTCGTCGCTTCGAACTCATCCATTCTGTCATTCGGATTTCTTCAGCACAGTCAAAGCTGCACGAGCACCGAAGGAGGAATGGCATGTTGAGCCGTCACAGCAAAGCGCTCGCGATCCTGATGATGAGCCTCGCGGTCGCTGTCGGTGGCCTGGTCCTTACCCGCCACGTGATCGCAGTCGCCGGCGAAGCGGACGCCGGCCGCCTGAACCGCTCGATCCTGGACTACATCGCCCAGAAGAATCCGCAAGCACCGATCCGCGCCTTCCAACGTTTCCCCGAGGCGCTGGTGGCCGAGGCGCAGAAGTCGAATTTGGATCACTGTCTCGCGCTCGCTCAAGCCGAAGTCGAATCCGAGTTTCGTCACGATGCCGTAGGCGCGGCGGGAGAGATCGGTCTCTTTCAGATGCTGCCGAGCACGGCCGCGATCATGGAGCCCGTCGTCGGACCGTTCAAACGACCCACGATCAAGCAGCTGCGCGAGGCGAAGACCGCGCGCGACCTCGGTGATCTCGCCGATCCCGTCGTCAGCACGAAATTCGCGATGGCGTATCTGCGCGACATCATGACGCGCAAGTCGAACGTGAAGGACGCGCTCACGGAGTACAACGGTGGCCCGGCCGGGCGGCACCCGCACTATTACCGGATGGTGATGGGCACCTACGTGGAGATTCTCGAGCGGCCCGAGCTGCGCTGCCGGTTCCGTGAGACGCCGAAGCCGTCGCCGACGCTCACGACGCTCCTGACCCGCGCGTAATTCCCGACGTCGCGTACGGAAAAAAGCGCCCGCGCGCGGTCGCCACGACCCGCGCGGCGCCGAATTCCTCCAGGCTTCCCTCGACGTCGACGTAGCGGCCGTGGTCGCCGACGACGCGACCGCGCCCGAGCAGCGGCGTTTCGGTGGGCGTCGGCCGCACGTACCGCACCGTGAGCTCGCCCGTCACCACGATCTTGCCCGTGGCGCGCACGACGGCGCCGCCGAGGATCTCGTCGAGATAGGCGGCGACGATGCCGCCGTGCGCCGCGTCCGGTGGTCCCTCGTACACCCGCGGCACCACGATGGGCGACACCACACCGTCATCGGCCTCGAACACACGCACGCGCAATCCCGACGGGTGCGCGGGACCGCAGCCAAAGCACCGATCGAACGCGTCGGCAGGGCCGGGAGAACGGCGTTGCTCGACGAGGCCGGCGAAAAAGTCTCGGAACGCGACGGGAAGTTCGGTGCTCACGGCGCGGCAGTGTACCATCGAGGACGACATCATCGCGGCGACTGGCGCCGTCTATTTGCGCGGGACGCCTCGATGCATTCCGTCAATCGCTGTCTGCGCGAGCGCGGCTACGATGTCATCGGCTGGCAGTAGGCGTCGATCGCCTCCGCCAGCTTCACGTCGCGCGCGGTGACGCCGCCCGCGTCGTGGCTCCAGAGCGACAGCGTTACCTCCGAGTAGTGGATCGCGATGTCGGGATGGTGCTGCTGGCGCTCGGCGAGCGCGCCGACGCGGTTGACGAAGGCCAGCGCCGCGCGGAAATCGGCGAAGCGATAGACCTTGTCGATGGCCCGCCCGGCGCGCCGCCAGCCCGGGAGCCGCGCGAGCGCAGCCGCGAGCCCGGCGTCGTCCAGCGTCGCGCCCGCGGTCATGTCCGCGTGAACTTCTGCAGCGACCGGATCTCGCGCGGCGGGTTTTCCTTGCTGCCGACCGCCGTCCACGCCACCTCGGCCACGTACAGATCGCCGCGCGAGTCCACCGCGCACGCGTGTGGCGCCACGAACTCGCCCGGCTTCTCGCCGGGGAACGGGCCGCCGATCCGCTCGACGAGATCCCCCTTGATCGTCAGCACGCTCACCCGCGCACCGATGTTCGGCACCGCCTGGTTCACCGCGAGGTGGGAGGGGAGCTCGCCGACGAAGAAGAGGTCGCCCAGCCGCGCCGACGCCGCGAGTCCGCACGGACGGTGCAGGTTGTTGAACTGACCGAGATAGGTGCCGTTCTCGTCGAAGATCTGCACGCGCGAGTTTTCGCGATCCGCGACGTACACGCGCCCGCCGGCGTCGGTCGCGATGTTGTGCGGGATGTTGAAGCATCCCGGGTCGGTGCCCGGTTCGCCCCACGACTTGAGCAGTCGTCCCCTCGGATCGTACTTGTGCACGCGCGAATTGCCGTAGCCGTCGGAGACGTAGAGATCGCCGGTGCGCGGCGAGATCGCCACGTGGGTCGGCCGGTTGAAGGGCTTGCCGCCGTGGGCCGTCGACGCCGTGTCGGGATCGCCGAGGGTCAGAAGTAGCTTGCCCTCCGGCGTGAACTGTCGAACGGTGTGGTGCAGGTCGTCGGTGAGCCAGATCGTGCCGTCGGGGCCGATGGTGATCCCATGCGCGCGGCGGATGACGCCTTCGCCCCACGAGCGCTTGAACACACCCTGCTTGTCGAAGACGATCACCGGATGCGCGCCGCGATTGAAGACCCACACATTGTCGTCGGCGTCCACGGCGACCGCCGTCGCCTCGACGAAGCTCCAGCCATCGGACAGCTTCCCCCAGCCCACCACCGGCGTGTAGCCCATGCGCGCGCCTCCTCTCTGACCGTCGAAACGAGGCCTTATACTGCCACACGCTCGTGATGACCTCCATCGGCGCACGTGTGCTGCGCAAAGACGATCGCCGCCTGCTCACCGGGCGCGGGCGCTACGTGGACGATCTTCGCGTCGAGGGGTTGCTGCACGCGGCGATCGTGCGCAGCCCGCACGCACACGCGCGCATCCGCGCGATCGACGCGCGGGCCGCGCTGCGTTTGCCCGGCGTGGTCGCGGTGCTGAGCGCGCGTGACCTGCCGGCGTGCGCGGCCGGCGTCCCGGCGCTGGTGCCATCGGCGACGATGCGCGCGTACCATCACCAGGCGCTCGCGGACACGGTGGCGCGTCACGTCGGCGAGGCGGTTGCCGTCGTGGTCGCCGATGATGCGTACCACGCGACCGACGGCGCCGAGGCGGTCCGCGTCACCTGGGAGCCCCTGGCCGCCGCGGCCAGCATCGACGCGGCGAGGTCGCCGGCCGCGCCGCGCGTCTTCGACGACTGGCCCGACAACATCGCGGGCGTCGCGAAGAGCGGCGTCGGCGACGTCGCACGCGGGCTCGCGGAGGCGGATGTGGTCGTCGAAGCGGTGCTCGATTTTCCGCGGGTCGCCGGCGTCCCGATCGAGCCGCGCGGCGTCGTCGCGCATCCGTCGACATCCGATGGCCTGTTCACCGTGTGGTCCTCGACGCAGGTGCCCTACGCCGTTCGCGGTGCCGTCGCGCGCGCGCTGGGCCTCGCCGAGTCGCGCGTTCGCGTGCTGGCGCCGGATGTCGGCGGTGGCTTCGGCATCAAGGGGCACGCCTATGCGGAAGAAGTCATCATCGCCGCCGTCGCGCGGCGGCTCGGCCGCCCGGTGAAGTGGATCGAGACACGCCGCGAACACTTCCTCACGGCCGCGCCCGATCGCGATCAGCGCCACCACGCCCGGCTCGGCGTGGGGCGTGACGGGACGCTCACCGCAATCGAGACACGCTTCACGCGTGATCACGGCGCGTATCCGACGCTCGGCGACGTGATCGGGCTCAACACGATCAACCATCTCGCGGGCCCCTACCGGGTGCCGCACTTCGCCGGCGAGTGCGTCAACGTCGTCACGCACAAGACGTTCATGGGCGCATACCGCGGCGCGGGTCGGCCAGAGGCCGCGTTCGTCCTGGATCGCCTGCTCGACCGCGCGGCGCGCCGCCTGGGCATGGACCCCGCGGAGCTGCGGCGTCACAATCTGATCCGAAAAGAAATGATGCCGTATAAGCCCGGTCATGCGTATCGCGACGGCGTCGCGATCACCTACGATCCGGCGGACTACGTGGCCGCGTTCGATCGGGCACTCGTCTTGCTGGACTACGAGCGCTGGTGCGCCGAGCGCGACCGCCGGCGCGGCACGACGCGGCCGGTCGGCGTCGGGCTGTCGGCATATCTCGAGGGCACCGGCATCGGTCCGTTCGAGGGCGCCGACGTCCGCGTCGATCCCGACGGCAGCGTGGTCGTCGCCGTCGGCGTGTCGTCGCAGGGTCAGGCGCACGAGACGACGCTGGCGCAGATCTGCGCGAGCGAGCTGGGCGTGGCGCTGGAGCGCATCCTGGTCGTGGGCGGTGATACCGCGCTGATCCCGTTCGGTCACGGGACGATCGCCAGCCGCGTGGCGGCGAATGCGGGCCCGGCGGTCGCGCGCTCGGCGCGCGAGGTGGCGCGGCGCGCGCGCGTCGTGGCCGGCGAGCTGCTCGAGTGCGCCCCGGCGGACGTCGTGCTGGCCGAGGGCCGCGCGCACGTCGCGGGCTCGCCGGATCGCGGCGTGGCGCTCGGCACCCTCGCCGGCCGCGCGCCGCGCAGCCGCGCGCTCGCGGCGGAGGGCGCGCCCGGCCTGCACGCGTGCCTGTTCTTTCATCCCGAGACGGTGACGTGGGCGTTCGGCGCCCACGCCTGCGCCGTCGAAATCGACACGGAGACCGGCGCGGTGCAGCTACGACGCTATGCGGCGGTGCACGACTGCGGCCGACCGATCAATCCGACGGTGGTGGAAGGACAGCTGCACGGTGGCATCGCGCAGGGGCTCGGCACGGCCCTGCGCGAGGAGATGGTGCACGACGCGAGCGGCCAGCTGCTCACCGGAACGCTGATGGACTACGGCCTGCCGCTCGCCGGCGACGTGCCGTCGCTGACCGTCGAGGCGCTCGATCACCCGTCGATGATCAACGAGCTCGGCGTCAAGGGCGTGGGTGAGAGCGGCATCATTTCGCCGAGCGCCGCCGTCGCCAACGCCGTCGAGGATGCGCTGGCCGAGCGCGGTGTCGAGATCACCCGCGTACCGCTGCTGCCCGGGCGCGTGTGGGAGGCGTTGCGCGCCGCAACGCGGTAGCTACCGCCCGTACTGCCGGGCCAGGTACTCGGCGACCGCCTTCGCGTCGGCGTCGCTGAGCGGCGCGCCGAACACCTTGATCATTTTCGTCACCACTCCGTCCCATTGTTTCTGATCGCCGGGCGGCTGCATGACGATGTAGTCGGTCGAGTGGCAGAGCGCGCAGCTCCGTTGCGCGACCTCGCTGCCCGGGCCGGGCTTCAATGTCCCGTCGGGATGATCAGAGGGCAGCGTGATCTCCTCGGCGCTCGCCGCGCCCGCCAGCAGGACCACGGCGCAGATGATCGTGCGTACTAGCGTCGCCATGCGTCAGCTCACCTGATACTCGACTGACTCGATAACGTTGCGAAGATAACCGGCCGGGTTCCACAACGGCTCCGTGCCCTGCGATTCCCCAATCCGGTTGAACGCGCGCACCATCACCTTCGCCGCTCCCGAGCGCGGCGGCGTCCAGGCCGCGGACCACTCTCGGAACGAATACGGTCCGAGATCGCGGCCGAGCGCCGCACGCCGCCACGTCGTCCCGCCGTCGTCCGAGATTTCGACCTCGCGGATGCCGTAGCCGCCGTCGAACGCGATGCCTTTCAGCATGGCCTGCCGGCCGCCGGCCAGACGCGTCCCCGGCTCGGGCGACGTGAGGAACGAGCGCACGGTCATCCGATTGATGGGCACCGTCGCCTTCGGCGCGGTGCCGGGCTCGACGCAGCCGCACGGCGTGTCCGGAATACGATAGGCCGGCTTCATCCAGAATTGCTCGAAGGGCCTGTCGACGACGATGATGTCCGAGAGATTTTTCACCCAGTAGGTCGCGTACCACCCGGGAACGATCAGCCGCGCCGGAAACCCGTTCAGCATCGGCAGCGGCGCGCCGTTCATCTGGTACGCGACGATCACGTTGCCGTCGTCGAGCACGCGCCCGAGCGACAGCGACTTCACGAAGTCGGGCACGCTCCCAAACGCCGGCTTGTCGAGACCGTCGAAGGTCACCTCGACGGCCCCCTGCCGCACGCCGGCGGCGGTCAACAGATCCCTGAGGCGGCACCCGACCCACTCGGCGTTGCCCATCGCGCCGTCGCCCCACTGACCGCCGAGCACGCGTGGCGCGAAGCGGCCTCGGCTGTTGCCCGAGCACTGATTGACGGCGGTCACCGACACCGCGGCGAACTTCGCCTTGAGCTCGTCCATCGAGAGCTCGAGCGGCCGATCCACGTGACCGCCGACGCGAAGGCGCCACGTCGTCAGATCCACGCGTGTCGGAATCGGGAACACGTGGTACCGCACGAAAAAGGCCTCGTTCGGCGTGATCGCGCGATCGAACCATTTCATCGGCGTCTCGAGCTGCGGCGGTCGCGACGTGAGGAGAATCAGGTCGGTCTTCTGCGGGTAGCGCACGAGCGGCCGCCCCGCGACGATCGGGTCGCTCGCCTGGGCCCAGCCCGTGAGCGTCCGTCCCGCGACGACGGCGGCGGCGCCGCCGAGCGCTCCGAGTGCCTGCCGTCGCGACAAGAATCCCATGGCCGTCCTCCGAGCCGCGTGGTGAGCGCACTATACCCGGCGGATTTCTCGAGTGCTACCATCGCCGGCACGATGGCTCGCTTGCTCGCCACGCTCGTCGCCGCCCTGCTGCTCGTCGCCACGCCTGCGGCGGCGCAGCTACCGATCTTCGATGCTCACATCCACTACAGCCGCCCCGACTGGGACGCTTACACGCCCGAGCGCGTGCTCTCGATTCTGGCGCAGGCGGGCGTACGGCGCGCGATCGTCTCGAGTACGCCCGACGACGGCACGCTGAGGCTCTACGATCGCTCACCGGCCGGCATCGTGCCGTTCCTGCGTCCTTATCGCACCCGCGAGGACATGGACTCGTGGACGCGCGACCCGGCCGTCGCGGCGTACGTCGAAGAGCGGCTCGACAAGCGACACGTCTACCGCGGTATCGGCGAGTTGCACTTGGGTGCCCAGGACGTCGACGCGCCCACCGTGCGGCGCATCGCCGAGCTGGCGAAGGCACGCGATCTCTTCGTGCAATGCCACATCGACGAGACGACCGTCGAGAAGATGCTGACGACCTACCCCGGCGTGAAAATCCTGTGGGCGCACGCCGGCATGTCGTCGACGGCCGCGACCGTCGGCCGTCTCCTCGACCGTTATCCGATGCTCTGGGTCGAGCTCGCGCTGCGTACCGACGTCGCGAGCGACGGCACGCTCGATCCCGAATGGCGCGCGCTGTTCGTGCGTCGTCCCGATCGCTTCATGGTCGGCACCGACACGTGGACGACTTCGCGCTGGGAGGTCGTGCGGCAGGCGACGGCTGCCGTGCAGCAGTGGCTCTCACAGCTGCCGCGTGACGTCGCCGAGCAGATCGCCTGGAAAAACGGCGAGCGCCTGTTTCCGCCGCCCTGACGGAATCGACGGGCGTGACCCTTTCCCCGGAATGCCCGGCGATCGAGGGGCGTCACGGGTTCCCCGGGACGCCCCGAGCGTGGGGGGGTATGGGGGGCCATTCGGGGCTCCCCATGGTATTAACCAGCTTGAGATCGGACTCGTAGCGCAGGCGCGCGCGCGCGTCGCCGGGATCGGTCCACAACACCTCATCGACCTCGTGATCGTGCTCGCCGGCTTTCCGCAGTGGGCGCATGAGATACCAGCGCACGGTCTTGCGGATGCGCCGGCCGTCGCGCTGGAACCAGTACGTCACCGCGTCGAGCTCGCGCACGACCTCGCACTCCCAGCCGGTCTCCTCACGCACCTCGCGCAGCGCCGCATCGGCGGCGGACTCGCCCGGGTTGAGCGCGCCCTTGGGCAGCGTCCACACGGGCTGGTTGCGCAGATCGCGCGCGCGGATCAGCAGAACGCGGCCCGCGTCGTCGACGACGAGACCGCCGGCGGAGAACTGTAAGACGGGCCTCGAACGCGAAGCCGGACTCATGTCCTCATGATACGCTCGCGTGCGGTGAGGCCACGCCAGCGCCCGTGAGTCTCGTCGCGCACTTCCCCGAGGGGTTCACGCCGCGAAGGGAGCAGGCGCGGTTGCTCGACGCGCTCGAGAGCGCGCTTGCCGAGGCGGATGCCGACCCGACCGCGCCGCGGCTCTTCGTCGTGGAGGCGCCGCCGGGCATCGGCAAGAGCCATCTCGCAGTCACGCTGGCGCGCTGGAGCGAGAGCGCCTATCTGCTGACGTCGCAGAAGCTCTTGCAGGACCAGTACGAGCGCGAGTTCGGCGACGTCGTGCAGCTCGTCAAGGGCCGCGACAACTACGCGTGCGAACGCTATCCCGACGGGCGCGTGCCGACGTCGCTCGGCATGTGCCGCCGCCCCCGTGGTCCCGCGTGCCAGTGTCCCTACGCGCGCGCCAAGGCTGCCGCGCTCGCGGGTCCGGTCTTCTGCGCCAACACTTGGTACTTCGCGACGCTGCGTCACTGGCACGCCGAGCAGCTGCCGCGGCGCCGTCTGCTGATCGTGGACGAGGCGCACAGCCTGGAGAACCAGCTCGTCAACGTCCACGCCGTCCGTTTCACCGCGGCGGAGATGAAGGAGTGGCTGGGTGGCCTCCTGCCGCGGCTCGACATCGCCGACGAGTATCGTCCGCTGCTGGCCCCGCACCTGGAACGACTCGACGCCGAGCTGGAGGCGATCGTGCGCTCGCTGGAGGCGGTGCGGCCGCCCGACCTCGAGCCCGACGTGTTCTTGCAGATGCCACCCTCGCGCGACGAGGTGATCTTGCTCGAGCGCCGCGACGCGCTCGCCGGTGCGCTCGCGCGGCTGCGGGCGTTCGTGGACGGCGCGGACAAGGAATGGATCGTCCGCTATGCCGCCGATCCCGGCGCACCGCTCGAATTGACGCCGCTCGGCGTCGCCGTCGACGCGCGCGCACTCCTCACCGACTGCGCGGAGCTGACGGTGCTGCTCTCGGCGTATCTCGGTCCCTCGGCCGTCGTGGCCGAGACGCTCGGATTCGCCGAGGACGACGTGCGCGCCTTCGTCACGTCGTCGCCGTTCCCCCTGGAGCAACGGCCCATCGTCTATCGGCCCGTCGGCGCGTTGTCGCGCGCCAGCCTCGCCGCGTTAGAGCCGTCGCTCTTCGCGGAGATCGCCGGCATTCTGGCCGCGCACCCGCGCGACAAGGGCCTGATCCACGTCGCCTCCTACGCGGCCGCACGCCGGCTCATGGCCGATGTCGCGCAGCGCGCGCCGCTGGAGGCACGTCGGCTGATCTTCGTCGAGTCGTCCGGCGCGAAGGCGGCCGCGCTCGAGCGCCATCGCGCGTCCGCCGCGCCCAGCGTGCTGGTCTCGCCGTCGTTGCGCGAGGGCGTGGATCTGCCCGACGATTTCCTGCGCTTCCAGATCATCACCAAGATGCCGTATCCGGATCTCGGCGATCCGTGGATCGCCGCGCGCCGCGCGCGCGACCCGCGCTGGTATGCGGTGGAGACGGCGAAGGCGCTCATGCAGACGTACGGCCGCTCGTGCCGCCACGCCGAGGATCATGGCGTCACGTACGTCCTCGACGCGCAGTTCGAGCGGTTCCTGCAGCACAACCGGCCGCTGCTGCCGGAATGGTTTCTCGATGCCGCCCATGCGGCGCTGCGCGTCTCGCCGTTCGAGTGACGAGGGCGACCGCTCGACGGAGCACGGCTCACGCGAGATGATTGAACCCGGGCCCAGACGGGCCCGAGGAGGTTCACATGCGCGAGCTACGATGTCAGGACGTCGGCCAGCAGGACTGCAAGTTCGTGGCGCAGGGCAAGGACGACAACGAAGTCATGCAGAAAGCCGCGCAGCACGCCAAGAGCGCCCACAACATGGCGACGATTCCCCCCGACGTCGAGAAGAAAGCTCGTAGCGTCATTCGCGAGACGCGATGACGCTGGTGTAGCGGCCTCTCGTGCGACGCCTCGTGGCCCGACGTGGGCCACGAGGCGCGTCCGTGGTCGCCAGCCCCGCCCGAAGCCGCCGCGGTGTTCGGGCGTTTCGCCTGGCGCTCGCCCCGCCTGAACGTCGTCCCCACGCAAAATCGCCGCGTCCGCTCGGTTTCGGTCTGGCACTCCGCTTGCCTTCACGTCGGCCCGATCGATGTGCGTACGTCAACAAGCGGAGGGCCGGACGATGACGGAAGATCTGCTCATGATCGTCGGAGTTCTGCTCGCCTCGGCCGTGTGCGGATGGTACGTCGTTCACTCGATCAGCGGCATCGTGCTGCTCGTGCCGGCGGACGGTGTGTGCGGCATCGGCAGCGTCTGTCCGCCGGTGGCTCTGGGCTTCTGAGCGAGCTGATCTAGCGGTCGTCGTCGACTTCGAGCAGCTCGGTCGCGACCGTGTGTCCTCGAGCCGTCAGCTGGCACTCAGGCCGACTTCGCCTCCCGTGTCGCCGAGCGGCCGGCGATGCGGCCGAAGACCGCGCCGGCCATGAGCCCGGCCCCGCCCGGATAGTTATTGTAGAAGAGCCCGCCCACCAGCTCGCCGGCGGCGTAGAGCCCGCGGATCGCCCGTCCCTCGCCGTCGAGCACGTGACCGTCCGTCGTGATGTGCAGGCCACCGAACGTGAACGTGATGCCGGTGGTCACCGCGTAGCCGACGTACGGCGGCGTGTCCAGCGGCTGCGCCCAGTTGGACTTCGGCGGCTTGATGCCGCGCGTGGCCTTGCCGTCCTTGATGGCCGGATTGAACGTCCCCGGCTGCACCGCCGCGTTGAAGTCGCGCACGGTGCGCACGAAGCCCTCGACGTCGATCTCGAGCTTGCGCGCCAGGCCATCGAGCGTCGCGTCCTCGGCCTTGGTCACCTCGCGAATGCGGTATTCCTCGCGCAGGAGATCGACGACCTTCTGATCGAAGATCTGAAACGCGGCACGCCGCGGCTGCTTGATGACCTCGCGCCCGTATTTCACGTACGTGTAGTTGCGCAGATCGGCGCCCTCGTCGACGAAGCGCTGGCCCTCGACGTTGACGATGATGCCGAGCGGGTACGAATGCTTCTGGAAGTTGTCGCCCACCTTGCGGTCGCCGTGCCAGGGCGCGTTGTAGTCCCACTGCACGGCGTGGCAACCGCTCCAGTGGCCCCACGCCTGCGCGCCGATGTCGAGCGCCATGCGGATGCCGTCGCCGGTGTTGTACGGCGTGCCGCGCACGCGCGCGAGGTCCCAGTTCGGTCCGAGATAGCGCGTGCGCATCTCGACGTTGGCTTCGAATCCGCCCGAGGCGAGCACCAGCGCCTTCGCTTGCAGACTCTCGCTGGCACCGTCGGGCCTGCGGATCTCCAGACCGGTCACGGCGCCGCGCGCGTCGGTGAGCAGGGCGGCCGAACATGGGGATCCAGCGGATGCCCTGCGCCTTCATCCACCGCATCGTCGGCTGCGACTCGCGCACGAGCGTCAGTGCGAGATCCGCGTCCGCGAGGTCCTCGGTCACGCGCATCAGATCGTCGTAGTACGCATCCTCGGTATACAGCGGCACGTCCATCGACGTCTTCTCCTCGTCGGAGAGGTCGCCGACGAGCTCGCACACCTCGTCGAAGCTCTTGAAGGCGAAGCGAAAGCCGCCGGCGGTGAAGAAGCCGTTGCCGCCGCGCCATGCCTCCGGCGCTTTCTCGAGCACGAGCACGCGCGCGCCGTGCTCGCGCGCGGACAGCGCCGCGCACATGGCCGCGTTGCCGCCGCCGACGACGATGACGTCGTACGAGACGCCGGGCGCCACCTATCCGACGACCTCGCTGATCTGGATCTGCGATGGAATGTTCGTGTAGTTCGCGATGTCCGCCATGATCTCCTTGCCGTGCTGGCCCATGCCTTTCTGGAAGCCGTCGAGCGCGTTGAAGTAGACGTGTCCGATGGCGACGTATGGCGCCGGCGAGCCGGGCGCGCCGCCGGCGACGCCCTTGTCCACCTCCGTGCGCACGAGACCAAAGGAGCTGAGCCGCTCACGCACCAGCTTCATGTGCTTGTTGACGTAGTAGTCGACGTCGAACTTCTTGCCCTCGGACGCCGGATAGAGCACGGAGATGCGGACCATGGCAGGCCTCCTTTGAAGGTGACGGCGCGTACCGTACGGGCGGGCACCGCGGCTGTCAAGCGACCGCGCTCAGAAGCGACCGCGCGCGCGCTCCTTGGCCGGCAGATTCTCGAGACACGTCGTCCACCAGCCGCTGCGCAACGTCTCCGCGAACTCCCGCGGCAAACCTTCGGCCTCGATGGCGCGGGCAACCGACTCGTGGTCGTAGGTCACGGGCACGAACTGCACGCGCACGTCGGGCTCGGCGCCGAGCAGCGCGTACCAGACGCGCGGCGTGCCGTCGTTCTCGGGGCGGCCGACGGCGCCGACGTTCACCGCGTGCGCGATGCCGTCGTCCAGCGCTCGATGCCACTTCAGTCCGGTGTGCGTGCACAGCAGCACGTCGGCGGAATAGTCGGCGAGCAATCGCCGCAGCAGTCCGTCCGGCGTGGTGGACTCCCAGAGGAACTCGTTGATCCGCCGCGGCGAGCCGTGACACATGAGAATGCGGTGTGAGCCGAGCTGCACGCGGCGCTGCGCGGGCAGCGTGGCGAGCCAAGCGCGATCGGCGGCCGGCGTATGGGCCACCGTGTAGGCATAGCTGAGGCGCGCATAGTGGTTGTCGCGCGGATCGGTGTAGCCACAGTTGCAATCCGTCGCGCCGGTCGCGATCGCGTCGTCGTAGTTGCCGCGCACAACGCGGACGTCATGCGCCCGCAGCAGCGGCAGCACGCCGGCGGGATCCGGCCCGAAGCCGCCAAGGTCACCGAGACAGAAGACGGCCTCGGCGTTGCGGCGTCGCGCGTCGGCCAGCACGGCGGCCAGCGCCTCGGCGTTCGCGTACACACCGCCGAGCACCGCGATGCGGCGGTACTCGCTCACGCGTTCCGGCACGTCGCCCCCGTGCGGTGACACGTCAGGCACGCCGCGTGATAGAGCGCCGCAGGACGGCGTGCGGCCGTGAGATCGCCGTCGGAGAGCCGGGCGCCGGGCAGACCGGCCAGGATCGGGCACGCGTAGACGCCACCGGCGGCGACGGCGCGCGTGTCCGCGCACTGCAGCGCCGTGCGGTCGAAGCCCTCGAGGTCGGCGTCCGACAAGCGCGCGGCGGAGTCGCCGGCGGCGCGGCCCACGGGAAACACGGGCAAGATCTTCACGCGCGGCCTCGCGATCCCGAGCCCGCTCAGCAGCGCGCGGAATCGATCGTACGCGTCCGGCGCGCCGTCGATTTCGGTCGCGGTGACGATCGGCAGCAGCCCGCGCGCGTCCAGCGCCCGGATCGCGCGCACCGCGCGCCGCCACGTGCCCGCGCCGCGCACGCGATCGTTCGTCTCGGCGTCCGGCGCGTCGAGGCTGACGCGGATCTCGAGCGAGTACCGCGACGCGCGCGCCAGCGCGGCGAGCGCGTCGGCCGTCGCGTCCGTCAGCACGGTGCCGTTCGTCAGCACGGTGGTCGCGGCGATGGCCAGGCTCGTCTCGAGCAGCGGCAGGATTTCACGATGCAGGAAGGGCTCGCCGCCGGTGAAGTAGATCTCGCGCACGCCGAGCGCGGCGGCCTCCGCGATCGCGCGCCGCGCGACCGCGCCGTCGAGCGGCGGCAGCCACGGCGCGTCGGGGCCGCTGGTGTTGAGGCAGTGTGTGCAGCGCAGATTGCAGAGCGTTCCGGTGAGCACGAGCCACAACGTCGACAGCGCGACGAACGGCGCGCGCGGCGTGGGCGCATCGACGACGGACATGGCGCGCATGCGGCCATGATGCCATCGGGGGCCGCGCGAAGCGCGTGGTACGATCGCTCGCGTGACGCTCGCCCTCGATGCATGCCGCCGCGACTGGCGTTGGCCGGCCTGTTGCCGCTCGTCGTCGGATTACTCATGCTGCCCACACACGGGACGCGGCACTTTCTCGCGGTGACGCCGCCGGAGCGGCTCGTGTATCTGCAGTCGTTTCGCATCCTGATGGAAATCATCCTGTGGGCGCTGGCCGTGCAGGGTCGTGCGCCGCAGCTCGTCACCTTCGAAGGGCGCAACATCGACATCCTGATCGGACTGACGGCGATTCCCGTGGGGTGGATGGTCATGGAACGACGGGCGTGGCCGGCGTGGGTCGGCAGCGCGTGGAATGTGGCGGGCATCCTCATCCTCGCCAATGTCGTCATCCACGCCCAGCTCGCGCTGCCCACGCGGTTCCGTGCCTTCGTCACGGAGCCGTCGACGGCGTTCCTCGCGACGTTTCCGTATATCTGGCTACCGGGATTCCTCGTGCCGTTCGCCTTCTGGCTCCACGCCGGCTCGCTCGTGCAGCTCGCGCGCCGGCCGCGCACCAGCCACGCGCCGGCCGCCTGAGCCTCAGCGCCCCGTGCGAGCCTCCTTCAGCATCGCGATCAAGACCTCGCGGCTCTGCGCGGCCGTCGTCACCTCGCACGGGAACGCGACGCGCGCGCTCGACAGCCGGTCGCCGCTGCGCAGCCGCAGCTTGAAGCCCAGTCGGTCCACGGCCACCATGGTCGCCTCGTCGGCGCGCTCGCCGGCGAAGTGGCGCGCGTAGTCGACGAGCGCGTCGGCGTGGTCGCGGTTCATGTGCTCGACGATGCCGGCGGCGACGTCCGCCAGCGGATCGGGGCGGGCCGCGGCGTAGTCGGCCGCCGTCACCCAGTCCATCGCCGCGAAGCCGCCGACGAAATAGAGGTCGGTGACCTGCAGCCGCCAGAGCGCGAAGTCCTCGAAGTCCGCCCAGTAGCGAGCGCGCTCGTGGCGCGCCAGATACCGCTCGCGCGCGGCGGCCACGGTCCCCTCCGGCACGCGGCGCGCCTCGCCCATCAGTGTCAGTCGCGCGGCCGCGAGCGGATCACCGCTCCAGCCGGGCTGCGTGATCAGCAGGCTCGCGCGCGCATCGGCTTCGAGATTTTGCGTGTGCATCGCCATCGTGCTGATGAGGAACAGCGGCGCGCCGGCGTCGTCGAGCGCGTACGGCATGACCGAGGCGAACGGATGACCCGGATGCCGGCGCGACAGCGTCGCGAGCGCGCCGGTGAGGCCGAGATACGCAAGCGTGCGTGCGCGCTCGGCGAACGTCGGCTCGGGAATCGACGGCGCGTCGGCGGCGCGCGGCGGTCCGGCGTGGCGGCTCATGCGAGCCACGGTAGCACGTCGCGCGGTTGACGACGCGTCGAGCCGGCTCTACCCTGCCCGAATCATGCTGCGCGACCTGGGCGGTGGTCTCGTCATGCGGCGCGCGACGGAGGCCGACGCCGAGCGCCTCGGCGCGTTCAACGCCGACGTGCTGCGTGGTCAGGACGCGCCCGACCCCGCGCCGTGGATGGATGCCTGGACACGCGACCTCATCAGCGGCCACCATCCGACGTTTCGTGCCGACAGCGCGCTGGTCGTCGAGGACCCGCGGGAAAAGAGCATCGTGGCCTCCATGATCCTGCTGTCGCACACCTGGACCTACGCGGGCGTGCCGCTGTCCGTCGGCCAGCCCGAGATCGTCGGCACGCGCGCGGAATTCCGAGCGCGCGGGCTCGTGCGCGCGATGTTCGAGGTGGCCCACGCGTGGAGCGCGGAGCGCGGCCATCAGCTGCTGGCGATCAACGGCATCCCGTGGTTCTACCGTCAGTTCGGTTACGAGATGGCGCTGGAGCTCGGCGGCGGGCCTCGACTCTTCACGCCCGGACTCGCCGCCGGCGTGAAACAAGCCGCCCCGCCGTTCCGCCTGCGAGCGGCCACAGACGCCGATGCGCCAGTGCTCGCGGCGACCAGCGCGCACGCGGGCCAGCGGTATCTGGTCACCGCGCCGCGCGACGAGGGCGCGTGGCGTTACATGATCGGCGGGCGCAGCGCGGGCAGCGCCGCGAGCTCCGCGGTGCGAATCATCGAGAGCCAGGCCGGCGAGGCGGTCGGCTTCGTCGAGCACGTCGCGCGGCTGTGGGGCCCCGGGATGCCCGTGCGCGAGATCGAGGTGCGGTCCGGCGTGTCCTGGCGCGCCGTCGCCTATCCCCTGCTCGCGTACCTGTGCGAGACGGGCGAGGCGTACGCACGCGAGGCCAAGAGTGAGCTCGGCTTCATCGACTGCTGGATGCTGGGGACCGCGCATCCCTTCGCGGGCGTCGTGCAGTTCTCCGGCGCGCGGCGACCGTATGCGTACTATCTGAGGACGCCGGACCTGCCGGACCTCCTCCGGCGGCTCACGCCGGTCCTCGAGCGGCGCCTCGCGGCATCGCCGTTCGTCGGTCACACCGGCGAGCTGCGCCTGAGCTTCTACCGGAACGGTGTCCGTCTGGTGATCGAGGGCGGCCGGATCAAAAGCGTCGACGCGTGGTCGCCGCCGCGCATCGCGATAGGTCTGGACTTCAGCCTCCCGTCCGCGGACGACCGGCGGCCGTCGGCGGCGTTTCCCGATCTGACGTTCCTGCAGCTGCTGTTCGGCTATCGGTCGCTCGACGAGCTCGAGGCCGCGTTTCCCGATTGCGTGACACGCGGACAGGAGCCACGCGCGCTGCTCCAGGTGCTCTTTCCCAAGGCGCCGTCGAAAGTCTGGCCGATCCTCTGATACCCTTGCGGCTACCTTCACCGCGAGGAGGACCCGAACGTGGGCGAAATCCTCGGTCTCGGTCTGACGCACTACCCGCCGCTTGTGGGCCGCGACGAAAACATGGCGGGAATCCTCAGGACGATCCTGCGCGACCCCGGCCTGCCGGAGCGCTATCGCGACCCGGCGAACTGGCCGGCGCCGATGCGCCGCGAATACGGTGACGACGGCGGCACGGCGTCGGCGGCGGCGCACCGTGCCACGCTCGTGCGTCACTTCCGTCACGCGCGCAAGCTGCTCGACGACTTCCGGCCCGAGGTCGTCGTCATCTGGGGCGACGATCAGTACGAGAACTTCACCGAGGACATCATCCCGCCCTTCTGCATCCTCGCGTACGATCGGATGGAGGCGCGCCACCGTGCGCGCGACATCGAGACGCCGAACGTCTGGGGCGAGGGCGCCGACACGGTGTTCCGCGTCGCGGGACACCGCGAGGCCGGCAAGTATCTCGCCGCGCGGCTACTCGAGGACGGTGTGGACACGGCGTACGCGTATCGGCCGCTGCATCATGCGGGCCTCGCGCACGCGTTCCTGAACACGATCATGTTCCTCGACTACGATCGCGTCGGCTTTCCGTATCCCGTCGTCGCCTTCCAGGTGAATTGCTACGGCCGTCGCGTGATCGCCCAGCGCGGCTATCGCAGCAACCTCTCGCAACCCATCGCCGAGGCCGATCTCGATCCGCCGTCGCCGTCACCGAAGCGCTGCATGCAGGTCGGAGCCGCGACGGCGCGCGCGATGCGCGCGAGTCCGTGGCGCACGGCGCTCATCGCGTCGTCGAGCTGGTCGCACGCCTTTCTGACCGACAAGCACTATCAGCTCTATCCCGACATCGAGGCCGACCGTCGGCTCTACGAGGCGCTGCGGGTCGGCGACTACGAGACGTGGCGCACGACACCGCTGGCGTCCATCGAGGCGTCGGGGCAGCAGGAAATGCTCAACTGGTACATGCTCGTCGGCGCCATGGAGGAGCTGGGACGCAAGCCCGGCGCGTGCGACTTCGTCGAGACGTGGTCGTTCAATTCCAACAAGTGCTTCGCCGTGTTCGAGCCATGAGCGCGCCGGCCACGAACGGCGCGATCCCGAAGCTCAGCGGCGATATCCGGCCGCTGATCCCGCCGCTCGGCCTGCGCAACTACTGGTACCCGGCGATCGCCGCGCGCCGCGTCGGCCGGAGCCGGCCGGTGAAGGTCTCGCTCCTCGGCGAGGACGTGTGCTTCTTTCGCGGCGCGACCGGCGACGTCGTCGCCATCCAGGACGTCTGCCCGCACCGCGGCGCGCGGCTGAGCGAGGGCGATTGCCATTACCGCGGCACGATCGCATGCCCCTACCACGGCTGGGTGTTCGACGAGGGCGGCAAGAACGTCGCCGTGCTCTCCGAGGGACCCGATTCCGGCGTCTGCGGCAAGCCGGGCACCGAGGCCAAGAGCTACCCCACGCGGACGCTCAAGGGCGTCGTCTTCGTGTGGATCGGGGACGGCGATCCGGCGCCGATCGAGGAGGACGTGCCCGAGGAGTTCTTCGACGACCAGGCCCTGATCCTCACGGGCCAGGTCTACTGGCGCTGCAACTGGGAGGTCGCGCTCGAGAACTCGATGGACTCGCACGTGAACTACGTGCATCGCAACGCGCTGGTGGTGGCGCGCGCGGGCTTCATCGCACGCGGCGCGCAGGGTGAGCATCCGATCTTCGTCGGCAATGGCTTCGGTGGCGACGTGGCCGAGAGCAATTATCTGCGCCGCAGCCCGGCGCAGGACCTGTACGCGAACGGCTGGCGCTGGCCGACGTCGAACCGCCGTCGCTACTGGACCTGGCTGTTCCGCCCGTTCGTCGAGCGGGCGCGACGGCACATCCCGCCGCCGCGCTCCGCGCGCTGGTGCGGTGGCCATCACCTGCCCGGCATGTTCCGCGCCGAGTTCGCGTACGACCTCTACACGCGGATGTGCGTGCCGGTCGAAGCGAAGCTGACGCGCGTGTGGTACTACCACTATCTTCGGCCGAGCAGCGCGCTCGCGCGCGTGTGGCAGCGCGCGCTCTATGTCCTCCTGCATCGCTGGATCGTCGAGTACAACTTCTCGCGGCAGGACGAGCGCGTGATGCTGAACCAGCGGTACGACACGCCCGAGAAGCTGTCGGCGACGGACGCCGAGGTGATCCAGTGGCGCCGCCTGGTCGTCACCAAGCACTACGGCGGGCGCGACGCGCCGTTCGAGTACCGCAATCCCGACGGGCTGGCGCCCGACGCGGTGCCGCTCAACCGCGTCTCCGTGCGCTACCTGCAGGAGGAGCAGCGGGCGAAGGCGCGACGCTGAAGCTCGCCGGGAAGATCGCGATCGTCACCGGCACCAGTCCCAATATCGGCGGCGGCATCGCGCAGGGGCTGGCCGACGAGGGCGCCACCGTGGTGTGCGTCGACGTGGTCGCCGACAACGCCACGCAGTGCGCCGCCTGGATCGAGCGCCGCGGCGGCCAGGCGCTCGGTGTGACGTGCGACGTGACCGACGAGGCGCAGGTGCAGGCGATGGTGACGCGCGTGCGCGACGTCTACGGCCGCGTCGACGTGCTCGTCAACAACGCGGGCATCCTCGGCGGTCTCGGCGTGCTCGAGATGCCGCTGGAGCGCTGGAGCCGGCAGATCGCCGTGAACCTCACCGGGACGTTCCTGTGCACCAAGCACGTCGCCCGGTGCATGGTCGAGCGCGGCACGCGGGGAAGCATCATCGTGATCGTCTCCACCGCGGGCCACCAGGGTCAGGCGGGCAACATCGCGTACGCGACGAGCAAGAGCGGGCTGCTCAACTTCACGCGCTCGGCGGCCATGGACCTCGCCCGCCACGGGATCCGCGTGAACAGTCTCACGCCGACGGCGACCGACCCCGACGAGGGCGCCGAGCGGGCCGTCGCGTGGGGGCGCGCGCGGCCGGAACGCCGCGCGGGGCCGCTGGACTTCGCAAAGATGGTGCCGATGCAGAAGCTGCCGAGCCCGCGCCACTACGCGCGCGCCGCCGTTTTTCTCGCCTCGGACGACGCCGAGATGGTGACCGGCTGCGACCTGCGGGTGGACGCCGGCGCCGTCGCGAAGTACTGGCCATGGGTGCCGGGCGCGTGAGGGGCGCGGAGACCGATTACTCGCGCGTCGCGGTGAACGGGCAGATCTGCCGATAGGCGCACCAGCGGCAGGCATTGCGTGACGGCGTGGCCTCGAAGCGTCGCGCGCGGATGCCGGCGGCGGCGGTCTCGACGGCGGCGAGCGCCTCCTCGACGTCCGCCTCGGTCGGCACGTACCGACCGATCACGTTGGACTCGATGAACCGCAGCTCCACCCGCTGGGGCAGGCGTCCGGTGCCCTCGCGCCACGCGAGCGCATACATCTTGAGCTGCAGGCTCGTGGCCACGCGCCGGTCCGCATCTTTCTGCTTGGTGACCTCGCTCGTCTTGTAGTCGATGATCGTCGCGCCGAGCAGGTCCTCGTCCACGCGGTCGAAGCGGCCGCGCACCCGCGTGTGCCCGACGCTGAACGCGAAGTCCTTCTCGATGGAGGTCGGCTTGGTGCCCGCGCTCTCCTCCTGGTGCCAGAAGCGCGTCACCGCCTCGCGGCCCGCGGCTCGGCGCGCCTCCTGGTGCTCCCACGTCAGAAAGCCCTGGTTCAGCCACTTCGCGTCGTACTCGGCGAGCAGGTCCGGCAGCGAGGTGTAGTTGCCCTCGACGCGGCGCTTGAGATAGAACTCGACGACCTCGTGGATCGTCGCGCCGTACACGACCGTGTGGTGCCGGAGAATCGGCACCCGCAGCTGGTGGACGTAGCGATACTTCAGCGGGCAGGTCTGGTAGTCGTCGACCTGCTTGTGGCTGATCGTGATCTCCTCGTCGGCGGGAATCGGCGGCGGCGCCGCGGCATCGCGCGCGGCCGGCGGCGCGAAGCTGTCGATCTCTTCCACCCCCTTGCTCTTGAACGGGCGCGCGGCGTCCTTCGGAAGGTCGAGCGCCTCGAGGACGAACTGGCTCACCTTGCGTTCGCGCGTGCCGCCGTAGTCGCGGGCGCTCGTCAAGAACAGCTCGCGCCGCGCGCGCGTTATGCCGACGTAGAAGAGGCGCCGCTCCTCCTGCGTGTGGAAGTCGCGCGTGGGCGCGAGATCCTTGAGCAGCTCCGCCGGCAGCTCGAGCGCGTCGCGGCGTCGCTGCGTCGGAAACTTTCCCTGCACGAGGTGCACGAGGAAGACGACGGGGAACTCGAGGCCCTTCGCCTTGTGGACGGTGAGCACGCGCACGGCGGGCGTCTCGACGTCGGCCTCGGCCACCGCCGGATCCTCGCCGGCGTCGATCAGCGCCTCCAGGTGCTTCACGAACTCGCGGACGTTGTCGTACTTGAGGGCGCGTGAGGCATCCTGGATGCGCCGGAAAAACTTCGAGATGTTCTGGACTTCGGCCTCGTCGCGCGCCGTCACCGCTTTGGACATGCGTGCGAGCCACCCCGAGTCGACGAGGAACTGATAGAGCAGCTCGCCCGTCGGCATCTCGCGGCCCAGCTCCATGTAGCGCACGAGGTCGCTCACGAGGTGGCGGATCGCGCCGCGCGCTTCTTCCGACAGCTCACCGCCGAGTTCGGCGATCTGCTCGGCGTCCTTGAGAACGTCGAACAGCCAGCGATGCTTGCGGTCCGCATGCGTCGCGCAGCGCGTGAGGTCGACGATCGGCACCTGATAGAGGTCGGACGACGCCAGATAATGGACGCTGACTGAATCGTCCGGGTGCGCGACCGCGCGCAGGAACGCGAGCAACAGCCGCACCTCCGGCCGCCCGTACAGCCCCGCGTTGCCCGAGAACGTCCACGGCACGCCGCGCAGGTTGAGCGCGCGCAGGAACGCATCGGCGTCGTCGTTGGAGCGCACGAGGATCGCGACATCGTCGTACGACCACTCACCGACCTCCACGCGTTCGCGAATGGTCTGCGCGACGCTATCGGCCTCCTGGGTCGCCGTGTCGTAGTGCCAGTGTCGCGGCAGCGGCCCCGGCGCCTCGCGCACAGCGGTGAGCCGCTTGACGATGCCGCTCTCGACCTCGAGCCGGTCGGGATTGTTGTACTGGATCAGCGTGTACGCCGCATCGAGGATGGCCTGGTGCGAGCGGAAATTTTCCGTGACCACGATCTGCCGGGCGTCCGGATAGTGGCGCAAGAAGCTCAGCACGTTCGAGATGGCCGCGCCGCGGAACCGATAGATCGCCTGGTCGTCGTCACCGGTCACCGCCACGTTGCCATGCCGCGCCGCCAGCATTTTCACCAGCTCGAACTGCGCATAGTTCGTGTCCTGAAATTCGTCGACGAGCACGTACTTGAACCGCCGCTGGTACGCGTTCAGCACATGCGGTCGCGCACGCAACAGCCGCAGCGCCTGCACGATCTGATCGCCGAAGTCGATCTTGTCGTTCCGGGCCATCATCTCCTGGTACCGCGCGTACGTCGCGGCCAGCTCCGCCTGCGCCTCCGCCCGGTCCAGCTTCTCCTCGTCGTCGGCGTCCGCGCCCAGCCGCGCCGCGCACGCGAGATAGGCGTTGGCTGAAATGTCCTCGTCCTTGCAGCGGCTGAACAGCGTGATCAGCGACTGCAGATACCGCGTCGGATCCCCGAGCGGCCGGTAGCGCTGCAGCGGCAGATCGAACAGCCGATCCCGAAGAAAGATGACCTGCTCGGCGCGGCTCAGCACCCGGAAGTCGTTCTGAAGGCCGATCTCCAGCGAGTGCCCCCGCAGCAGCGCATCTCCGAACGCATGGAACGTCGCGATCTCGACGTCGGCGTACCCATAGGGCACGAGCTCGTCGACGCGCGCCTCCATCTCGGCGGCGGCCTTGTCGGTAAACGTGAGGGCGAGGATCTCCTCCGGCCGCGCCTTCCCCTGCTCGATCAGGTAGGCGATCCGCCGGGTTATGACCGTCGTCTTCCCCGTCCCTGCCCCGGCGACGATCAGCAGCGGGCCCGCGTCATGGGTAACGGCCTCACGCTGGGCGCCATTGAGGCCATCGAGGATCCCACCCGCCATGCGCCCCGACTATAGCATCCGCGCCGCCGGGGGAGGTTCCCATGAATGCGGGAATCGTTAGCAATTGCACATCCATTTGGTGTCAGGCCAGACACACTTGTG
>QHSO01000263.1 GCA_003220475.1 Candidatus Rokuibacteriota bacterium | reverse complement strand
ATCCGCTCGGCGCGGCAGTGCGGTGCGCGCTTCGTCGAAACCGGTGACATTGCCGGCCTCGTCGCGGCACTCGAACGCGAGCCACACGTGACGCTGCTCGTGCTCACGCGGCTGGCCGTGACCTACGATCTCCTCCCGCTCGAGACCGCCCGTGAGGCGGTGCGACTCGCGCGGGCTCGTGGCGTCCGCGTCTACGTCGATGATGCGGGCGGCGCGCGCGTCGGCCCCGCGGTGTTCGATCAGCCGAAAACGCTCGAGCTCGGTGCCGATCTCGGCGCCACGGGACTGGACAAATACGGCACCGTCGGCCCGCGCCTGGGACTGCTCGCCGGCGACGCGTCACTCGTGGCCGCCGTGCGCGCCCGCGCGTTCGAGTTCGGTCTGGAGGCGCGCCCGATGCTCTATCCCGCCGTGGCGCGCTCGCTCGCCGGCTATCGTGCCGAGCGCGTGCGCACGCTGGTGGCGACGACACGCAAGGTCGGCGAGGCGCTGCGCGGCGTCTTCGGCGCGCGGCTGCACGTGACGCCGGTGACCGCGCAGCTGCGCGCCGAGGATGTCCTGGCGCTCGCCATGGAGCGCGCGGGAGTCGCCACGCCGCCGATCGTCCCGATCGAGGCGACGGCAGCGCTGGCGATGCTGCTGCTCGAGGACTACGGCGTGCTCACCGTGCACTTCGCCGGGATGCCGCCCGGAACCTCGAGCCTGCTGCTGAAGTTCATCCCACCGGAGACGCTCGAGCGCTTCGGCGGCGCCGACGCGCTGGCCAAAGCGGTCGACAGCTCGCTCGATCGGCTCGCGGCGCTGCTGCGCGATCGCGCCGCGCTGAGCGCGCTGCTGCTGGGCGCGACAGCATCGAGCGGCGGCGGCGCTGCGCCACCGCCAGACGCGTGATGGCGGCCGCGCCCGCGATCGTCTTCCGAGACGTCAACAAATGGTTCGGCAAACTGCACGTGCTCCGCGACATCAATCTGGCCATCGGCGCCGGCGAGGTCGTGGTCGTCTGCGGTCCGTCGGGCTCCGGCAAATCCACGCTGATCCGCTGCGTGAATGGCCTCGAGCGCGTGCAGGGTGGCGACATCGCCGTGCTCGGCGCGTCGGTGACCGCGCGCGGCGTGAACCTGCCGGCGCTCCGCACGCGCGTGGGTATGGTGTTTCAGTCGTTCAACCTCTTTCCGCACATGACGGCGCTGCAGAACATCATGCTGGCGCCGAAAAAAGTACGGAGGCTCTCGCACGCGGAGGCGGAGAAAGCCGCGCGAGCGCTGCTGGCCCGGGTCGGGCTCGTCGAGAAGGCCGACAACTATCCGGCCAATCTCTCGGGCGGCCAGCAGCAGCGCGTGGCCATCGCGCGCGCGCTCGCCATGCAGCCGAAGATCATGCTGTTCGACGAGCCCACCTCCGCGCTCGACCCGGAGATGATCAACGAAGTGCTGGACGTCATGACCACGCTCGCGCGCGAGGGCATGACGATGATGTGCGTCACGCACGAAATGGGGTTCGCCCGCCGCGTTGCCCACCGCGTCGTCTTCATGGACGAGGGGCAGGTGATCGAGGAGGCGACGCCCCAGGCGTTCTTCGCCGCGCCGAAATCCGAGCGCGGCAAGCAGTTCCTCTCCAAGATCCTCACCCATTGACGGAGGACCCATGAAGAAGACCGTTGCCGTCGTCCTGGTACTCGCCGCCGGGCTCGCCCTCGCCGGCCCGGTGGTGGCCCAGCAGGACACCCTGGAGAAGATCAAGTCCAGCGGCGTGCTGACCATCGGCACCCGCACGGGCTCGCCGCCGTTCGCCTACATCAACAAGAACAACGAGTGGGTCGGCTTCACCATCGATCTCGTCGAGATGCTCGTGAAGCCGTCGGTGGAGAAAGCCGTCGGCAAGTCGATCAAGGTCGAGAAGAAGGAATCGACGCCGCCCACGCGCATCCCGTTGCTGACCAGCAACTCGGTGGACCTCATCGCCGGGACGATGACCGACACGCCGCAGCGGCGAGAATCGGTCGACTTCAGCCTGACCTTTTTCTACACCGGCGCGCAGTTCCTCGTGAAGAAGGGCAGCCCCATCAAGTCCATCAACGACATCGGCGGCAAGCGGATCGCCGCCCAGCAGGGGGCCACGAACGCGAAGATCATTCGCGAGAAGTACCCGCAGGCTCAGCTGCGCGAATTCCCCGACCAGCCCGCCGCCTTCCAGGCGCTATTGCAGGGCCAGGTCGATGCCTACACGAACGACGGCATCCAGCTATACGGCCTGAAGGCCAAGGCGCCGAATCCGAACGACTGGGACGTCGTCGGCGATTTCTACTCCGAGGAGCCGTACGGCATGGCCATGCGTAAGGGCGACACCAAGTTCAAGGCCGCCGTCGACGCCGGGCTCAAGAACGGCTTCGAGTCGGGCAAGTACTTCGAGATCTACGACAAGTGGTTCGGTCCTAAGGGCGAGCTGCCGTACCCGATGACGCCGCCGGTGAAGGCATATCTGTTAAAGCAGATCGGCAAGTAGTCCGAACGCAATCCAGAGGGGCGGCACGGCTTTGCCGGGGCGCCCCGAACGTTGGGGGGTTTGGGGGGGCCATTTCGGGGCCCATCGCGACGCAATCCAGAGGGGCGCCACGGCTTAGCCGGGGCGGCCCGAACGTTGGGGGGTTGGGGGCCATTTCGGGGCCCATCGCGACGCAAACCAGAGGGGCGCCACGGCTTAGCCGGGGCGGCCCGAACGTTGGGGGGTTTGGGGGCCATTTCGGGGCCCCCATGTTCATATGTCTTACACGTTCAAGTGGAGCGTGCTCTGGACCGGCGAGTCGGGGCGCTGGCTGCTCCAAGGTCTGCTCACCACGCTCGAGCTGTCGGCGCTGGCGTGGCTGCTCGCAGTGGCGCTCGGCATCGTGGCCGGCGCGCTGCGCACGGTGCGCTTCGCGCCGCTGCGCTGGGCCGCGACGTCTTACGTCGAGTTCTTCCGCAACGTCCCGCTGCTGGTGTGGATGTTTTTCTGGTACTTCGGCGTGCCGCCGCTGCTGCCGCGCGCCGTGCAGGACTGGCTCTTCAACCACGGCGCCGAGTTCTGGGCCGGCATGCTCGCGCTCGGCGTCTACCACGGCGCGCGCATCTCGGAAGTGATCCGCTCCGGCATCCAGTCCATTCCGCGGACACAATTCGAAGCGTCGGTGGCCATGGGGCTCACGACCTTTCAGGCCTATCGGCTCATCATTCTTCCCGTCGCGCTGCGCTTGATCGTGCCGCCCGCCACCAACGAGTCGCTGAATCTCCTCAAGAACTCGTCGGTGGCGCTCACGATCAGCGTCGCCGAGCTCACGTTCCAGACGCGCCAGATCGAGACGTACACCGCGAAAGCCATCGAAGCGCTGACCGCCGGCACCGTGATCTATCTCGTCCTCTGCCTCTCGATCGCGATGATCATGGCGCGCGTCGAGCGCCGTTACGCGATCCCCGGTCTGATCGCGCGCGTCGGCCCCGCCGCCTGATGCGTCCCGTCCGCCGTCGACGCGGCCCGCCGGGACTGAGCTAGCCGATGGACTTCTCGGTCATCACGAACAACTTCAAGTTTCTGATCCTGCAGGGGCTCATCGGCATCGGTCCGTTCATCGGCGGCACGCTGCGGCTGGCGATTCCCGCGATCCTGCTCGGGTTCGTGCTCGGCATCTTCGTCGGGCTGGCGCGGCTGTCGGCGGCGCGCTTCATCCGCGTGCCGGCGACGATGTACGTCGAGTTCTTCCGCGGCGTACCGCTGGTCATGGTGATCTTCTGGATCTGGTTCATCATTCCGCAGCTGCTGCGCCTGCCGATTCCCGAGTACGGCGTGGCCCTCACGGCCTTCGTGATCTTCGAGGCCGCCTACTTCGGCGAGATCGTGCGCGCGGGCGTGCAATCCGTGCCGCGCGGGCAGGTGGAGGCGGCCACCGCGCTCGGCATGACGGGGACGAAGACGATGCGCTACGTCGTCCTACCGCAGGCGCTCAAGAACATGGTGCCCTCGCTCGTGACGCAGATGATCGTGCTCTTCAAGGACACGTCGCTCGCCTCGATCATCGGCTACGTCGATCTCACGAAGGCCGCGCAGATCGTCAACAACCGCGAGATCAAGCCGTTTCAGATCTACATTTTCATCGCGGTCGTGTACTGGCTGTGCACGTACTCGATGTCGCTCGTCGCACAACGGCTCGAGCGCCGCGCGGCCTAGGGCC